>DATFHJ010000400.1:0-16883 GCA_035248585.1 Thermoanaerobaculia bacterium
CGTCACGGTCACGGCGCTCGATGCGTCGAATGCGACCGTCACCGGCTACACCGGCACCGTCCACTTCACCTCATCGTCCGCCGGCACGCTGCCGTCTGACTACACGTTCACCGGCGGCGACGCAGGCTCGCATACGTTCAGCGTGACGCTCACGACGAACGGCCCGCAGTCGATCACCGCCACCGACACGGTCACGCCGTCGATCACCGGTACCGCGAACACGACCGTCAACGCCGCGCCGCAGGTGGCCACGCACTTCAGCGTCACCGCGCCCGCGAGCGTGACGAACGGCGTGCCGTTCAACGTCACCGTCACCGCGCTCGATGCGTCGAATGTCACGGTCCCCGGCTACACCGGCACCGTGCACTTCACGTCCTCGTCCGCAGGCACGCTGCCGTCCGACTACACGTTCACCGGAGGCGATGCCGGCTCGCACACGTTCAGCGTCACCCTGACGACGAACGGCTCGCAGACCATCACCGCCACCGACATGGCCAACGCGTCGATCACCGGCACGGCGTCCGTCGCCGTGAGCTGTCCCTCGGTGCCGGCCGCGGTCGTCACCGCGTCCGCATTCGTCTGCGCGAATTCGACCGGCAACAACGCTTCCGCCTCGCCGGCCGGCGTCTACAACTGGTCGATCACTAACGGCGTCATCACCTCGGGTCAGGGAACGTCGTCGATCACCTACTCCGCCGGCGCCAGCGGCAACGTGAGTCTCACCGCCACGCCCGCCACGCCGGTCGGCCAGTGCCCGACCGCGCAACCCGGCAACGCCTCCGTTCCGATCCGCCCGCGTCCGACGGCCACGCTCCCCTCGCCGATCAACGCCTGCGCCGGCGTGCCGGTGTCCATCACCGCCACGCTCACCGGCACCGGGCCGTTCTTCGTGACCTGGTCGGACGGCTTCACGCAGTCCACGGCCGGTACCTCGGCCACGCGCTCGTTCGTCACCAACAGCAACACCACCCTGAGCGTCACCAGCGTCGTCGACTCGTCCTGCACCAGCAGCACGCACTCGAACGTCGCCCAGATCCTCGTCGACACCGCGCCGGTCATCACCGCGGACCCCGACAACGAGCACATCCTCAGCGGCCAGACCGCGACGCTCACCGTCTCCACCTCGAGCTCGGGCGTGTCGTACCAGTGGTACGAGGGCAACCAGCACGACACCTCGCACCCCGTCGGCACGAACTCCTCGTCCTTCACGACGCCGGTGCTGACCCACACCACCCGCTACTGGGTGCGCCTCACCAACACCTGCGGCAGCACCGACTCGAACCACGCCACCGTCACCGTCTCCAACCGGCGCCGGTCGGCAAGCCACTAGCGTTTCTCGCCCCTCTCCCCGCGAAAGCGGGGAGAGGGTTTATCCTCATGCGGTATGTCGCCGCATCACGATTACACGTTCGCTGACTACCTCTTGGTCGAGCGAGACAGCGAGATCAAGCACGAGTTCGATGCGGGCGAGATTCTGGCGAGGCCCGGCGGAACGACCCGGCACAATGCGCTCGCTGTACATGTCGCCGCCACGCTGGAACAAACGCGTGCATCAGGCTGCATCGTCTTCGAATCAAGCCAGCGCGTCCGCATCATTGCGACCGGCCGCGCCACCCATCCCGACCTGTCGATGGTTTGCGGCCCGATCGAATATGACGCGGAAGATGACGCGCATACCACAATCACCAACCCCGTGCTCCTCATCGAAGTCCTTTCTTCCACGACGGAGACCGGCGACCGCGGGAACAAGTGGATGCACTACCAGCGCATCCCCTCGCTGCAGGAGTACGTCCTCGTCAGCCAGGAGCCGCGCATCGAAGTCTTCCGCCGCAAGCCCTCCGGCACGTGGGAGTATTTCGAAGCGAGCGAAGGCAGCGTGAGCCTGGCCACCGGTCCCACGCTCGATCTCTCCATGCTGTACGCCGATCTTCCCGTTTAGTTATTTGGCGCATATAATTCGCGCCCGATGTCCTCCCCGACATTCGAAGAGCTTCGCCAGCAGGGTCTCGGCACCATGCGCAAGGGCGATTTCGCCGGCGCGCGGGTGCTGTTCGAAAAAGCGGAGCGCCGCGCGAAGTCGGACGCGGAGAAAACGCGCGCCCTCATTCACCAGGCCTGCGTGGCGATTTTCGACGGCGAGCCGTCGCCGCTCATTCAGGAGCTGCCGAAGTTTGTCATGAGCCGCGCCGATCCATTGAACGTCTGGCTCAGCGCGTTCTATTACGGCAATTACCTGATCGACGAGAAAAACAAGCGGACGGTCGCGGCGAAATACCTGGCCATCATGTTCGAGCAGCTGCCGTTCCTGGAGCGGACGCATTATTACGCCGCGCTGTCGTTCGATTTCGCCTGCGCCCTGGCATTGGCCGAGCGGCAATTCGACGACGCCCGCCGCTTCGCCGCGCGCGCCCGCGAAGAGATCGCCCTCTGTGAGCCCGCGGACGACGTCGCCGCGGCCGCGGCCATGATCGAGCACAACCTCGGCTATTCCCTGCTCGGTCACGGCCGGCCTAACGAAGCCATCCCCCATTTACGAGCCGGTCTGGAGTCGCTCGAGGCGCTTGGATTCGCCGCCAACCGCGATCGCGCAGGCGTCCATGTGAACCTCGCCTTCGCCCACCTTCTGTCGAACGACGTCCCGCAGGCAGAGACGCATCTCGATTGTGCCGGGAAATACATGGACTCCGGGACTGAGTGGCTGCGGCCCTACGTGCTGTACCTGCGTGCCGAGATCGCGCAGCGGCGCGACGACACAGAGACGGCCGAGCGGATTTACGAGGAATTACAACAATACGACCCGCGCTTCCGCGGATTGTCGAAAGTGCTCTCCCGCGTCAGCCTGTTGCCGATCATCCTGCCCGAGCGCTATTGACTGTGCCCGGCGCATTGCAGCACGCCGAGGTACGCGCTCCAGGGGCCGACTTCCTCACGGTATTGATGGGCCAGAATTCTGGAGATTTGATGCAGATGCGTCAGATCGTGTCCCACCCATGTGGCCAGCAGCTGCGACAACGTCACTACACCGAGAGCCGGATGGCGGCCGCGCCGCGCCAAATCTTCATCGCCCAGATCCCACGCGCGTAATGTAACGAGGCTTTCGGCGCGTAATCGCGCGAATTCGTCTAACAGCTGCCCGAGCGATTTGCCCGCGCTGTCGCGGAACTGGGCCTCGCGATCGAACGGATCGAACGCGCGGCTCTCGCCGGATTCGAGAATCCTCTGCGCGCGCGGAATCCAATCCGTCAGCTCGCCGTGGATCAGATGCCCGATGACGTCAAAGACGCTCCAGCTGTTCTCCCCTTCATTATGCGACGTCCAGTCCGCGGGCAGCCCGCGCAGCAACGCCTCGAGCGCTGCAGGCGTTCGTTCGAGCAAAGCGATCGTGTGCTGAAGGTCCTGTTCCACGGACGCATCATAATCAAGAGGAACGGATAAGAGACTAATTTGGACACATATCAGGCCCTCCGGTCGTAATGTTTTGCCCGCCTCCGTCACTCCTTAGATAGAATCCATCGAATCAAAGGCCGGACGGAGGAACGAATGAGAAGACTCCTGCTTCCCGTCATCCTCGTGCTATTCGCCGCGAGCGCTCCCGGGCAGGAGCCACAGAAGCGAGCGCCATGGAGTCTGACCCTCGAGGAGCGCATCGCCCTTCGGACGGATGCCGCTGCGGCCCGGAAGCGCGTCCTCGAAGGCGAGACGCCGAGAACACGCGTCCTCCGGGAAACGCGCCCCGATCTGGCACCGATCGCCGATTCGTTTACGGGCAAGAATCATCCCGAGCTGTTTTTTCCCTTCCAGGTTTTCCAGCATCTGATGCTGCTGGCTTTCGATGGAAACGGAGCTCACGGAATTCGCCAGGAGTTCATGCGAGATGTCCAGCGATTGGGATTGCCAGCTGACTTCTGGCTTCGGCTGGAGGCAAGTAGTGCGGCGTTTCGTGCCGACGACGCAGCAGTCCGGGCACTCTTGCGCCGGCGCAGCGACCCGGAGGAAGACAGGCGGAGGCTCCAGGAGCTCGACCTCAGGCAAAGCGATTATTGTCGCGACCGCGCTGATGCCCTTGCAGCAGCACGTGCGGAATTCGGTGCTGAGCGGTTTGATCGCTTCCTCTACGAAGTAATCGCCTACAGAATGTTCCACGTCTCCGACACGTTGCCCAAGCCGGACATCATCCGCTGGGCGGCTGGAGGCTGCCGATGAAACGCGCGCCATGGGTGCTGATGCTGCTCATGACCGCTGCAGGCGCGTTAGGCGGCGATATTGATGGATCGGTTTTCATCAGGCGGGATATCGGACCCGATTTCACATCGTCTGCGCGCGCGGACTTCATGAACGACCTGGGATTGCGTGCGAACGCAGAGCTGAGCCTGCGGGCCCCGGCAGCACGCTCACGCAGGATTTCACCGACCCCGAAATGGTCTGCCTCGTCGTCGCCCCTCCTCCCACCCATGAACTGACCGTTTGCGGATCGGAAGATGGGACCTGTCAGGACCCGCTCGTGTTGGATTTGAACGGCGACGGCATTCACACCACCAGCGTCGAGAATTCTGTCTGGTTCGACATCGATGGCGATGGTGCGCTGGAGCCGATGGCGTGGACGGATCCGGCCACCGATGAAGGATTTCTCTATCTCGATCTCGACCATAAGGGACGCGTGACGAACGGGAGTGAGTTGTTCGGAGTCGGGACGGTCATGCCCGACGGTTCGCGAGGACGCGATGGATTCACCGCATTGAGCAGGTACGACGGCAATGCCGACGCCGTCCTCGATGCAAACGATGACATCTGGCCGCGCCTGCGCATTTGGGTCGATCGAAATCACAACGGAATCTGCGACCCGAGTGAAACCGGCCCGATCGCCGCTTACGGCGTAAAAACAATCGACATCACTCCCGCCGTCGTGCGATGGAATGACAACGCCGGGAACCTGCACGTGCTCACATCCAGCTATCGCCGGCGCCGGTCCGGCGATTACGCGATCGATGCGATCAGCTTTCAGCGCGTCCAATAGATCCGACTCGTCTGCGTTCCGTCACAACCTTCTCTGATGCGCGTAAACGGCGCCCCTCGCACGCCCGTCGAACGGGCAAAGGAGGTAGTACCGATGAAACGCACAGTGATGTTTCTTCTCATTCTTCTCACCGCCGTCGTGGCATTCGCCGCTCCGCAGCACGGACGCACGATTCTGCCGCCGCCGGCCATGGCCGAATTCCTGTCGCTCAACGAGCAGCAGAGCGATCAGATGAAGTCGTTGCGCGAGACGCTGCAATCGACCGTCGAGCCGCTGCGCGAACAGATTCGCGCAAACCGTGACGCGCTCGAAGCGGCACTTGCCGCCGGCGATTCGGCGAAAGCCGGAGAGATCGCGACGGCGAACTACGCGATCCGCAATCAGATCAAAGCCGCGGCCGACTCGTTCCAAACCTCGTTCGCCGCCCTGCTCACGCCCGAGCAGAAGGCGAAGTGGAGCGTGTATCAGGAAATCGCGCAGCTGCGCGGCAGGCGGCCGGAGCGTGGCGAGGGCAGACGGCGATAGCCGATGAGACGCGGGGTATGGAATCCCTTCCTGGTGACACTCCTATAAATAAGGAACCTATCGTCACCAGCGAGGGTCCATATCCCGCCCATGACAGAGGAAGAGTTTTTTCTCGCGAATCGCGCGGAGATCGAGCGGGCTGTGCGTTTCGTCGCCGGCCATGCGCGGCTCTCGCCTGAAGACGCGGAGGAACTCCTCTCCAACGTCAACCTTCACATCATCGAAAACGACTACGCCGTCATTCGCAAGTTCAAGCACGGCTGCTCGTTCGCAACCTACGTCGTCGTCATCGCCCGCCATGCCCTTGCGGACATGCGCATGCAGGTGCATGGCCGCTTCCGCAACTCCGCCGAGGCCAGGCGGCTCGGCGAGCCGGCCATGCGGCTCGAAGCCCTCGTGCGCCGCGACGGCCTGACACTCGAAGAGGCCGTTCCCCAGGTGCAGCGCGATTTCCCGTCGCTCACGACGGGCGAGATCGTGAAACTCGAAACGCGGTTGCCGAAACGTGCACCGCGTGCGCGCGAAGTGGCCCTCGGCCCGGAAATCGAGCCGAAGATCGAAGGCGGCACCGTCGAAGAGCTGGCCATCGATCATGAGCGCGCCGCGCGCGCGGCGAAGATCAATGGCATCGTGCAGCAAACGCTCGCGCGGCTCACGCGCGCCGACCGTGTCGCCTTTCAATTTCGCTGGGGCTCGCCGCCGGTGAGCGTGGCCGACCTCTCCCGCATGTTCCATCGCGATCAGAAACAGCTCTACCGGCGCCTCGACGCCGCGGGGAGGCACGTGCAGAAAGCGCTGCTCGCGGCCGGCATCACGCTGGAGGAGATCCTCGAGCTCACCGACGGCACGGGCTGCCATTTCGATTTCGGCCTCGCGGATACGGAAATCGGCGGCTCGCGTCAGCCTAACGATGCAGAGGGGAGCGGAACCCATGAGGTGCCTGAATGACGACGACGCACAAACCCGCATCCGCATGCCCCGGACCGGAAGTGATTGGAGCCTTTGTCGAGGGCCGGCTCGGTGCCTGGAAGCGATGGAAGATGACGAGACATCTGGATCGATGTGAAACCTGCCGCGAGGATGTTGCGGCGCTGACGGAATTCGTGGCTGCCCCCGTCGCCGCGAACGTCGTGCGGTTCGAAGCCGCATCGACACCGCGGTGGTGGATCGCGGCGGCCGCCTCGCTGGTGACGCTCGTCGGCGCTGCCATCGCGTGGCAGATCACTCATCGAAACCAATCTCCCATCGCCCCACTCGTGGCCGCCAGTTCCCGCCTCGGATACCGCAGCATCGAGGCGAGGCTGAGCGGCGGATTCGAATGGGCCACGCCTCGAGACCCGTTCCGGTCTTCGATCGAGGACTCCAATCCCAAAGAGCAGCAGCTGGCCGGTGTGGCGGGAACCGTGAGGGAGCGGGCGGATGCGAATCCCGGCGACGCGCCGCTGCAGCACGCCGCCGCGGTGGCGTCGCTGCTCACCGGCAAGCCGCGCGCGGCCATCGAGCGTCTCGAGAAGGTGGCACAGGAACGCCCCGACGACGCGCGCGTCTGGAGCGATCTCGCGGCGGCGCGTCACGCGGCGGCGATGCGCTTCGACATGAAATCCGAGGAGCCGGACGCATTGGCGGCGGTCGATCGCGCGCTGAAGATCGATCCCCGGTTGCCGGAGGCGCTCTTCAATCGCGCGCTGATTCTCGAGAGCCTCGGCGTGATGGCGCAGGCGCGCGAGGCCTGGGATCAATACCTCGCCATCGATTCGACGTCGGCGTGGGCGCAGGAAGCGCGCACGCGGCGCGATGCGATTCGCATGACCACCACGCGTAAGGAGTTCAGGAAGCAGTTGCCACGGCTGGAAAGCCGCGCCGCGGACGGCGACGTGCGATTCGTAGCCCACTATCCGGAAGAGTCGCGACAGCTCGGCGAGAATCGTTCTCTCGGCGCTTGGGCGGCGGCGTATCAAGCGGGCAACGCCGGCGAAGCACAGCGGCAACTGGCGATCGCACGCGCCATCGGCGGCGCACTCGAGGCGGAATCGGGGGAACACCTGCTGTCGGACCTCGTGGCCACGATCGACCGCGCGAAGGATGCCGAGCGCGCACGACTGGCCGCGGCTCACGTGGTCTATCAACAAGCCTACGCGGCGCGCGGACTAGGGCAGCATGCCGCGGCGCGTCCACAGTATCTGCGCGCAGCCGCGCTGTTCGGCGAGACGCCCGGTGCGCTCTGGGCGCGTTTCTGGGCAGCGGACGCGGAGAACCTCGCGGGCGACGTGCAGACGGCACGTCGCGAATTCGAGGAGCTCTCCGCCAGCGTCAGCGACCGCTACAAGGCGCTGATCGGGCTGATCGGGCTCATGCGAGGAACCGCCGAAGCGAAGCTCGTGCACTGGCAGAGTGCGATCGATCATCTCAACGTCGCCCTTGCGCACTTCCAGGGGATCGGCGAACGGCTCAACGCCGCGGTCGCCTCCGGGAGGATCGCCGAGAGCGCGGCGATCCTCGGCCGTCGCGACGAAGCGTGGAACGCGTGGTCGACGGCGCTGCGGACCGCGAGCGAAATCGGCGAGAACGATTACGTGTACGGGTGGCTCAATGTCACCGGCAACGCGGAGAATCTCTTCGGACATCGCGAGGCGGCGATGTCGCTGCTGGATCTCGCCATCCGGCAAGGCGGCGGCACGCCCGCGGCGCGCGCGGAAGTGTTTTTCCGCCGGGCGATCCTGAGCGCGCGCGCCGGCGAGACCGCGGACGCGGTGCGATTCGTCGCCGAGGGACAAGCGGCCGCGGGGTCGATCGAGGACGAGATCCCGCGGGAGAACACGCTCGCGGATTTCGACGTCGCCGAGGGGATCGTCTACGCGCGGAGCGATCCGCAGCGCGCGCTGGCCGCGCTCACGCGCGCCATCGGTTTGCGATCCGAGTCGCGCACCCTGCTTCTGCCACCGACTCTGCTCGAGCGCGCGCGAGTGCTTCGCTCCCTCGGCCGCGGCGACGAGGCCATCGCTGATCTGCAGTCGGCGATCGTGATCTCCGAGTCGCAGCGCGGGAGCGTGCAGTGGAAAGACATGAAGTCCGATGCCCTCGGCGGCATCGACGAGATCTACACCTCGCTGGCCGAGTTGCTGCTGGAGCGCGGAAAGTTCCGCGAAGCGTTCATGACCGCCGACCGCGCCGCCGCGCATGCCTTCTACGGCGCGGCCGCGGCGAAGTCGGTCCTGCCGCTCGACGCGCTGCAGCAGCGCCTCGGCCCCAACGACGTCGTTCTCGAATATCTCGTCCTTCCGCGCAAGACCATCGTCTTTGCGGCCGCCCTCGGGCGATTCGAAACGCGCGAAACGGCGATCGCGTCGACCGAAGTCGCGCGGCGCGTCAGCGCGCTGGACCAGGCGCTGCGCGACCGGTTGCCCATCGAGACCGTGCAGCGCGCGTCATCGGAGTTGCACGAGATCCTCATCGCGCCCGTGCACGATTTGTTGCGCGCGGGCACGTCGATCATCTTCGTCTCCGATCCGCTGCTCGCCTCCGTACCATTCGCGGCGCTCTTCGATGCGAAGAGCGGACGCTGGCTGATCGAAGAGCACGCGCTGCATCTCGTTCCGAGCGCGCTGGTTCACGACGTCGCGCGAACGGAAACGTCGTCGGCAGTGGTCGCCATTCGTCCCGCGACCAAGGACGTCGATCTCCCGCGCACCGTGCGTGAGATCGAGACCGTCACGCGCCTCTATCCGCAGGCGACGGTGATGGAAGGAAAAGCGGCGACGCTGGACTCGGTGCTCGACGCCATTCGCGATGCGGACATCGTGCACTACGCGGGACACACGAACAGCGACACCGAGGCCGGGCTGCTGCTGCGCGCCGGCACCATCGTGTACGGCGCGGACGTGGCCCGCATCACGCTGCGCGGCTCCCCGCTGGTCGTCCTCGCGGGATGCCGCACGCTGCGCGGCGGCGCGCGCCGCGAAGACCTCGCCACGAGCCTCGCCCGCGCATTTCTCCTCGCCGGCGCGCGCGCGGTCGTCGGCACCGCGTGGGACGTCGAAGACGGTCCCGCGGCGGAGCTCTTCACGCGGTTTCTCGAATCGAATGCACAAACCGGCGACGCCGTCGCCGCGTTAAGTGGCGCACAGCGGTCCATGCTTCAGCACCGCGGGCGTCATCCGTCTGACTGGGCGTTCGCCCAAATTGTGGTCCGAGCACTCTGAAGAAAGGAGAGAGAGCGATGGACAAAATCATGGTCACGATCTATTTCGTCGGTATCGCGGCGGTCGTCAACGTCCCGCCGCACAACAACGTGACGAAGGCCGTCATCTTCCCGGCCGCCGCGCGCACCGTCACATACAAGGACATTCCCCTGGCGCCCCATCACACCTGGATTCACGTGACCGGGCTGGAAGACCCGAAGGAAGAGTGCGACAAGCTGTCCGGCACGCTGACGAAAGCCGGCGTCTGCACGGCGCAGCTCAGCGGCGCGCACGTCTGGATCCTGCCGATCGATCCGCTGACCGAGGACGCCGCGGCACGGAAGATCCCGTCGTTTCAGAAATTCTGTCCGGCGGCGAAAGACCTCCCGAGCTGGTACACGGATTCGCCCGATCCCGCGTACGTCGCGGCGCGGTTCGACATCAAAGGCGGCCAGATGAGCGCCTGCAACCGCAACGACATGGCCTTCGTCATGAAGATGGATGCGATCACGACCGACGGCATGCTGTACATCCAGCAGGACGAGCGCACGGTGCGCCTGCCGCTGAAAGACGGCGCGATCATCGCCATCGAGAACCGCACCGACCACACGCACGCATCCGAGTTCGCGGGGAAGGATCACTTCGGCTGGTACTACATGATGAACGGGCGCGTGCAGCAGGAGTACGACATCAACGTCCCGTACGCGCCGGTGGCCGGCGTGGTGCGGTGCCTGACGATTCCGGGCGCGGATGATGGCGGGCTGGAAAGCATCACCAGCGCCGATTGCAGCGTCACAAACTTTCCGTGAGCGTCGTCAACGCTTCGACTCGTTCGCGCGGGAGCTCCAGCTTCCGCGCGAAGAGCTTCTTCCACACACGCAGCAGTCCCGTCTTCCAGAGAATGTAGCCGGAATAGCCGGTGATGACGGAGAACTCGCCGAAGCGGAGGTGGCGGAATCCCTGTTTGAACAGCCACGGGATGCGCGCCAGGTGGATGAGCACCGGGTGCATCGACTGCGGCTCGTTGTACGCGCGGACGCGCGGCAGGAGCTTGTCGAACCACTTGCGCGGCAGGCGCCACACGAGCAGCACGTACAGCAGCACGTTCGCGAACGTCGGGCGCAGCGACATGTAATTCGCGTTGATCTGCTCGAGGTCGATGCCGTTCTCCTGCATCTGCTTTTCGAGCACCGTATTCGGGATCACGCGAAGCGAGAAGATGTTCAGCGTGAACGGGCGCGGGAGGCGCCAGATCAGCTCCAGCGTATCGACGACGTCCTGCCGCGTTTCGACCGGGTTGTCGACGATGATGTCGAAAGCCGGATTGATGTGGTACTTCGCGAACTTCGAGAGATCCGCGGCCGCGCTTTCGATGCGCGGAATCGGCGTCGGGCGGCGATAGAACTTCAGGATCCGCTCGCTGCCGCTCTGAATCCCCATCCGCACGCGGTTCATCCCCGCCCACGTCAGCACTTCCAGCTTGTCGGCTTGCACGTAGCTCGGAATGACGCCGTACACGCAGAACGGCAGGTTCACTTTCTCCCGCCACAGCGTCGCGAACTCCGTGAGCTCCGTGAGCGGGATGGCCATGAAGCTGTCGTCGTGGAAGAGGACGGTGTTGAGATGCGGATGCAGCTCGCGCGCGCGCTGCACTTCGCCGACGATGTAGGCGGCCGAGGTGTGGCGGATGCGCTTGTACTTCGGATCGTTGGCGATGAAGACCGTGTTCCCGCAGAACGTGCAGTGCAGCGGGCAACCGATCGACCAGATCGCTTGATACGCGAGCCCGTTGTTCTGCAGGTAGTCGGAGAGCACGACGCGGCGGAACCCGTGCGCGTCCGGCGAGTAGATCCACTCCTCGCCCGCGTACTTTTGATACGGCAGCGTCTCCAGCTCCATCGCGCTCATCAGCGGACGGAAGCCGTTGCGCTTGATCGTGCCGTTCTTGTCCTTGAACCAGAAGTTCTGCGTGTTCGTGAAGTCCGTGCCGCGCCGGTAATGCTCGAGCCACTCCGCGAACGCGAGCTCTCCTTCGCCGGTACAGATCGCGTCGACATCCGCCTGGATCGCATCCTCGCCGTAGATGATCGGGTGAATCCCGCCCCACATCACGTACGACTGCGGCGAGAGCTCGCGCACGCGGGCGATCACCTGCTTCGCGATCTTCGCGTAGCCGGTCATGCACGAGAACGCGATCACGTCCGCGCCGGCGACCCCTTTCGCGATCTCGTCGATCTGATCGGGACCGAACTGCAGCGGCTTGCCCATCGTCCGGACGAACGACTTCCAGAACGAGCGATAGCTGTTCGTCCCGACGTAAAACAGCCGCGTGTCGGGATTGACGTGCTCCATGTACGCCGCCATCTTGCGGAACCCGGTGGCGGTGATGCCGTCCTCGAGGGACACCATGTGGATCTTCATCGTCGCGCCTGAGAACAAGCGTATCAGCTTGTCATTCCGGTTAGGACTGATAAGACCGATAGGACGGATAGGACCGATAGGTCAGATGAGCCCGAGATCGATCGCCTTCAGCACCGCCCGCGTGCGGTCGCGCACGCCAAGCTTCGCCAGCACGGACGAGATGTGATTCTTCACGGTCCCGTCCGAAATGTTCAGCAGCTCCGAGATCTCGCGGTTGCTGTAGCCGCCGGCGAGGAAGCGGAGGATGGTTTTCTCGCGGTCGGTCAGCGGCTCGGGGAGGTCGGCGGAGTCGAAGGCGACGTTGCTGCCGTCGAGGGCGCGCATGATCCGCTCCGTGATCACCGGCTCGATGCACGTGCCGCCGGCCGCGAGCGTGCGGATCGCCGACGTCAGCCGCTCGAGTGAGACGTCCTTCAGCAGCCATCCCTTCGCGCCCGCGCGCACGGCCTCGAAGAGCATCGAGTCGTCGTCGAAGGTCGTGAGGATCAGCGACGGCGGCTGCGTGCCGCGCTCGCGCAGCGCTTTCAACAGTCCGACGCCGTCGCGTTTCGGCATGCGCAGATCGAGCAGCACGACGTCGGGCTTCTCGCGCTCGATCACGCCGATCGCTTCGTCCCCATCCGCGGCTTCCGCCACGACGGCGATGTCGGGATTCAGTTTCAGCAGCGCGCGCAGTCCCTCGCGGACGATGGTCTGATCCTCGACGAGGCAGACGCGGATCACGACGGCTGCTCCAGCGGCAGGCGGATGTGCACCTCGAAGCCGCGCCCGTGCATCGACCGCACTTCCATCGTGCCGCCCGCCTGCGTCACTCGCTCGCGCATGCCGAGGAGACCGTTGCCGAACGTCACGCGATCAGTGCCGATGCCGTCGTCTTTCGCGTCGATGGCGAGCGCGCCACCCTCGTGCGCGACTTTCAGCCAGAGGTTGCGCGCATTCGAGTGACGCACCGCATTCGTGACGATCTCCTGCGCCGCGCGGAGCGCCAGCTCCGCGATCGCCGGATTCGTCACCGCCGCGTCCCGCGCATCGATCTGAATCGCCGGCGACTTCACCACGTCCCCTAATGATCGCAGGGCCGCGGCGAGATCGACCGGCTCGTTTTCGCGCAACCGGCTCACCACGTCGCGGACGTCGGCGAGCAACGTCTTCGTGATGGCCTGTCCTTTATTGATGTACTCGCGCGACTCGCCGCTCGCCAGGTGTCCGGCCACCTCGAGATTGAGACTGAGCGCCGTGAGGTGATGCCCAATCAGGTCATGCAGGTCTCTCGCGATCCTAAGCCGCTCCTCGGCGCGGCTGCTCATGTCGAGGAGACCCGTCGCCACGCGCAGCTCGGCATTCGCCTCCGCGAGCGCCTGCTTCGCCTCGTGTTCGTCGTGCGCCACGCGGGCCGTGAACATGCCGAAGAGCTGGAACGCGAAATAGCCGAGGAGCTTCAGCTGCGTCTCGAGATCGAACTTGGCGAAGAGCAGAACCGCGAGCGACTGCACGATGACCCAGGCGATGGCGTACCGGAGCGGGAGCGCACCGAGCTGGGCCGCGACGATGACGAGCAGCACCTCGATGAATCCGTGCGGCTGCAGCGCGATGCAGACCAGCGCCAGCACCGTCTGCGCGACGAGGAGCAGCATCTGCGGCAGGCCGGTGCAGTCGTCGCGCGTGGTGAGGTAAAAGCAGACCACGAACGCGAGCATCGCCGCGATCCAGGCGTAGCCGGCCGGCGTGAAGAGCTGGTGGCGCTGCGCGCTCCAGACCACGTGCGGCACCGCGACGATGACCCACGTGAGGAACCCGACTGCTCTCAGCGCCCGCATGTCAGAAGTAATAGCGTACGCCCGCCGTCGTCAGCCGCGCGACCGGTTTCTCGCGCCCGAGAAACTCCGTCTGGATCAGATATGCGCTGACGCTCGGCGCGAGCTTGCGCGACAGCGAGGCGCGCACGATCGTCGATCCGTCGCTCGAGATCGCAATCAGCTCCGCGTCGAACCTCGGGCTCGGACGATGGACACGCACGAACGCGTACGGCTTCCGCTCGTAATACATCTCCACGACGACATTAATGTCGTTCCCAAACGTGTACTGCCCGCCGACGAGCGCGCGATGCTGCGTAGCCTCGGCGTGCAGTTCGAGCGCGTTCCCGAAGACGCGGGCCAGCGCGATGCCCGTGGAGCGGCGGGCTTCAGCCCGCCGGTCGGCATTCGGCGGGCTAAAGCCCGCCGCTCCACCACTGCGCCACACCAGCGACACGTCCGTCCCGCGGATCAAGCGATACACGCGCGCCGCGTACTGGCCATCCTCGAGCGCGTACAGCGAGACGTTCGTCTCCTTCACGAACACGTCCGCGCGAATCATGTCCACGCCGCGGTTCGCGGAGCGGCGATCGTTGGGATCGGCGGGATTCTTGGCCGGACCGACGAACGACGTTGGATTCCAGCCGTAGCCCGTGCCCCACTTGTCGATCACTCGTCCCGCGGTGACGTCGAGCCACGTTGCCGCGTGCAGCTGCACGTACGCCTCGCCCGCGCGGACGCGATCCGCGCTTCCGTCGGACGCGTCCGCGCGGAGCTTGAGATGCAGCTTCCACCGCTCGGACGTCGCGTCGCCGAACGCGCTGACGTCGGCGAGGTTCAGCTGCGCGCGCGCCGGCGTGAGCTGCGACTCGGCTCCGGCCGAGCCGAAGAACCGCAGCGTCGTCGCCAGGACGAGGATCGATGCGCTCACCATTTGCCGAGCGAGTCCTTCGTGAACATCTTGTCGGGGTTCTCGCGCTCCGCGAGGTTCGCGTAGTGCATCACCGTGCGGCGTCCCGGGCGCACGAGGTCTTCGATCTCGACCTCGGTGAGCACGCGGCGGCCCGCCATCATCGAGAACTTGCGGTAGTGCGCGCGCTTGAGCAGCTTCCCCGAGGCGACGTAAAAGTCGGCGCGGACCGGCTCGTAGGAACTGCGATCGATCCAAAGTTGCACGCGCTTGTACGACAGCGACGGATCCTTCGCCTCCAGCTCGAGCAGCCACGCTTTGCCGTCTTCGCTCGCCGACTTCGCGACGTAATCGGTCGTGAAGCTCGTGCGCGCGACGTCGCCGTTCGAGGCCTGGCCCATCAGCCGCTGCAGCGGCGAGATGCGGATCGGCCGGCTCGTCGACGGCATGTAAATCCACATCGCGTCACGCAGCATCAGCAGAAACTTCCCTTTCTCCGTCGCCGGCGCCGTGAACTCGACGACGCTGCGGTCGCTGCCTTTGCCGTACACGCGAAACTTCGACGTGTCCGTCTTCGAGCCTTCGTAGCTCGTCAGCTCGACGTCGATGGCGAAGCTGCCGAGGGGATTGCGGAACTCGTCGCTGCGCGCGAGGAGCGAGGTGGCATCCTCGGCGCGCAGTGACGTGGTGAGAAGAAGAGCGAGCAGGAGTTTTCGCATGATCAGATGTGTCCCAGCGCATCGACGATCTTCATTCGCGATGCTTTCCATGCCGGCAGAATCGCCGACAGCGTTGCGGTGAGAACGGAGATGACGAGCGACGTCACGAGCACCGGCGGCTGCAGGAGGATCTGCAGGCGATAGCCGACGGTGTAGCCGGGCGGCGGCGGGAGCATGACGTTGCCGCTGTTGATCAGCTGCGCGAGCGCAACGCCCGCGAGGATGCCCAACAGTCCGCCGATGACGCCGATCAGGAATCCCTCGGCGAAGAACATCCGCCACACTCTCCCGCGCGTCGTGCCGACGGCGAGCAGCGTGCCGATCTCGCGCGTGCGCTCGAACACCGACATCACGATCGTGTTCGCGACGCTGAAGATCACCGTCCCGAAGACGATCAGTCCGAGGAAGCCGAAGATGCCGTTGTAGAGCATCACCACCTGGTGGTAGAAGCTCGCCAGCTGTGACCAGTTCTTCGTTTCCAGCCGTCCCGCGAACTTCTTCCCGATCGCCGCTTCGACCGCCGCCGTCTCCTCGGTCTGATTCAGGAACACCAGCAGCTTCTCGATCTTGTTCGTCTGCAGCAGCTGCTGCGCGCCGGCGATCGGCATCTTGATGGCGCGGTCGTCGTACTCCTTCACGCCCATCGTGATGATGCCGGCGACGCGGACGTCCATCGCGTTCAGCGAGCCCGTGACGGTCGTCGTCATGAGCGTCAGATAGTCGTTCGGCTTCACGTGCAGCGACGTGGCGAGACCGCGGCCGATGAGGATTGCATCGGATTCGCGATCCGGCAGCTCCGTGCCGTCGACGAGCCGATGCGCGTTCATCGCGTGATCCTTCTCCGGCTCGACCGCCGTCGCGATGTACGTCTCCGACTTGTCGCCGTTGCTGATGAGACCCATCAGCGTGATCTGCGCGGCGGTGGTTTTCACGCGCGGATCGCGCTCGAGCTCCGCCCGCGTCGCGGCGGCGTTTTCGAGGCCGTACTCGAGCGGCTTCTGCGACTCCGCTTTCGCGTAGCCGGCCTTGAAGAGCTGCAGGTGTCCGATGCGGCGGATCGTGCTTTCGCGCAGGCCGCGGAAGGTGATGGCTTTGTAGCCGCCGAAGAGAATGAGACCGACCGCGCCGAACACGATCACGGCCAGCGTGATCGCGGAGCGGCGGCGGTTGCGGAAGATGTTGCGCAGTGCGATTTTCATGATTTGCTCCTGTTAGGCCGCGACGGTCGCGGTGTCCTGCGAGGCGATGCGGCCGTCGCGGATGTGAATGACGCGTGCGGCACGCGCCATGAGCGCGGGATCGTGCGTCGAGAAAACGAAGGTG
>DATFHJ010000401.1:0-16668 GCA_035248585.1 Thermoanaerobaculia bacterium
GATGATGCGGCGACCGTTTTCGACATAACATCCCGCCCATAAAATTGACGGACATCTTCCTCGCCGACCTCGAACGCGATTCGAAACCGACGCGCCGCGTGCTGGAGCGCGTCCCCGAAGGCCGCGATGACTGGAAGCCGCACGAGAAATCGATGCAGCTCGGCTACCTCGCCGCGCTCGTGGCGACGATGCCGCGCTGGGTGGCGATGATCGTCAACCAGGACGAGCTCGATCTCGCCGCGGGCGGCACCGGCGGCTTCGCGCCGAAGCAGGTCACCGGCGGCCTCTCGCTCATCGACGCGCTCGATGACTGCGTGCGCCAGGCGCGCGAAGCGCTCACCAACACGAACGACGATCATCTGATGACGAACTGGCGGCTGCGCATGGGCGAGCGCGTGCTCGCCGAAGATCCGCGCCACGTCACCATCCGCGAAACGTTCCATCACCTCGCACACCATCGCGGCCAGCTGACCGTGTACCTGCGCCTGAACGACATCGCGGTGCCGTCGATTTACGGGCCTTCCGCGGACGAGCAGTTTTAACGGCGCTCCGTATATCCTTACTGAACGATGCCCGGCATCCTCGGCGCCGACACGCTCGTCCCGGTCACGAGCGACATCGTCGGCATGGTCCGCGACAAGTACGGCAGCGTGCCGCGCTTCTGGGGCCGCTATTTCAAGAGGCCCGGGTTTGCGCAGGACTATCAGCCGCAAATCGAGAATCCCGTGTTCCGCGCAAACGAGATCCGTCTCCTGCCGATCGCGCGGCAGACCGACCGCGTCGCCGGCACCGCGTCCGACGGCGCGAACGACGCGCAGCTGAACGTCGACGCGTTCACGACTTCGCTCACCGTCGACTACCTCGCCACGATCGGCGGCGAGCTGCTGATGTTCCTCGACGTCGAAGGGACGAGCGCGAAGAATCCGAACCTCTCGCTCGACTACTGGATCGGCTGGTCGTCCGCGCTCGTCCTGCACAGCCGCCGCGTCAGCGGCGGGCGCTTCACGATCATTCCCGCGGTCTACTGCCGGCAGAATCAGAGCCCCACCTGGCAAACCATCGCCACCGCGAGCACGCTCGGCTTCCCCTGCGGCGGCGCGTGGGTTTTTCGGAGCCGTCTCAACGCCTGCACGAAGCCGATCCCCGAGTGGGACGCGCCCTTCAACACGCCCGCCGTCCCACTCCCCTGCCCGATGATGATCTGGCAGTTCGCCATCGACTGCATCTTCGACGGCGGCGTGGACTTCGACATGCTCAATCCCGATCCCGCCGTCGCCACCGCGCTGCTGAATCGGCTCGTGCTACCGTAAACCGTTTGGACTGCGGCAGCGTTGCTGCCGCAGTCCATAGACGTGCTACCGTAGCGCTCGTCCAAGAGGGAGGTCCATCGCTTGCGCCAACGCGTTGCCCTTGCTGCGCTCGTTCTCGTCACGCTCCTCAGCGCCGCGCCCTGTCCCGACGGAGAAGAAGCCGCGCTGCGGCTTCCGAGCACGGTCCCGCCGGAGGAGCTTGCAAAGTACGAGAAAGAGATCCTCGAGTGGCTGAAAGCCGGCACGTACAAGTGCTGGAAAGCCGACAAGGGCATCCGCGACACCGGCCCGTGGATCGACGACGTCTACTACGGCACGCACAAGGCCGCGAAGATCTACTACTCGCCCGCGGTCATCAAGTGGCTCACCGGCGGACGCAAAGACGCCATCCCCGACGGCGCGATGATCATCAAAGAGGGAATCGCCGCACCCGCGGCGCGATGGGAGACGACGCCCCCGCCGCCCGTCACCGACTGGACGATCATGATCAAGGATTCGAAAGGATCCGCCGACGGCTGGTTCTGGGCCGAGCTCTGGACCACCATGACGTTCGACGATCACCAGTTCCCGTACCAGTATCCGAACGCCGGCTTCGGGATCTACTGCACGCGCTGCCACGCGTCCGCGGAGAAAGAATCGACGTTCTCCGCGCTGAACAACATCGAAGGCTTCCCCGGCGACGCGCTCACGTTCCGTGTCGACGACTCGTGGCGCGACGAAAGCTCGCGATCCGCGCATCACGCGACGCCGCAGGCGCCCGCGCCGAGGACGCCGCTCGTCGAGCCCGATCCGGCCTTCCTGCAGACGTTCCGCGCGCTGCAGGTGATCAGCGCCGACAAGGTGCAGTTCATCCCGAACGAGACGTGGGATCACGTGACGTCCACGCCCGGAAAGCCGCCGCAGATGTTCATGACGTCCGATCAGTGCCAGTCGTGCCACAGCGCCGCGAACGGTCCATTCGGGCCGACGATGTGGCTGACGAACAAGGACGGCAAGGGCATCAACGTCTCGCCGTACACGGAGTGGCGCTGGTCGCCGATGGGACTCGCGGGCCGCGATCCGATCTTCTACGCGCAGCTCGACAGCGAGCTGTCATACCTCGACACGATTCCCAACGAGGCGACGCGCACGAGCCTGAAGCACTCCGTCATCAACACGTGCTTCCGCTGCCACGGCGTGATGGGCAAGCGCCAGCACGACATCGATCATCCCGGCGAGAACTACCAGCTCGATTACAGCCAGCGCACCGGCAGCCAGCCGGGCGCGACGTACGGCGCCCTCGGACGCGACGGCATCAGCTGCCTCTCCTGCCACCGCATCGAGCGCAGCAGCGGCGGGCTCGAGTTCTTCCTCAAGAACAAGATCACCGGCCAGTTCGACACCGGCAAGCCCGAGGAGCTTTTCGGTCCGTTCAAGGACGACGAGATCGTCACGCTGCCGATGGACAACGCCCTCGGCGTGAAGCCGAAGCACAACGACTACATGAAGAGCGCGCGCGTCTGCGGCAGCTGCCACACCATCGACCTGCCGGTCGTCGACTCGCCGCCCGTGCGGCCGATCGGCCCGACGACGCCGCATTCGATCGAGCAGGCGACCTACATCGAGTGGATCAACAGCCAGTATCAGAACGAGTTCGGCAAGCCCGGTCCGAACGCGCAGACCTGCCAGGACTGCCACATGCCGCGCTCGCAGAAAAACGAGCTGCTGCGGATCGACGTCGATCCGATCCAGACGCGCATCGCCATCATCGAGGACGACACCTATCCCGCCGCCGAGCATCGCGCGCCGACGAACGACATCCGTGTGCGCTTCCGCGAGAAGGATTTCGTGCGCCACGAGTTTCTGGGCATGAACGCGTTCCTCCTCGAGATGTTCAAGCAGTTCAACGACGTCCTCGGCGTGCGCAAGAGCGACTACATGACCGGCGCCTCGGACAACATCGCCGTCGCCCAGGCCAATCTCTTCGAGCAGGCCCGCAAGCGCACCGCCACCGTGGCGACGTCGATGTCGATCGACGGCCGCGCGCTCACGGCAAACGTCGACGTCACGAACCTCGCCGGACATCGCATGCCGAGCGGCGTCGGCTTCCGCCGCGCCTGGATCGAGCTGCTCGTCATCGAGACGCGCGACGGCCGCGAGCGCGTGATCTGGAGCTCGGGCCGCACGAACAGCGTCGGCGTCATCGTCGACGCGCAAGGCAAACCGCTGCCGACCGAGTTCCTCACCAACAACGCCTACCAGGAGCACCACCAGGTCATCACCTCGGATCAGCAGGTGCAGATCTACGAAGAGCTGACCAAGGACGCCGACGGCAACTTCACGACGAGCTTCATCCGCCGCGACCACGACGTGAAAGACAATCGATTACTCCCCATCGGCTGGACGGAGAAAGGACCCACTCCGGAGCTCAACGGCCGCTTCCTCAAGGCCACGCATCCGCACGGCGAAGCGGAAAAGGATCCCGACTATCGCGACGGCAAAGGCCACGACCGCGTGGCCTATCGCATCACGCTGCCCGAGGACGTAGACGCGAGCGCGGTGAGCGTGAAAGCCACGCTGTTCTACCAGAACATCCCCCCCTACTACCTGAACGACCGCTTCTCGATCGGCAAAGGCGACCCGACGAAGCGGCTCTTCTACATCACCTCGAACCTGAACCTCGAAGACACGCCGATGGAGGATTGGAAGATCATGATCGGGACGGCGTCGGCGCCCGCGCAGTGATGGACGTGGAGCGGCGGGCTTTAGCCCGCCGTCGTTTCGGCGGGCTGAAGCCCGCCGCTCCACTAAAGCGTCTTCACCAGCTTCTTCGGCGCAATGGCCCGGAAGCTCTCGTCGATCCACGCGCGCAGCAGTTCCATCGGCACGTCGGCGACTTTCGTGAAGCGCGCGGTGACCCAGCCGTGCTTGCCCATGCCGTAGCCGGTCGGCTCGGCGAACGGGAGGTCGACGGCCATGTCGCGCGACTGCGGGAGCTTGACCGACAGGCTCAGCTCCGTCGCGTTCTTCTCCCCGCCGAGGAACACGAACACTTTGCCCTTCACCTTCATCGCCCGGTGGCCCCACGGGAAATCCTCCCTCACCTCGGGGTAGGACAGCGCGTGATCGCGCAACGCGAGCTCGAGCGACTCCAGCGTTTTCTTCGGCATGCGTGAATCGTATGTCAAACTCGCCGCGGCATCGGATGACTCCGCGAAACCTGATCTGGGGCATTGCCTGCTGCTGGCTGGCGGTGGAAGCCGTTTACCTCAGCTATTCGCACACGCGGTACTCGCTTCGCGGCGGCAGCGTCACCGTCGACGACGTCATCGTCAACGTCGTGCATTGGGGCGTGATCGTGCTCATGAGCGCCGTCGTCATCGCCCACAGCCGGCTCCAGGAAGCAGGCCTCGCGCGCATCGCCGCGCTGATCGTCGCCGGCACGCTCTTCCTCGCGGTGATCAAAACAATTCTCAACGACGTGCTGGACCAAGGCATCAACCGCGGCTGGAATCGACTGGCGGTGGAGCTCCATCCCGCGCTGGCCGACGTCGCGATCACGTTCGGCGCGGCGTATGCGCTCGTCCTGTACAACGAGCAGCAGAAGCTGCGGCTGCGCGAGGCACGGCTGTCGCGCGACCTCGCGAAGTCGGAGCTCGCCAAGTTGCGCGCGCAGCTCCAGCCGCAATACCTCTTCAACACGCTGGACGTGATCTCGGCCCGCGCCGCAACCGATTCCGCGGACGCACAGCGAATGATCGGACGCCTCGGCGATCTTCTGCGCATGGCCATGCAATCCGACGTCGCGAGCACCGAGACCACCGTCAGCGCGGACGTCGCCTTCACGCGCGCATACCTCGACCTACAGCGCCTCGACGTCGTCATCCAGGTCGACGACGACGCGAGGCAGGCCACCGTGCCGGCGCTGCTGCTGCAGTCGCTGATCGAGCATGCGCGCCCGCTCCGCATTGACATCACCCTTCGCGGCGAAATGCTGCGCATCGTCGTGTCCCTCGAAAAAATGTCGCCGGCGGCAAGCCTCGCAAACGTACGCGAACGCCTCGCCCACCTGTACGGCGATCGCGCGCGAGTGGCGGTGAAACCCGGCACGTCGATCGAGCTCGAACTGCCCGCAAACACAAACGCAACATTCCGGTGACTGCGCCAAATAACGAATTTCGCGCGGCTATACTCGGGTCCGGTCCCCCACATGAAGATGACCGGGCTCACTCCTCGGATTCTGGCGATCCGCATCGGGTTGTGCTGGCTGACGATCGAGACGATCTACCTCGCCCACACCTTCACCCGGCGCTCAATTCAGGGCCGCGGCGTCACGCTCGATGACGCGTTCCATCACTTCTTCCACTGGCTCCTGGTCGTGGCGATCTGCGCGGCGTTGCTCCGGGGCCTCGGCGCGCGCGTTCAGGAGGCGAGTCTGGGTCGCGTCGCGGGTCTCATCGTCCTCGGCGCGCTCGCTCTCGCCGTCGCGCGCGCGCTGATCCTCGACCGCAGCTGGTACCGTCTCGCCGTCGAGTTCCATCCCGCGCTCATCGACGTCGGGGTGACGTTCGGCGCGGCGTACGGGATGTACTTCTATGACGCGAAGCGGCGGCTGCAGCTCATCGAGTCGCAGCTCGAAAGCGATCTGGCGAAGTCGGAGCTGGCGCGCCTGCGCGCGCAGCTGCAGCCGCACTTTCTGTTCAACACCCTGAACGCGATCTCCAGCCGCATCACCACCGCCCCGTCCGAGGCGCAGTGGATGATCGGACGCCTCAGCGAGCTGCTGCGCATGACGCTGCATTCGGACGTGGCCCGCGCGGAAGCCACCGTCGCGGCCGAGACGTCGTTCACGCGCGCGTATCTCGATCTGCAGCGCGTCCGCTTCGGCGACCGCCTCGAGGTTCTCTTCGACGTCGATGACGACGTGCAGGAGGCGATCATCCCGACCCTCGTCCTCCAGCCGCTCGTCGAGAACGCGCTTCGCCACGGCGTGGAGCGCGTCGATCATCGCGTGCAACTGGGGATCGCGATCCAGCGGCGCGGCGCGAAGCTTCATGTCATGGTCTGGAACAGCGGCCCGGGGCTCGTCCTCGGCAGCGATCCGGGCCTCGGTCTCGCGAACACGCGCGCGCGTCTCGGCCGCCTGTACGGCGACGACGCGATCCTGGCCATCGCCAACCGCGCCGGCGGCGGCGTCTGCGCGGAAATTCTCATCCCTTACCGGCGCGAGCGCGAAAGGCGGGTTGCATGACCATCCGAACGGTTCTCATCGACGACGAAGTGCCGGCCTTGGAAGGGTTGTCGGCGATGCTCGGAAGACACGACGACTTCGAGGTGGTCGGGCGTTTCGCCAGCGCGCCCGAGGCGGCGCGGATGCTCGGCCGTCTCTCGCCCGACGCCGTATTCGTCGACATTCAAATGCCGGTGCTGAGCGGATTCGACGTCGTGTCGCGTCTCCCGAGCGAGCGATCGGCCGTCGTCTTCGTGACCGCACACGCGGAGTTTGCCGCCACGGCATTCGACATTCAGGCAATCGACTACCTGCTCAAACCCGTCGATCAGGATCGATTCGATCGCAGCATCCAGCGCATCCGCGAGCATGTGCGCTCCGAGAACGGCGAGACGACCTACGCGCAGTACCTCGCAGTGCGCACGATCAACCGGATCACGCTGGTCGCGGCGCGTGAGGTCGAATGGATCGAGGCCGCAGGAAATTACGTGCGCCTCCACACCGCCGCCCGCAACCACCTGCTTCGCGATTCCCTCGCGAATCTGATGGCCCGCCTCGATCCATCGACATTCGTCCGCGTGCACCGCTCATCCGCCGTGAACATCAACTGCATCCGCCACATCGACTCCACCTTCGGCTCGGCCGGCGTCATTACTCTGCATGACGGCACACGAGTGGCGATGTCGGAGCAGTACCGGGCCGAGTTGGTGGCGCGGTTTTGATCGAATCTACGTTCACAGCGGCCCGAGCCACTTCTCCAGAAACCTCACCGGCTCATCCAGTACCAGTCGAGCTTCGGAGCACGCGGCATACAGACGCGCGCCCGACGTATAGGTCACCTCGAATTGTTTTACCCGGCATGCCGATAACAACGAAGTCCACTCGATGCGTTCGGTGTCGTCGCCGACGAATACGGCGTCATCCAGCCCGCTCATCGAATCGTCGACACCCTCGATCACGAGTCGTGTGAGATTCGTCAGCGTTAACGTAGAGCGGTAGATCCAGATGTCGTATTCATCTTTCGCTTTGGGTACATAGACGGCCAGGTGGCTGAACGTAAGAGTGAGTGTTGTAGAGCACATTGTAATGCGCTCAATCACCCCATCGTGGGGCTCGATCAGTGCCACCGGCTCCGTCATCAGTAATCATCCTCAGTGGATTCCTGTTTGAATAAGCGCCCAACCAGCGCCGAGCGTGATCGGGTCATCGAGGATGCCCACTCCCCCGGTGAGAATGTCCTCAGCGATCGTTCCCACGATGATCCCGATACCGACTCCGACCGCAATGTTTGGCCCGTATTCTTTCACGAACGACGTGACGTCGAACTCGGCAGGTGCTTCGGTGGGATTTGCCGTGGGTGTCGTCCTATCGGGGATTTCCGTGCCCGGACGCAGATGATCGTCGCCACCCTTTCCGCCCGGTCGATAATGCCAGTGGTCCCGCTTCTTCCACCCCTTCTCTCCGGGTCGGCCTTTGTGCCACTCGAGTACGTTACCCTCCGGATCGCGGAACAAATCACCATGGGGATTCGTATGAGACGGATCACGTGTCCATCGATCGGGTAACCCTCCCGGATCGGTGGGGAGTTTTTCCGCGATACACGGCCGCGCATCGATGGCTTCTTTGAATCGGTTCGTGGAGCGGTCGTAGGTCTTCGATCTCAAGTGTTGTGCGAACCGCCCGTCTGCGTCGATGCGGCTCGTCGGATTGTTCGACACATACGCATATCGATTCCACGACTGCGGCTCCCTCGGATTTCCACCGACCGGATCGAGCGACAGGAACCGCCCAATCGCCGCCGAGTAATACCGCGCGTGCATGTAATCGAGATCCTGATCGGGCGAGGAGGTGTCGTAGCCGAGGTCGCGCTCGTGGCCGGTGAAGGCAAAGCGTTCGAGAAGTGGGGTCTCCACTTGCGGGGTACCGAAGGGGAAGTAGGCGCGTTCGTTGTCGACCTTCTTTCCGGCGCTGTTGGTGAGCAGCGCGACCGTGCCGAGGTGGTCGACGTGGACGTCCCGGCGAACCACGCCGCCGGGGGTGACGGTGTAGGTGGAGTTGAGGGTTGAGCCGCGGTAGACGTAATCCTTCGTCCACTTCCAGGAGCCGCCGTTGATCCGTTCGACGTCGCGGATCACGCGCGGTCCGTCGCGGAAAGACCACTGTTCCTTCACTCCCGACGGACCGCGATACTCGATGACGCCGACGCGCTCGTCATCCGCCGAATAGACGAAAAACCGGCCGAATTTCGCCGCATCGACCTTGGTCATCGCGCCAAGCGCGTCGTACTCCATCTTCAAGTCGGGCGTCTGTTTCAGATCTCCACGGTTGTTGTAGGCGTATCCGGTCCCGAGACGGTTCGTGTTCAGGACCGGGAGGCTGCGGCTGTCGCTTCCCGTGGCGATGGAAGTCAGATTCGCGAAGGCGTCGTAGGCGAACGCCTGATCGATGCCGGCCACTCTGGCCGTTGCCAGGCGGCCCGCGGCGTCATAGGTGAATTGATCGTCCTCGCCCCCGCGCGCGACGTAGGAAACGCTTCCGCGGCCGTCATAGAGGATCTCGCCGACTTTCGTCCCGCCGGGCTGCCCGTTCACCCGGATGTAATTCCATAGAATCGATACCGTGCGGGCCAGGACATCGGATTCGATCGTGTCGTACGCGTTCGAAAGGAACGACACTTTGCTGACCGCGCCGTTCGCGCGATAGTCGAGCACCGCGAGGTCGCCCACCCCGGCCTGGGTGACCCTCTTCAGCTGTCCTCGGTGATAGGTCCGGTCGATGCTGCGGGCCGGCGCGTCGTACATCACCGGGTACTGCAACTGATTCGGATTGCCGAGCAGGTCGTAGATATACCCCACCGTTCCCGTCACATTGAGGCTGTAGGGGGACGTCGACTCATCGCGGCTCGTCGTGCGCACGGACTGGGTCCGGCCCGTGCCCGCGTAATAGTGATATTCCTGCTCGACCATCACCGTCATGGGAACGGCCGACGCAGCGGGATCGAAGATGAAATTCTTGCGGCGGGCATAGCGCAGCTGATTCTGCTCGGCGCCGGTACACGGCGCGTTCGGCACCGTGCAATCGGTCGGATAGAACTCGTACTCCTTGATCAGCGGCGGGCGTTCGCCGGAATTGCCTTTTCCCTGCCAGACATGGATCAGGCGCTCGGCGCGGTCGTATTGCAGCTCCAGCCGGGCCGCCTCATCGGACACGCCGCTCTTGACGTATTCCACAATGCGGGCGTGTCCGCGGGCGTCGACATCGCCGTACTTGATCGTCATTTTCGGTCTGGCCGGATCGAGCTCGGTCTGCAGTTCGGGATGTTCCTCGCTCACCAGCACGCCACGGCCGTCGCGCTCCATTCTGCGGATCTGCCGCACCGAGCTGCCGATGCCATTGAGGGCGACGGTGGTCAGATGGTTGGAGGCGTCATAGCCATATGCGGCGTGGGTGATTTCGTCGTTGACTTCCGTCAATCGGCCCTGCGCATCGAACTTCTCCGTCAGATTCGCGTTTCCGGTGCCGCCGGTCCGCGCGACGCGGTCATTGGTCGTATACACCTGGCGGGTGCTGTCATATCGCGCGGTGATGTGTGTAGGAGCCGTGGTGGAGGTGTCGTCCGGCAGGGTCTTCCTGGTCACGCGATTCAGCACGTCGTATTCGTGGAAGGTCTTCCGGGCAGGAATCCCCGTGCCGTACGGAACCGTCATCCATTCCAGCGTTCCGTCGGGGAAGTACTTGTAGTCGGTCGTCGCGTCTCCCCCGCTGGTCTGGCGCACTTCTTTGAGCAGCCGCCCGATGTCGTCGTACGTGTAGGTCGCGGCCGGCGCATTCGGATCGGCATTGGTGGCGTCGAGCATTCGCACCGCGCTGACGCTGTTCTGCGTCGACGTGGCCCCGGTGGCCAACGTGTACGTAATCGCGTGAGCGCGCTCGTTTCCTGGCGGCGTGATCCGGATCAATCGGCCCAGGGCGTCGTAGACATATCCGGTCGCTGCTCCGTTCGAGCTTTTGGACGACGTGGCCAATCCGGAGCCGGGATCGATTGTGGCGGTAAACGTCGCCAATCGATTGGTATCGCAGACAAACTCGGTCGATTGGAGTGAGCCGAATTGGGTGCGAGAGATGATTTCGTATTGCGACGGCGTCGTACTGGCGGGCCATTCGACGGCCGCCAGGGATCGATCGTCGCCGCCGAAGTATTGTTCGCGGACCTCGAGCTTATTGCCCTGGATCGTGCGGTCGTACGTGACGGCGACGTCGCGTTCCGTCAGAGGGATGATCTTTGTGAGATCGGCTTCCATCGCGGGTGTCGGACGAGTCGTCGTCACGCGCCGCGTGGCCGTCAGGACGCCCGTCTGCGCGTCGAATCGATAGCGGGCGTGAACGAGCTTGCTGGTCTCGTCCGCGGTCGCTTTCCGATTGTTTTCCCACGCCGTGGTATACGTGTATGTGCCGAGAAGCCACGGAGCCGCGGGTGCGGGAGCGCCCTGCAGCCGGTCCGTGGCGGTCGATGCCGGCACATACGAGACATTCGGATTGTAGTGCGTGTACTCGAACCGCGCCTCCTCCGCGAGATTCGGATCGGACGAAATCAGGAAATTCGCTTTCGTCGCCGCCGCGCGATAGTGACCGAGTCCGTCGAACTCGCTGAACCTGGTCTCGCTGTAGACCTTCTTGGTCGTGTCGATGACGCCGTTCGCGCATTGCGCGGTCGTGTTTCGCGTGGCTTCGACGTATTGACACGCGTTCGCGTCGTCATAGAAGCGCGTGTGCTGCGACGACACCCGAAGGTTGTACTGCTCGCACGCGGGACCGGGGTCGTCCAGACATTTCTTGTCGCTGTAGTCGTACACGACATAGCGCTCGCGCAGGAGCTTGCCGGTGGTGCGCTCCTCCCCGCCGAGGTCGTAGCGGGGGAACATGCGCCGCACGGCATCGCCCAGGTTTCCCTGGAACGTGGAGAGCGAAGCGCTCACGTCATAGATCGCCGACGAGCGATATCGGGTCATGCCGCCCACGGTCGTGTCGGTGAGATCGGGCGCGAACGGCGCTCCGTACGTCGGGCTGCCGATCACATGATCGAAAAAGCTCAGCGTCAACGCGCCGTCCGGATCGAGCACCGATCCGATGTACTCGCGCCCGAACGGCGCACACGTTCCTGCGCTCGGGCTCAATGCCGACGCGCGGCCGGCATAAACCCATTTAGCGCTTTCGTCGCGAGCGCCGGCGCCGTTGATGCGCGTCCGCTCCGACACGCCCAGGACGAACGTGCTTTGGAGTGTCTGGACGACATTCGCGCCGCACTTGAAGACGTGATATCCGCGGACGCTGTATTTGTACTCGTATCCGCCGCCGGTCGGCGCTTGAACCTTCTTGATCTGTCCGCCCATGCGGCTGACGGGCTGTTGGATGTTTTGCCCTTGTCCGGCGATCCTCGTAAAGGTCGTGTCTCCCGTTTCACCGCCCAGGGTGTACTCGAATTTCCACTTGCCCGCATCGGCGGGCAAGGTCACGCTCTGAAGAAGCGACACGCTGGTCCGGCGATTGTTGGCCTGGTTGTTCGAAATGTAAGGAACCTTCAATCCACCGCCGAGCCAGGGGACCACCGGCGGACGAAGAATCTCTTTCTGATCGTAGGTCATCAGGTAGGTCGCGGTGGCGTCCCTGCCGGCGGGGCTGGCCATGCTTGCGGACGTCAATCGCGTCTGCCAGCCGTTGACGACGTCGAACCGCAGCACGTGCTTGCGGTCGTCCACCAATGGATCCGCGGCCGCGAAGTAGCGCATGGTCCCGCCCTGGAGGCGGCCTTCTGTGAGAGTCCACACCCATTCCCCGCTGGCCGGCGGTTTGACCGCCGGAGAGCGCTCGATCCTGAGCACATATCCGAGGGGATCGCTGATCCAGTCCAGCACCCACACCGCATCCCAGTTCCCACATTGGTCGACACAGGAGAAACGCTTTCGCGTCCCATCGGGAAAATCGATCTCCTGCGTTTTGGAGTCGATGCGGCGTTTGCGAAGGTAGCTCCCGTCGTGCGTGTAGGACTCGGCCGACGAGACGTTGTCGCTCCGAACGTGCATGAACTCGCCGAAGGCGTGGATGGCTCCGGTCTCGTCGCGGTACGCACCGCCGGGAAACCTCTCCGAGCCCTGTCCCTCGATCAAGTCGCCGAGTCCCAGGTACCAGCCCACGCCGGCGACACCCTCGGGGCGCGGCTCCGAGCCGGCGAAGCCGCCGGTCGCCGGCGGGTCGGCCCACAAAATCGGATTGAAGGCCTCCGGAGTTTTGACGCCGATGGGCGACGAGGCGGTGGAGTATTCGATGAAATCCCAGAAATTCGTCTGATAGTGAAGCGTCAGTTGATATCGAACGAGCCCGTTGGTCTTGTAGACCGGGCCGATCGGCACCGTCACGGTCAGGTTGCCGTTATAGATGTTGACGGCGTCGAACTCCCCGACGGCCAGGGCCGAGTCGGCTTTGAAGCCCGTTGCCTGGATCTGTTCCGTTCCCGCCGCCAACGCCGACGCGCTCCAGAAAACGAATGCAATGAAAGCGATTCGCTGCACGATTCCGTTCACTGGCCCACCTCCGTCGTCTGTTCGATTGCGCTCCCGCCGAACACGGTCGTCCCGGGCGCGCAGACCTTGTAATCGATGCCGAGATTGAAGGCCCGGACGAGAAAGAGGGCGGTTGAGCCGCGGTCGACGGCGAGCGTGGGACAGTAGGTCGTGGTCGTGCAGCCGGCGGTGATGCCGCGCCGTTTGAGCTCCGAGATCCAGCCTCCCGGCAGACTCGCATCGCCGCAGCTCACGTCCGTGAAAACGTTCTCGCACGGAGGGCTGGCCGTCATTCCCGCCGACGCGCGCAAGAGCGGCTCGGCCATCATCGCGCGCGTGACCGCCACGGTGGGCCGGAACGTTCCGTCCGGATAGCCCGCGATCAAATTGTCGGCCTTTGCCTTCGCGATGAATGCGGCGCTCCAGAGATCGCAGGTCACATCCGTATACGGCTGCGAATTGCACGGAGGCGGTGTATAGCTCGCGCCGTATTTCCCACGGACGAGCATCGCCGCCAGCTCCTGGCGCGACAGCGTATTGCCGGGACAGAAATTCCGTCCGCCGCATCCCGTCGTAATGCCGGAATGCAGCAGCGACTCGACGGCCGGATAATAAAAGGCCGTCTTCGAAACGTCATTGAAGCTCGCGCCGACGTGCACCAGCGTGGTCACGTTCCCGCCGTCCGGATGCGCCTCAGTGAGCGGGATGTCGTAATGCGGCGCCGTGCGGGTGTCGGAGGCCGACACGATCAGAACTTCGCACGGGCCGAGATCGTAATCGAGGGCCGTCGCGTTCCAGCAATCCGAGATCCCCAGATTGCGGTTGTATTGCGCCCTGCCGTTCGCCCGCATGTACCAGATCGGCGGATTGAGCGGCGCGTTTTGTCCGAACACCAACGCGGGCGTGGCTGACGGTGCGACCGCCCACGTCGGCTCCACGACCACGGCTTCGCCGGGCTCGGCGATCCCGTTGAGATTGCCGGTCGTCTGTTGGCGCGTCACGCCATTGTTGGTTCCGATCGCGCGATAGGAGCTGGCATGCGCGTCGACCGTCACGCTTCCCGGCGGCGACAGGCGCTGCGTGCCGACCGCGACCGTCATTTGTTTCGTAGCGCCGGCGTCGTCGATGTCGCTCGTCGTGAGGGACGTGGCATAGCAGCCGGGCGCCGGATAGGTGTACTCGGTCACCGCCGTCGCCACTTTGTCGAAATCGGGATAGCCGTCTACAGACGCGCTTTGCCCGTTCCCGAAACTCCACGTCCACCGGGGCGGATTCTCGCCCCAGAAATCGTCCGTGCTGCCGTTGCCCGTGAAGCGGCAGCGAAGACCATTGCAGGCGCCGGTGGTTCGCAATACCGGCGGCGTATTGGTGATGCTGACGGTCTGGGATGTCGTTCCCATCGCATCTTCGAGATCCGTGACTTTCAGCGTCACGACGTAGTCGCCGGCGCGCTGAAACGTATTCGTGGCCCCGGGAATCGCGCCGTACGACCAGGAAAAGACTCCGGTGTGCCCGTCGCCGTAATCCCACTCATAAGGCTTCGACCCGTCGAATTTCAGATTCAGGTCGTCCGTCGACGCATGCGGGTAGAAGAAATACCGGCGGCTGCCGCTATTGAGCGGATACTCCTCGAAACGGAAAGAGGCCGCCGGAGCGGTGTTCGTCGTGACGACCAATCCGGAGTATTCCTTGGCCGGCGGTGCATTCGGCACCAGCGGTCCGCCGGCGTACTGACGCGGATACATCCCCACCTTGAAGCGGTGTGTTCCGCTGTATTTGTACTGGCCGGACGTGGGGGTACAGGAAAAACCATTACAGTTCGCCGCCGAGATGGAGGGCGAGCCGTGCGCCATTTCATCCATACGATCGCCCGAGGCCGGCTCGGCCCATTTCACCTGCGCCACCCACCAGTCCCACTTTCCTTCGAAGCTTCTGAACGAATCGACGTGCACGGTCACATGGGGCGCCGTACAGTTGTCGCTGTTCGTCGTGTTCCGCAATCCCCAGACCGGGGCGCCGCTGGCGTTGTGTACGCACGTCCAGATCAATTCCCGGGCGAACGTCACCGCGTGGGACAGCGTTTTCTCCGCGATGGCACCGGTGTGATAGATCGCGCGCGCGGTGACCGGGTACGTCCCGGAGGCATCGAACTGGTGATACTCACGCTGCCCGCCGGGCTTGAAGCTTTCATTGGGGAATCGCCACTCCCATCGCATCACGCCGTCCGGCGGCGAAGCGACCGCGTCGAACAGACAATCGCCACCCGTGCACGTGCCCGTGATCGTCACCGTCGCCTGAGGGCGGACTTCGACGGTCCCGGTCGAAGTGCGAGTCGTGGGCCGCGTGGAGTCGCGAATGGTGTACTCGAAGAAGTCCGGCCCGGACACGCCGGCGTTCGGCGTATAGATCAGACTCGAGCCGCTCAACGTCACGCGTCCGGCGCCCGGTTGGGTGTAGTGATGGATGACGAGAAACCCTCCCGCGGCGACGACGTCGTTCGCCAGGACCGGGATGGTCACGCCGCCCGGGATGAAAAACGCGAGATCATCGACGGCGACAGGGTTGTCCCCATCCTTCCCGCCCGTGAACGTGCAGTCTTCGCCGCGAACGACGCCGCACCAGAACAGGAGCGCGCACAGCACGACCAACCTGGGAATCCGGACCGCTTTCATTTGAGCCTCCGAGACACGATTGATTTCGGAGCGTTATCGAACGGTCAGTCCGGCGCGGACAACAGAAGAGGGCCGAATGGCGGCAGACGCGGTTTGAATGCGCCCATTCGCGGTTTATCGGCGAACGCTTGATTTTTCCGCGCGGTGCGTGCACATTGATGGCGGCGCGACTCACGCCTCACCCCGAGAAGTCTTCCCCCAGCGAAGACTCGATGCCGGGGCAAAGGGGGGCATACTCCCGAGTCGGGATCATGAACCTTCAACGCCGCGCGGCGCGGCTGCTGGGGAGCGCTCCGATGCGGCTTTGTGAAGGAGATTCGTGATGCCGGCTCAAAAAGATCTCAAGCGCGTCGTTCGAGCGCGCATGGAAAAAACGGGCGAGTCGTACACCGCCGCCCGCCGCCACCTCGTCAAAGTCGTTCCTCCACCCGTGGACTATTCCGAGCTCTCCGGAATAAGCGACGCCACCATCGCCGCGAAAACGGGGCGCGGCTGGGCGCAATGGGTCGAGCTGCTCGACGCCTTTGGCGCGAAAGAGAAATCGCACACCGAGACCGCGGAGCATGTCTACAACCTCGGCGTTCCCGGCTGGTGGGCGCAATCCGTCACCGTCGGCTACGAGCGCATCCGCGGGTTGCGCGCGATCGGCCAGCGCCGCGGCGGCGCGTGGGAAGCGAACAAGAGCAAGACCGTCGGTGTGCCCGTCGACAAACTGTTCGACGCCTTCGCGAACGCGCGCACGCGCAAGCGGTGGCTCGGCGACGTCAAGCTGAAGATCCGCACCGCGACGAAGCCGAAGTCGATGCGCGTCACCTGGGACGACGGCACGTCCGTCGACGTCGGCTTCTGGCCGAAGGGCGACGCGAAGAGCAGCGTCTCGATCCAGCACTCGAAGCTCGCGTCGAAAGAGGACGCGGATG
>DATFHJ010000402.1:0-21038 GCA_035248585.1 Thermoanaerobaculia bacterium
GGTGACGGTGATGCCGGGCGGCAGGCCGATGCACTTCTGCACGCTGGCCAGGCAGATGTCGAGGTTCCATTCGTCGAACTGCACGGGAATCCCGCCGAGGCCGGAGACGGAGTCGACGAGCACGAGCGCGTCGGGCGCTTCTTCGTGCACGACGGCCGCGAGCGCGGCGACGTCGTTCGTCACGCCGGTCGAGGTCTCGTTGTGCGTGATCGTGACGGCGTCGTAGTGCGCGCGATGATGGCGCGCGAGATGATCGGCCAGCGCGTCGGGATCGACGGCGTTGCCCCAGCCGGCGTCGAGGCGATCGACCTCGAGGCCGAGGGACTCGGCGATGTTGTACCAGCGCTCCGAAAACGCGCCGCAGGTCGTCACGAGCACGCGCCGCGCGACGCAGTTCTCCAGCGCCGCCTGCATCACGCCCGTGCCCGAAGACGTGACGACGAACGTGTCCTGGCGCGTGTCGAAGAGCGGCTTCAGATCGGCGTTGATCTGCTGGAACAGTTCGCGGAACTCGGTGCTGCGATGGCCGATCATCGGCCGCGTCAGCTCCTGCAGGATGGCGGGGCGAACCCAGGTGGGGCCGGGGACGAAGTAGGTGCAGCGGTCAGTCATGGTTCGAGCAGGTACGGCAGCACTGCTTTCAACGTCGGTGCCGTCACGTACACCTCCGCATTCTCCCGCACTTTCGCTCTCTGTTCGACACCGCCGAATCCGATGAAGAGATCGACGACCGGCCTCGTCTCGAGATCCGTCACGCCGTCGCCGACGAATGCGGATTTTCCTTTGGATCGCGTCAGCACCGCGCGCACGACCAGCTCCTTGCCGCCCGAGCGCGCGAGGAGCGACCGGCGATCGAAGTCTTTGTAGTTGCCCTCTTCGTCGAACACCAGCGCCACCGCATGCAGCTGGCGGACGCAGAGATGCTGCGCGAGCGGTGCAATTGCCTGCTCGATGCCGCCGCTCACGAGATGAATGTTCGCGCCGGCCGCGCGCAACGTCTCGATCGTTTCTTTCGCGCCGTCGACAAGGGATGCAACATATTGCTCACCCAGCTCCTCGATGCGCGAGAGCGACGGTTGAATGATCTCCAGCCGCCGCCCGTACACTTCATCGAGCGGGATTGCCCCGTTCATCGCGGCCTCGGTGAGCTTGACGATCTCGGGATTGCCGCCGGCGAGGACGTCGATTCCCTCGATCGTGACGAGCGTGGAGTCGACGTCGAAGAAGATGTGGCGGTATTTCGTTCTCACGCCGCCTCGCGACGGACGATTTTCAACAGATCCGCGAACCGCTCGAGAAAATGATCCGGCTCCGCGGCCGCGAGCTGGTCGCGGGTCGATGATCCCGTGGCCACGACGGCGACGTCCATGCCGCTGTTGCGCGCGGCGCGGACGTCGATCGGCATGTCGCCGACGAAGAGCGCGTCCGGCGGATCGCACGCGACCGACTCCAGCGTCACCAGCAGATGTTTCGCCTCCGGCTTGCGCGCGCCGGCGAGGTCGGGTCCGACGATGGCCGCGAAATGGCGCGACAGACCGAGAAAATCGAGGATCTTCTTCGAGAAGATCGTCGGCTTGTTCGTGCAGACGGCCATCTTCACTTTCAGGTTCGTGAGCCGCTCCAGCGTCGACTCGACGTCCGCCAGCACCTTCGACTCGTCGCAGCACACTTCGTCGTAGCGCGCGACGAAGGCGTCGCGAATGCTGTGCGGAATGTCGGTCCGCTCGAACGCCCGCTGCAGCAGCCGCTCCATGCCGTCGCCGACGAACTCCTTGATCCGCGCCGTGGTCAGGTCATGCAAGCCGTGCGTGCGCCGGGCGTGATTCACGGCCTCCGCGAGCGCGCTGTACGAGTCGACGAGCGTTCCGTCGAGATCGAACAGCACAGCACGGTAACGAAGCGCGATCGCGGACATTGAACCGCCGATTCTACGCCCTGACACATTTTTGCAACCCGATCGGGAATCGCGCACGCGTATCCTCGTTCCCCTGATCATGCGAAAACTGCTGTTGATCCTGGCTCTTGCCGTCGTCGCGACCGCTGTCGCGGCGCAGGAGCCGCCGGCGAATCCCGAGGCGCCGAAGGCGATCACGGTCGTGGTCGAGCCGCTCGGAGACAACGACACAGGCGTGGTGACGCGCGTCGCGTTCAGCTTCGCCTCGCCACCCGAGGTCGCGCCCGAGGCGCCGCTGTTCCTGCAAGGCTCGTTCATGCAGAACGGCCAGGTCATCCGCAACTTTCGCATCCCCGTCTTCGACAACCAGCGCGGCCCGATCACGACCATCCAGCCGTTCGCGGCCGGCCCCGCGGAGATCGAAGTCCGCCTGCTCATGCCGGTCGAAGAAGGCGCGCCGGTGCTCCTTCACAAGACCAATGAGACGGTGACGCTGGTGAAGACCGGGAAGGCATACGTCGCCGGCGAGGATGACGGAGTGGAAGGGATTCTCGCCGAGGGAATCGTTCCGGAGACGGTCGGCGCGGTGCGCATCGTGCCTCCGCGGCGCGACGTGGCCCTGAATCTCTTCAAGATCGCCGTCGATGTCGATCCGCAGGTCAAGCGCGTCGAGTTCTTCGTCGACGGCAAGAAGATCATGGCCCGCAACGCGCCGCCTTACAACGCGGAGCTCGACCTAGGCAAGCTGCCGAAGCGCGTCGAAGTGCGCGTCGTCGGCTACGACGAGCGCGGACACTACGTCGACGCCGACGCCTTCGTCGTCAACGAGCGCGAGACGCCGCTCGAAGTGAAGATCACGCGCGTCGTTTCGAACGACGGCATCGCCCACTTCAAGCTCGCCATTCAGAATCCGAAGGGCACCAACTTCAAGACCGTCGCGCTGTACGCGGGCGACAAGAAGCTGCACGAGTGGACGCGCCCGCCGTACGCGCTCGACATTCCGGTCGCGCGCTTGAACGGTGTCGAGTTCGTCCGCGCGTCGGTCATCGACACGACCGGCTACGAGGCCGCGGACCTGCTCTTCCTCAACAGCGATCGGTACATCGAACAGATCGACGTCAACCTGATCGAGCTCCCGGTCTCCGTCAGCGATGCCAGCGGCAATCCGATTACGGACCTCAAGCAGAAGAACTTCACCGTGCTCGAGAACGACAAGCCGCAGTCGATCACGAGCTTCAACTTCGCGGCGAACCTGCCGCTCTCGATCGGCGTCTTGATCGATCACTCCGGCAGCATGGAGAAGCGGATCGAGGATGCGAAAGCGGCGGCGCTGGAGTTCTTCAAGGGCATCATGAAGCAGGGCGACAAGGTGTTCGTGGCGGGATTCGCCGGCGATCCGTCGCGCAACGCGCCGTTTGTCACACAGCTCGCCACGCTGCAGGCGCAGGTCGAAGGCATGCCGAAACCCGCCGGCGGGACGGCGCTCTACGACGCCATCGTCACCGGGCTCTATCGCTTCCGCAATCTGCAGGGCCGGAAGGCGCTGGTCGTCATCACCGACGGCGAGGACACGACGTCACGCCTCACGTGGGACGACATGACCAGCTATCTCCGCGCGGCGCGCGTGCCGGTCTACTTCATCGGCATCGGCCTCGGCGCGTTCGGCGGCGGCTCGATGAAGTCGATCGCCGCGGAAACGGGCGGGCTGGCGTACTTCATCAGCAACACGAAGCAGCTCACCGAGACGTACAAACAGCTGGAGAAGGAGCTGCGCTCGCAGTACCTGATCGCCTATCAGAGCGAGAGCACGAAGAACGATCAGGCATACCGAACGATTCTCGTGAAGGTGGACCGTCCCGATGCGAAAGTGCGCACGATTCGCGGCTATATCCCTTAGCTTGATCGCGCTTTCCGCGCACGCCGCCGACCTTCGCACGATCAAAGAGCCGGCGAAGATCGCGGCGGTGTTTCCCGCCGCGGCGAAGCTGCGCGTGGTGAACGTGTGGGCGATGTGGTGCGTGCCGTGCGTCGCGGAGATGCCGGACCTGCGCGCGATCGACGAGCAGTTCGGCGCCGAGGTCGCGTTCGCGGGGATCTCGCTCGACGACATGCTGCCGGATGCCTCGGCGAAGCCGGTGGCGCAGTTTCTCGACAAACACAAGATCGCCTATCCGAACGTGTACTACACCGGCAATCCCGACGCCCTCGGCGATTACCTCAAGTTCAACGGCGAGATCCCGATCACGATCGTCTACGACGGAAAAGGCAAAGAGCTGTGGCGCCATCAAGGGCGCCTCGATAAAAATCAAACGATCGCGCAGCTGCGCGGTCTTCTGCGGAGGAAGCAATGAAAAAGGCCCTGTTTCTGATCACACTCCTGGTTGCGACGGTCGCGTTTGCCGACGAGATCGCGGTCGGGGCCAACGCGCCGGCGTTCTCGCTGGTGAATGCCGCCGACGGATCGACGGTCGCCATGAAGCCGGCGGACGGCAAGCTGAAAGTCGTCGTCTTCACCTGCAACGGCTGCCCGTACGCGAAGGCGTTCGAGCCGCGCATCATCGAGCTGGCGAAGCAGTTCCAGTCGAAGGGCGTGAAGTTCTACGCGGTCAATCCGAATGACGACCAGAAGTACGAAGTCGAGACGCTGGAGAGCATGAAGTCGCGCGCGGCGGAGAAGGAGTATCCGTTCCCGTATCTGAAGGACGGGGACAGCAAGGTCGCGGCGGCGTACGGCGCGCGCGTGACCCCGCACGTGTACGTCGTCGACGGCAGCGGCGTCGTTCGCTACAAAGGCTACGTCGACGACTCGGCCAAACCCGCGGACCGCAAGACGACCGGCCTCACGGACGCGTTGGGCGCGCTGCTGAACGGACGCGACGTCGCCAACAACGACACGCGCGCGTTCGGCTGCACGATCAAGTGGAAGAGCTAAATGTGGCGACCGCTGCCTCAGCGGTCGCGGTGCCGCTGAGGGCAGCGGCACCCACATGCCTCATCCCGCGATCCGTGCGTACGCGCTCCGCAGCATGGTGATGCGTTTCACGTAGTTCCTCGTTTCGGGAAACGGGATGGACTCGATGAACTCATCCATCGGCTTGCGGGGCGCGGCGCGCCGCCACTTCATCACGTTGCCTTGCCCGGCGTTGTAGGACGCGATGGCGAGGTAGTCGTTGCCGCCGAACATGTCGATCAGCATGCGCAGGTGGAACGTGCCGATCTTCACGTTCGTGCCGGGATTCTCGAGCCGCGGGGAAATGCCGAGGCGCTTGGCGTGCTCTTTTGCAGTCGGCGGCATGAGCTGCATCAGACCCGTCGCGCCGACGGGCGACTTCGCGCGGATGTTGTAGTAGCTCTCCTGCAGAATCAGCGCGCGCACGAGGTTCGGATCGAGCTTGCGCTCCTCCGCGTGCTCTTCGATCTCGTCGCTGTAGCGCAGCGGGTAATACATCTTGAGGAAATACACCGGCACCGTGTCCTGCTCGACGGTGGCCAGCTGCGGCCACGCTTTTTTCAGCGACCGGTACAACAGCACTTTGTCCGCGCCCGTGGCGTTGTAGACATCGGCCATCAGCGCCTCGGCGAAGCGGACGTTCGCCGGCGTCGAGTTGCGGCGGATCTCCAGCGTGGCCTCGCGCATCGCCGAGAGCGCGGTCAGCTCGTAGGCGAGCTCGAGCTCGTCCGGCATCTCCTTCTCCGCCAGCTCGCTCCAGTCCGAACCCTTTTTCTCGAACGGGTTCTCACGCTTCTCCTGGCGCGTTGCGCCGCGTGAGATGGCGTGCCGCGCGTAGAGGTCCGCGTATGGCGCGGCGGCGAGCTTGCGATAGATCGCCATCGCCTCTTCTTTGTTTCCCTGGCGTTCGACCGTGCGCGCGTACCAATACTCGGCCTGCCGGCGCACGTTCGGCGACGTGTAGGTCGACGAGATGAACTGGAACAGCTGCCGCGCGGTGGCGAGATCGCCGCGCGCGTACGCCGCCCAGCCCTTGTCCCAGAAGTGCTGCAGCGCGGGATCGGCGTCGCGGTCGATCTTCACCACCTGCGGGATGAGCTGGCGGACATAGTCGTCCTGATTCTTCGCCGCGGCGCGGGCGATGAGCGTGTCCAGCGTCTCGCGCCGCGTTTGCGTGTCGAGTGGAAGCGAGAGCAGGTCCTTCAAGCGCTCGCTCACGAGCCGGTCGTACTCGTCTTTCTTTTTCTTCTTCGCCAGGTCGACGAGCTTCACCTGCTTCGTGACCGTCTGATACTTCGGCTTCGTCACCGTGCGCCGCTTCTTTCCCTTGCCGACGCGCACCTTCGTCGTGCCGACCTTCTTCTTCTCCTTCACGTTCTTGATCACGATCGGATTGATCACCGACGAGAGCACGGTGTAGTTCCGCGCCGCGTAACGTAGCGCGGGAATGGCCGTCTTGAACTGGCCGGACGTGAGCGGCTCGAGGAGCTTGTTCGAGTCTTCGTAGCGCTTCACGTAGTGCAGGGCGATGCCGCGTTGCAGGTCGATCTCGCGCTTCAGATGCGGTGCGGCGGGCGCGAGCGCGGTCAGCTCTTCGAATGCGGTCTGCGGGTCGGCGCTGGCCGTGAGCGCGGTTGCGCGCTCGATGCGCTCCGATGCCGTGAGCGGCAGCGGATCCTTATCCGTCGTCGCGGCGAGCGCGCGCACGATGGCCAGCGCTTCCTTCGCCTCATTCGCGCGCGGGTTGTGGATGACGATCGCGCGGGCCATGTAGAGCGCGCCGGCGGCGTCGCCTTCGCGGAGCCGCGCCTGCGCCGCGCCGAGCCGCGCGACCGCGGCGGCGGGAGCGGGCGTGTCTTTGCGGCGGGCGAGCGATGCGTAGACCTCGCCGGCGCGGCGGAAGTCGCCGCGCGCGTTGTAGAGATTCGCCAGCGTGAACGCGGCGTCGCTCGAGTGAATCATCCGCGGCGCGCGACTCCAGAGGCTGGCCAGCGTCCCACGCGCCGCGCCTTCATTGCCCGCGAGCTGGTAGCTGTTGCCGAGGTAGTAGAGACGGTATTCCTCGACGCGGCGCGAGCCGAAGGTAAAGGAGGAGAAGTGTTTGACGGCCTCCGCGCCCTCGTTCTTCTGCAGCGCCTGCATCCCCGAGGCGAACACCTCGCGCAGCTTCTGCAGATCGGGCGGCGCCTGCGGCTTCTGCGCAACTTCCGCCTCTTCTTCTGCAGACTCGCCGGGCCTGAGTTTGTAGTAGGCGGTGATGGCGATGAGGCCCGCGACCACGAGCGTGATCACGGTGACGAGCAGCCATCGGCGGCGAAGCGTTTGAAGCACGACGACTGCGGAGTGCTAGAGAGTTGCCAGTGGAGCGTGGAGCGGCGGGCTTCAGCCCGCCGGCCCCGTTTCGGCGGGCTGAAGCCCGCCGCTCCACTACAGCCCGAGCGACTCGGCTTTGCCGTCCGCCAGGATCCTCACGAGCTCGTCATAAAAGTAGTTCGACACTTTCCGCACGTCGTCGCCGATGCGCTCGTCGTACATCTGGCGGCTGCGGTCGATGTCTTCTTTCAGACGCTCGTAGAGGTCATGATTGCGCCGGCCCTGCTCGACTTTCGCCTCGTTGTAGAGCTTGATCTCCGAGACGAGCAACCGCGCGAAGCGCCGCGCTTCATCATGCCTCTTCGCGTCCTCGGTCTGCGGGCCGCCTGCATTCGCGCGCGTGAGATTCGACGGCGGAACGTATTGCGTCGACGGGCGCTCGTCCGCGGAAGCGGGCGCGGCGGGTGGAGGAGGAGGCGGTGGAGGAGGAGGCGCCTTCGGCTCGAGCGCCGGCACTTTGGCGGTCGCGGCGGGAGCGGAGAACTCTTCGGCCGCCGGCACGTTGAAGTTCGGCCGCTGCGCGGCCATCATCGCGCGCAGCTCGGCGGCGTTGATAGCCACGGTGCCGGCATCGGTGCGCGTCGGGATCGCCGGAGTCGGAGTGGGTGTCGGACTCGGAGGAGGCGGTGGCGGAGGCGGCGGCGCCGGTTTCGGCTGCGGCTCCGGCGCTGCGGCGGCAGCCACGGGCGCTGCGGCGGCCGAATCGTTCAGACTCGGCGACGGGCTCTTCTTGCGAATCGCCAGCGTGTCGACGAGCAGGCCGGTCGTGAAGACGAGCAGCTGGATCGCCGCGACGTCGAGCTTCGACACGTCGTCACCGACGGCATCGACGTACACCGCGGCCGCGACTTTGTCCTTGATGACCATCGGCACGAGCACCGCGCGATCGGAGCCGGCCATGCCGAGGCGCGTCGCGAGGTTGTTGCCGTCGTACTGAATGACGTACTCGCCCTTCAGCAGCTGGTCGAGCTCCGGGATCAGTCCCGGCGTCGCGTTGAAGCGTTTGACGTTGTCGTCGTTGCCGCCGTGCGCGGAGAAGCCGGCGCCTTTCCAGCCGCCGAACGTCGTCTCGTTGCGGAGGATCAGCAGCGCCGCGCGCGAGCCGAAGCGAAGGCACTGTTCGAGCAGCGCGTTCAGCACGTCGACCTGCGACTTGTTGCGCTCGATCGCCGCGACCGCTTCTTTCAGCTCGTTCGCGCCGGCTCCAGCCGGTGCCGCGGGTGCCGGCGGGCGGTCCGCTTCGATGGCCTCCTGCAGCTCGCCGAGGGATCGCTGGATGTGCGGAAGGAAGTTGATGGAGTTGACGTCGGCCTGAACGCTCTGCAGGGCGGCTTTCAGCTGCGAGTCCACGGCGATGCGGACGTCTTCGATCGACGAGCGGATCTCGTCCACCATCCTCTCGATCGACTCGCGCACATGAGCGTCGATCGAGCCCGCGACTTCCTCGCCCCGCACGGCCATAAATCCTCCGGATGCTGTAGGTTGGCGAACGCCAAACCGAATGGCGATTATAGTCAGGAAACGCGGCCCGTGCTAACTTGTCCCCGGTGCGTGTTTTCGTCCTTGTTTCAGCGCTGCTGACTCTCTTCGCGTCCGCCTGCGGCAACCGCGGCGCGCAGGCCGATCATCAGGCCGAATGGCGCAACGTGCTGCAGCATAAGAAAGCCGCCGCGTCCGCCGATGCCACGCCGCATCAGAAGCAGCTCTACGCCGACTCCGTCCGCGCGTTCGTCGAGAAGCACCCGAACCATGGCCGCTCGCGCGAGGTCTGGACGCGCATCCAACTCGAGTTCGCGAATGACCTCGCGGCGGTGGGACGCTACCAGGATGCGATCCGCTTCTACCGCGCCGCGCTGATGCACGATCCGACCAACGACGCCGCGCGGCGCGGGATGGGCGCGGCGATCGCGAAGCTGGCCGTGACGCGCGAGAAACTGCTCACGCTGGAGAAGGGAATGTCGCATCGCGAGGTGGCCTCGATCCTCGGCAAGCCGATTCCCGGCTGGACCGCGACCAACAAGCGCCCCGGCACGACCATGGAGGCGTGGTACTACCGGATGAGCAACGGCAGCCTCGCGGCCGTCTACTTTCGCAACGGAAAAGTGCTGGCGGCCGAAGAAACTTCGGATGCGCAGCTCGGACGGTTCAATTCTTGAAATCGCCGTCGCGGGCCCGGCGTTTCCATTAGGGCGATGCCACTCTACGAATACCAATGCACGCAGTGCGGGGAGCGGGAGGAGATCATTCAGAAGCTCTCCGATCCGCCGTACTCGCACTGCCCGAAATGCGGCGGCGAGATGAAGAAGCTCATCTCCGCGCCGGCGATCCAGTTCAAGGGCACCGGCTGGTACAAGACCGATTACGCGAGCAAGCCCGCGGCGTCCGAGTCGAAGAGCGAGTCGTCAAAGTCCGAAACGAAGAGCGAAGCGAAAACCGAGACCAAGAGCGAGACGAAGTCCGAATCAAAGTCCGAGTCGAAATCCGAGTAGCCATGTCCATCTACGCCGAAGCGAAGCAGATCAAGCGCCGTGCGGACTCCGTCCTCGAGGAAGTCTTCCGTTCGCTCTTCGAAGAGATCGACATGGACAAGCTGCGCGCGGAAGTCGATGGGCTTCGCGCAGCGGCGCCCGGCTTCGTGGCGAAGCAGCACGCGCGGACGCTCGCGCGCCGCACGGCGATCCGCTGCGCCGCGGCCGGCGCGGTCACCGGTCTTCCCCTCGGCATCGCCGCGATCGGCACGCTCGGCGCCGACCTCGCGTACCTGATGTACCAACAGTTCCGGCTCATCGTCGGCATCGCCGCGGTCTACGGATACGACCTCACCAGCCGCGAGCGATTCAGCGAGGCGATGTCGTGTCTCGCCTACGCCACCGGCGTCGGCGCCGGCAAGCAGGGCATCGCTCTTCTCGGCTCGGCCGGCATGATCGAGAAGATCTCCACGCGCGCATTTCGCGAGCAGCTCACGAAGCTCATTCCGTTCGTCGGCATCATCTCCGGCGGCGCGTTGAACTATGCCTCCGTGCACGCCGTCGGCCGCGCCGCGATCCGTTACTACGAGTCGCGCGTCGACCCCGAACTGGCCGAGGAGATCTGGGCCGAGGGCGACCGCGAGCACGCCTAGAAGGTTGTAACCGCACCGTGGAATGTGCGCTCTGCGCCCCCGGTTTGACGCGGTGACTAACATGCCCAAATTCGAATACGAGTCGCCGGTGGAGACCCACTCCGCATTCTTCGAGCGCAGGCGGCTTCGTCGCGTCCGCATGATCGTCGAGCTCACGCTCAACCTGATCAGCAGCGACCGCACGGTCTCGCATCGCGAAGCGCGCTGCCTCGTCGAATGCGCGCGCAAGGCCATCCTCGATCTCTTCCCCGGATTCGAAGTGCGCTACGGCCAGGTCGTCGAGCCGCACTTCATGCGCATCCTGCAGCAGCGCTGGCCCGAAGAAGAGCTGCGTTTCACTTCTCCGTACGAGACCGTGAACTGACGCCGCGGCGCGCGAACACCATCGCCGCCTGATCCTCCGCGACGAGCTCCCACTCCTTCGGCGGCCAGTACGCCATCCACGCCGGCATCCTCGTCTTCTCTCCCGTCGCCGCGTTCAGCACTTCGAGCGGCGGCCGCCGTTCATCGACGGCGAGGTCGATGCGGTATTTGCGCAGCAGCGCGTTCCACGCCCGCCCGTCGACGCGCGCCTTCGCGTACTCGGGGATGAACGCGTGATAGAGCTCGTTGCGCCCATCGGTCAGCACGCGCCGCTCCGGATAGAACGACCAGATCAGAAAGCCGCCGAATTGGTCAGGGTTATAGATGTTGCCCTTCAGGCCTTTCAGATGCGCGACTGCTGCGATGGGAAAGCGCTCCGGCGGAAAGCCGAGGCGATGATCGGATCGCACCGCGACAAAAATCACGAGAGCAGCAGCAGCCATAGACTCGAGCACGCGTGATCCGAAACGCCAGTCGACCAGCAATGGGAAGGCTGCGAACCAAAGCGGCTGGTTTCTAACGTGTGCAATCGCCAGATACGCGAGCAGTAACCCGAGAACCATTTGGACTGCGGCGGCATAGCCGCCGCTTTTGAAAGCGGCAGCTAGCGCTGCCGCGGTCCAAACGATCAAACTCAGATACAGCAGCGGAAACGCGAGCGGCGCGCTCGGCAGCCACTCCGCGTTCACGAACTCCCCGCCCGACGCGAACAGCGTCAGTTTCAGCGGCGCGAGCACTCCGTAAATGCCAAACGGATTCACCAGCAACCCCGCCGCGCCCGCGAGCGTGATCCGCCAATTGCGCGTCAAAAGAAACGCGATCACCGGCGCGAGGAGCGCCGAAGGATGCACGTTAATCCATAACACAACGAGTAGTGCATAAAGCCACACGTTATTGCGTCGCGCAATTACAATCGCAATTGCCACGAAAAGTGCTGCGATGCTGGCGGGCCGCAGATCGAGCGTGGCCATTGCCCCCGCGAACGCGAGCATCGTGAGCAGCAGGTTCTCGGAGAAATAGAAGAGAACTGCGAACAGCGCAGCGATGAACAGCGAGCGAAGCAGCGAGACGTTCACGCCGCGCAGCCCGTACAGCACGACCTCGAACAGCCACTCGCCGTTGATCCACGGCGTGCGATCGCTGGCGATCGTGAAGGGGTCAGTGGCCGGCAGCGCGCGATGTTCGGTAATCCAGCGGCCGGTGGCGAGGTGCCAGAAGTAGTCGTAGTTGCGGACGGGGCCGAGGGACGCTAGGACAACTACGACGAATAGGACAGATAGGACGACGCGCTTCACCAGGAAGCGATCATAGCGAATCGTTCAAACGAAGCAGCTCCACGTCGCCGTTCACCGTCACGATCTTCAGCCGGTGCTCGCCGCCGTTCACTTCCCCCGACACGCGCCGGCTGCCCGGCTGCGAGTGAATGCTCAGCGGGAACGCGGCCTCGAAGTCGCCGTTCACCTGCGCGAGATCCACCGTGAACGACGCATCGTTCGGCAGCGTCGCCTCCACCCCGCCGTTCACGCTCTTGAACTGCGCGCCCTGGAATCCGCGCGTGAACTTCGCCCGCACGCGCCCGTTCACCGTCGTCGCGCTCATCCGCTCCGTGCCCGTCACTTCGGCGTCGATCGTGCCGTTCACCGTCGACAGCTCCGTCTCGCCGGCGATGCCGCGCGTCACGATCCGGCCGTTCACCGTCTTCATATCGAGCGAAACGCTCGGCGGCACTTTCAGCACGTAGCTGATCTGCACGTTGTCGCGATCCCAGAACAGGAAGTGGATCCGCTTCTTCGTCTTGAGGCGGCTGATGCGCAGCGTGTCGCCATCGAGCTCGGTCCGGAACAGCCCCTGATTCTCCAGCTCCGGCTTCGGCCGGATGCGGCCTTTGACGACCGCCTCGAGCGAGACTTCCTTCGTGTCCGCCGCCTCCACCCGCACGCTGCCGCTCACCTCGATGACGCGGATCTGACGGATGTCCGCCGCCGGCCAGCTGCGCGTCACCGTCGCGGTGCGCGTCGGCCCGACGCTCTCACGGCCGCACGCGGCCAGAAGAACGAAGGCGAGCAAATAAACGCTGCGGAGACGGTTGTTCATAAGACACCTGCAGCTGGGTTGTACGAGAATCGCCGAGAGAGGTTTCATTGGACAGCTCCCAGACGCGCCTGCTGCGCATCGCCGCATTCCTCGTCGATGCGCTCACGATTTCCCTCATTCTGATCCTGCCCGGGGCGGCGGTCAGCTACGGCCTCACCTGGAGCGGCAACCCGCGCGGCATCCAGATGGTCTGGTGGGTCGCTCTCGCCATCCTGATGCTGGCCATGCTGATCCGCGACGGCTTCCGCGGCCGCTCCATCGGCAAGCAACTCCTCGGCCTGCGCCTGCTCACCCCGAGCGGCGAAGGCTGCGGCTGGTTCCGGTCGCTGGTTCGCAACCTGCCGCTGCTGATCCCGGTCTGGAACCTCGTCGAGGTCGTGATGGTACTGATGGGAAAAGCGCGCACCGGCGATCGCATCGCCCGGACGCAGGTTACGGAAGAGTGAGCCGCAACGCGGTCAACCGTTTTCGAAACTCTTCAACCCGCGACGCCCTCACCTCAAACTCGAACACGTTCTGTTCACCGTACGACTCGTTCACGAGCACGACATCCGGCGGACTGACCAACCGATAAATCGTCCCCAACGCATCGAACGGCACGATCGCCTTCACCGGCTCGTACACGTATCGATCGACGAGCGTGGCCTGGCGCAACGCCTCCGCCGCGCTCTCGCGATACGCGCGCGACAGTCCGCCCGTCCCGAGCTTGATTCCGCCGTACCACCGCACCACCACAACCGCCACGTCGAACAGCTCCGCTCCTTCAATCGCGTTCAGAATCGGCTTCCCCGCCGTGCCCGACGGCTCGCCCGCGTCCGAGCTGCGTGCGCGTTGCTCCGTGAACAGCCGGAACGCCCAGCAGTGATGCGTCGCATCGAAGAAGCGCTTCTCGATCTTCGCCAGCTCCGCGAAAAACTCTTCGTCGCTCGCGACCGGAAACGCGATGCCGAGGAACTCCGAGCGCTCGATCTTGATCGTGTGCTCCACCCGCGCGTCGACCGTGCGGTAGTGATCAGACATTGCGATACGCCGAGACGTTGCGGTTGCCGCGCAGAAAAAACCGCAGCGGCCACGCCGCCGCGTCGCCGGAGTTGTCGATGCCGATGCGGGGACTGACGGCAATGTCGCCGATCTCCACTTCGCCTTGCGTGATGAAAAGCGTATCGCCGAGGAGACTCTCGCCGTCGAGGCGGCGATCGATGTCCATGGCCATGCAGATCTTGCCCGGCCCGTTCATCAGCTCCCAGTCGCGCTTCGCCTTCGGCCTTCGCGTGCGCATCGACTCGATTCCCTGTAGCGGCTCCGCGCCTCGCAGAAGCACGGCCTCGGCGAGGTCGGCTTCCTGCGTCACGACGTTGAGGCACCAGTGCATGCCGTACGTGAAGTACACGTATGCGTGTCCACCTTCGAGATACATCGACTGGTTGCGCTCCGAGCGTAATCCGCGCCGCGCGTGGCTGGCCATGTCGTTCGCGCCGAGGTAGGCCTCGGTCTCGACGATGCGCGCGGCGAGCAGCTCGTCATTGACGCGCCGCCACAGCACACAGCCGAGGAGCGCGCGGGCGACGGTGACGGTGTCGTGGAGATAAAACGAGCGCGGAAGCTTGCGGCGCGGCTTCATCGCTTGTGCGTGAGCTGGTCCTCGGAGGTGTGCCGGCCGATGATCGTCAACAGCTCCGCGTGCACGCGCGGCGACGCGCCAACGATGTTGCCGCGCTCGAGCCAGCGCTGCCCGCCCGAAAAGTCGGAGACGATGCCGCCGGCCTCGGTAACGAGCAGCGATCCCGCGGCCACATCCCACGCCGCGAGATGCATTTCGAAAAAGCCGTCGAACACGCCGGCGGCGGTGTAGGCGAGATCGAGCGCCGCTGAGCCCGCGCGGCGCACGCCTTTCGAAATGCGGATGATGTCGGTGAAGATCGCCACGTACGAGTCGATGTAGTCCTGCGCGCGGAACGGAAAGCCGGTCGCGAGGAACGACGCCTCCACGCCCTGCTGATCGGAGACGCGCATGCGCGTGCCGTTGCGAAAGGCGCCCGCGCCTTTTTCGGCGGTGAAGAAAAGCTCGCGCAGCGGCTCGTAGATCACGCCGGCGATCGACTCGTCGTTCTGCCGCAGCGCGATCGAGACCGACCAGATGGGAAAGTGCTGCAGATAGTTCGACGTGCCGTCGAGCGGATCGACGATCCACGTGCGCGCGCTCGTGCCGCCGGTGCGCGTGCCCTCCTCGCCGAGGAACGCGTCGTCGGGGCAATGCTCGCGGATGTAGGAGACGATGGCCTCCTCGGACTCGCGGTCCGCGGTCGACACCCAATCGTTGCGCGCCTTCAGATCGGCGTCTTCCTTGCCGAGCTGCTCCCAATACTTCAGGAGCACCTCCGCGCCGCGCCGTGCCGCTTCGACGGCAATCTCGATGTCACTCATTCTTCTTGTCCTTCAAGACACCTATCAGTTACTCTGCCGGTCTTCCATATGAGCATGAGAAGTACCCGGCGGCGCGCGAGCGCCGCGGAGGCCGCCCCGCTGCGCCACTTCGCGTGGGCACCCGCGCTGGTGGCGACGCTGCGGCATTCTACGTTGCCGGCCGCCGGCGAGGAGACGCTCGCGCTCACGCCGCTGGCGGACGCGCGCTCCCTCGGCGCGCGCGATCGACTCTCGCTGCTCGCGCAATTCGCGGCGCACCACGCGCTGCTGCAGTTCGCGGGAATCGCCGACGGCGAGCTCGATCCGGCGGAATGGGCGTTCGTGCAGAAGCGCGGCAGCGACGTGCGCCTGATCCGCACTGCTTCGCGCGCGGTTGCTGTGCAAGATTCTCCACCGGCGTTGACGCTCGCGCAGCAATTCGCGGAGCAGGTGGGTGCGTCGCTGGATGTGCTGCAGCAGTCGTGGGCGCGCGCGGACGCGGTGTACGCCGAGGCGTATCAGCGATTGACGGCCGGCGCCGCGGCGGATCTGCGGTGGATGAAACGCGCCGCGTGCGGCGCGATCGCGGCGCCCGGGCCGGAAGGGCTGCTTGCGTTGACGACGGAGCAGGGCCGCTTCGCGTATGACGACGACGACTGCATTGCTTCAGTCCAACGCTTCGCAGAAGTCATCATGCTGCGAGGTTCTTCGCCGCTCGAACGTTTCTCGGCCCTACGCCCTCTCCTCACGGAAGTATCCCTCGACGTCGCGGCAGCCGCGGATCGAATTCTTGCTTCCACCGTTCACCCGCTCTTCGTCGTTGCCGACCTGGAAGCCTTTGACGCCGCCTCGCGGCAGGTCGTCGATCTCCTCATCGGCGCGCGCCATGGCGCGTGGCTCACACCACACGAGGGCGAGCCGCTGCCGCCAACGCGCTGGTTCGTCGTCTCGCCGCGGCTCAGGGCGCTCCACGGAAATCCGGAGGAGTTCGTCGAGTCGCCCGCATTCGCCGCGTACCTCACGCACGGCGATGTCCCTCCGCCGCGCGCCGTGCTGCCCGCGCTCGCGGAGCCGGCGCGTTCCTACGTCGGCGCGCTCGCGCTCCTCGGCGCGCGCATTCCGTGCGACGCCGCGCGCAAGTTCCTCGGCGAGTTTCTCTTTCACGGCGCGCTGGAGGATCTGCTCGTCGACGGCGTGACGGCGATCGAAGGCGACGACTTCGTCATCAAGTCGACGGAGATTCCCGTCTCCTCGCGTGCGAACATCAGCCGCGTCGCGGCGGCGCACGCGAGCGGCGTCCGCGCCGCGCTGCTGTGGCTCGACGCCGGCGACTCCGCGCAGGCCGCGGCCGTGCTCGAACAAACCGAATGGAGCGACGCCGAATCCATCGTCTCCGACCTTCGCCGCGTCCCGCTCTCGATCCTCACGCCCGCGCTCGCCCGGCGCTACGCACACGCGCTCGTCGATTGCGGCCGCTATCGCGATGCGCGCGATCTCGCCTCAGGCGACGAGTTCCTCCTCGCCCGCATCGAACGAAGAATGGGCGACTACGCCACCGCGCTCGCACGCCTCGAGCGATTGCCGTCGTGCGTCCTGCACGCCGAAGTGCTCCGCCTATTACAGCGCTACGACGACGCGGCCCGCGTGCTCGACGCCTGCGAAGACGACGAACAGCGCTCCTACGAGCGCGCCGTCCTGAACTTCGACGCGCATGAAGAAATCGACCGCTCCTGGCTCACCGAGTCCTATCTGTCTTCCCGCTTCATGTCCTATCTGTCCTCAGACCACACCGAAGCTATCGCATTCGCTGAAAACTCCCACAAGCTCGCCCGCTGCACCATCGAGCGCATTGACGCTTCCCTCGATCGCGTCTTCGCCACGTTCTCCGCGGGCGATTGGAACGCCGCCCGCGTCGCGGCGGTGGAAGCGTTGCAGGAAGTCGAAGAAACGCAGGGCGATCGCGCCGCCGGCGGCATTCTCTTCACGCTCGCGTTTCTCGCCGCCGACGCCGGCCAGCACGCACACGCCTCGCAGCGCATCGCGCGCCTGCGTCATTACTACTCCGGCACGAGCGACGAGCTGCGGTTGAACGAGCTGCCGCTCCTGACCGCGCATCTCGACTTCTCCCGCGGCAAGCTCGCCGATGCCAAGCGCGCCGCAACGTCCGTACTCAATGTCGGCAGCGCGCAGATCCGCGAAGCGGCCGCGCTGATCCTCGACGAAATCGATCTGATAGAAGGTCGCAAAACGCCGCTGCGATCGACCGGCAAATCCGGCAACGTCGAGATGACGCGCCGCCACGAACTGCTGCGGTCCGGCAAGCGCGCGACATCGTTCGAGATCGCCGTCGACGCGCAGCCCGTCCCCGCCGACGTCGAGCTGCGCTTCCTTCGCGCCGCCGCGCTGCGCGAGTTTCCCTTCGCTCCGCATGACTTCGACACGCCGTGGTGTTTCGCCACGCGCAACCGTCTCGGCCAATGGCACGCCATCGGTTCGCATACCGCGGAGCATTACGACGTCGACGGCGAGCCCGATTGGATCGAATGCAGCGAGCGCGAGCTGCTGTACATCGAAGGCTGCTCGCGCTGGAGCGGCGAGGCGCGCGAGGCCATCGCGGCGCTCTTCCGCACGCGCTCCGAAAATCAGCGGCTGCGGCGCGTCGTCGAACAGGAAGAGAGCGCCCGGCCTCCGCAGCCCGGCGCGCTCGACGGCATCGTCGGCGACTCGCCGTCGATGCGCGAGATCTGCTCGCTCGTGACCCGCATCGCGCGCCGCGACGTGCCCGTCTGCATCCTCGGCGAGTCCGGCACCGGCAAGGAGCTCATCGCCCGCGCCATCCATCGCCATTCACCGCGCCGTCCCAAAACGTTCACCGCCGTGAACTGCGCCGCGCTGCCGGAGAACCTCATCGAGTCGGAGCTCTTCGGCCACGTGCGCGGCGCGTTCACCGGCGCGGACCGCGACCGCGCGGGCCTGATCGAGACCACCGACGGAGGCACGCTCTTTCTCGACGAGATCGGCGAGATGCCGCTCGGCGCGCAGGCCAAGCTGCTGCGCTTTCTGCAGGAGGGCGAGTTCCGCCGCGTCGGCGACACGCTCAATCGCACCGCCGACGTCCGCATCGTCAGCGCCACCAATCGCAAGCTGGAGACCGCGGTCGAAGAGGGCCGCTTCCGCGACGATCTCTATTACCGAATCCGCGGCGTCGAAGCGATCATGCCGCCGCTCCGCGAGCGCGGCAGCGACGTTCTCCTCCTCGCCTCGCACTTCCTCGCCGCCGAGCGCGCGAAACATCGCGGCGGTCCGTCGATGCTCGCTCCCGACGTCGAAGCGATCTTCGCCGCCTACGGCTGGCCCGGCAACGTGCGCGAACTCCAGAACACCATCCGCGCCGCCCATGCCATGGCCGGAGAAGCCAAGGAGATCGATCTCGAACACCTCCCCGAACGCCTCCGCAACGTCGCCCCCGCGAAACTCCCCGCCGGCTCCTACCAGGACGCCGTCGCCCGCTTCAAACGCGACCTCATCGAACGATTCCTCCAGGAAGCCCGCGGCAACCAGAACCGCGCCGCCGCCATGCTGAAAATCTCCCGGCAGGCGCTCGCTTATCAGATTAAGGAGCTGGGGATACTGGTGGAGAAGTGAGGCAGTCTTAGGAAAGCCTTGCGCGCACGGCCGGGCCAGTGCGCGCAGAGGCCGATGAACGCGCTGAACGCCCGCTCATTTGCGAACGTCCTCGTCCCTTTCCTCTTCCGTGACACGTCCGTGACGCCACACCCTTAGAATTCACCACACGTCCTATGCGTCGTACAAAAGTCTTAGTCGTCGTATTGCTGCTCGTCGCAGCCGGTTGCGCGCTGTACAGCGAGGTCTCCGTCGGTCCGTTGAATCTCCTGCCGTCGAACATCGAGCGCGGGTCAGACCTGCAGTCGATGTTGCGCAAGAGCGATTACTTGCGGGCGATGGAGATGGCGGCGGTGATTGATTCGCGGTCGCGGCCGAACGCGGCGGATCTCAGTCTGCTCGGCTCCGCGTATCTGGCCGCGGGGCGTCTGGATGAGGCGCGGGGGCGGTTGCGGGCGGCACTCGATCTCGAGCCGTTCCGCACGACCTACGCGCAAGTCGCGTGGGATCTGTCGCAGGTCGAATACCTGGCGAACAATTACGAGTCGAGTCTGGAGTGGGCGAAGATCGCGAGCGAGCGCGGGCTGAACGTCCGCAAGTGGCACATCGACTATCTCGCTTCGCTCGCGCAGGTGCCGGCGTATCAATTCTCCGGCCGCGGGCGCGACCGGCTCTCCTTCAAATTCAGCAAGCCGGAAGTGCCGCGCGTGCAGGTGCGCGTCAACGGCTCGAAAGAGATGGAAGCGATCATCGATTCCGGCGCCGTGCTTTCCATCATCTCCGAACGGTTCGCGGCGTCGCTGCCGGTGAAGCGGCTCGGCTCGTTCGAGGGAACGTTCTTCGGTCTCCTCGGCGAGCCGATTCAAGTGCACTTCGGATTGCTCGAGCAGCTCGAGCTGGGCGAGATCGTCATTCGCAACGTGCCGGTCGCGATCATGCCGGATGCGAAGATGCGCTTCCTCATCAGCAAGAGCGAGCAGAAGGAATACCGCATCGACTTTCTCCTCGGCTCGAACCTCTTGAAAGAGTTCCGGCTCGAGCTCGACTTCGGCAGTCACCACGTCACCTTCCACAAACTCACCGCCGCCGACCGCCGTCCCGATCCCGAGCAGAATCTCTACTTCCACGGCTTCCGCCCGCATGTGCGCGGCGCGATCAACCGGCGCGGCTGGTTCATCTTCATCCTTGACACCGGCTCCGAGATCACGTTCCTCAACGAGTCGAAGCTCGCGCAGCTGCCGGTCCAGCTCTTCAACACCGGCGCGCACTCGGCCACGCTGCAGGGACTCGGCGGTGCGATGAAGCGCGGCGCGAAGCTCGAGGACGTCGAGATCGGCGTCGACCGCTGGGGCGGAAAATTCGAGACCCTGCCGATGTACAGCTCCGACGATAAAGAAAATGCCGTCGGCATCCTCGGCCAGAACTTCCTCAAGAACTTCGACGTCGTGATCGACTTCGGCCGGATGCGCGTCGACCTCAATCGGCGTTAGCTCTTTTTCTTCTTACGCTCCGCCCACCCCTCGATCGTCTTCTGCGGCGTGCGGCTGAGCGCGAGCGCGCCGGCGGGGACGTCTTTCGTGATGGTCGAGCCGGCGCCGACGTAGGCGCCTTTGCCAACGCGGACGGGTGCGACGAGCTGGGTGTCGGAGCCGATGAAGACGCCGTCTTCGAGGATCGTTTTGTTCTTGCGGACGCCGTCGTAGTTGCAGGTGATGGTGCCGGCGCCGATGTTCACGTCCGCGCCGACTTCGGCGTCGCCGATGTACGAGAGGTGTGAGGCTTTCGCGCCCTCGCCGAACACCGCCTTCTTCGTCTCGACGAAGTTGCCGACCTTCACGTGGCGGCCGAGCTTCGTGCCGGGACGCAGGTGCGCGTACGGACCGACCGCGGCCTCGTCCTCGATGATCGCGTCGTCGGCGACGGTGCCGGTTTTCACGTGCACGTTGTCGCCGATACGCACGTTCGTGAGATGCACGCCCGGCTCGATCACGCAGTCGCGGCCGATTTGCGTCGAGCCTTCGATCGTGACGAACGGATAGACCACGGTGTCGGCGCCGATCGTGACCATCGAGTCGATCACGACAGTCGACGGATTGCGGAACGTAACGCCTTCGCGCATCAGCTTCTCGACGACGCGACGCTGAATCTCGTTTTCCACCGTCGCCAGCTCGCCGCGCGAATTCACGCCGAGGACTTCGATGGGATTCTCGATGATG
>DATFHJ010000403.1:0-12386 GCA_035248585.1 Thermoanaerobaculia bacterium
CGGTCCTGCGGATGTCTTCCATCTTGCCGAGGCATTTTCGCTGGAATGCGATGTCGCCGACGGCGAGCACTTCGTCGACGATCAGCACGTCCGGCTCGAGATGCGCGGCGACGGCGAAGGCGAGGCGGACGTACATGCCGGACGAGTAGCGCTTGACCGGTGTGTCGATGAACGGCTCGACCTCGGCGAAGGCGACGATCTCATCGAACTTGCGGCGGATCTCCACGCGCGACATGCCGAGGATCGCACCGTTGAGAAAAACGTTCTCGCGCCCCGACAGTTCGGGATGAAATCCGACTCCCACTTCGAGCAGGCTCGAGACGCGTCCGAACAAATGCAGCTCGCCCTCGGTCGGCTCGGTGATGTTGCTGATGATCTTGAGGAGCGTGCTCTTGCCCGCGCCGTTCTTGCCGATCACGCCGAGCACTTCCGCGTCGTGCAGGTCGAACGTGATGTCGCGCAGGGCCCAGAACGTCTGCGGCGCGTTTCGCTTTTTTCCGATCGAGCGGACCGCGTCCGTGATGCGGTCCCGCAGCGAGAGCGGCGGCGGCGCCAGCATCCCCAACCTGTACTGCTTGCCGATTTCGCGCGACGAAACGAGAAGGCGCGGCATCAGATGATGTCGGCGAAGAGCCGCTCCATGTGCCGGAAGTAGTACGCGCTGCCGATGACGATCACGATCGCCAGCACGATCGAGATCGTGAGGCCCGGCATGTAGATGGGATTCCGCCCGCCGAAGAGCGACCAGCGGAAGCCGTCGATGACGCCGACCATCGGATTGAGCGAGTAGAGGAAGCGCCAGCGCTCCGGCACGACGGAGCTCGGGAAGCCGACCGGGGAGATGTAGAGCCCGAGCTGGACGATGAACGGGATCACGTGGCGGATGTCGCGGTAGCGCACGTACAACGCGGCGAACCAGACGCCGGTGCCGAGCGCGACGAGGAGGCAGAGGAGCAGGAACAGCGGCATCCAGAAAATCGTCGCGCTGACCGGCACCCGATACCACGCCATCAGCGCGGCCAGCATCCCCAGCGCCACGAGGAAGTCGGCCAGCGAAGCCACGATTCCGCTGAGCGGCATGATCAGCCGCGGGAAGTAGACCTTCGATACGAGCTGCGCGTTGCCGACCACCGATCCGCTGCTTTCCGAGAACGCGGTGGCGAAGAGTTGCCACGGCAACAGGCCGGCCAGGGCGAGCACGGGATACGGGATCGTGCCCGTCGGCACCTGCGCGAAACGGCCGAAGACGATGCTGAAGATGACGATGGTGAGGAAGGGCCGCAGCAGCGCCCACAGCACGCCGATGACGGTTTGCTTGTAGCGCACGAGCACGTCGCGCCAGGCGAAGAAGACGATCAGCTCGCGGTACTCCCAGATCTCGCCGAGGTTCAGCTGGGCCAGTCCTTTGCGCGCGCGGATGATCTTGTGCACGGCGCCGAATGTAAGCGAAGTGCCGCGATAATAGAAAGCCGATGGCGAAGAGCGTTCTGATCACCGGCGCGGGCGGATTCCTCGGAGGACACGTGGCCGCTGCATTCGCATCCGCGGGCTGGGCAACGATCGGCGTCGGCCGCACCGATCCGAACCGGCAGGCGGATCGCTTCGACGCCTTCGACCTGCACGACGTTGCCGACGTGGAGCACGATCTCTCGCTGCTCGAGCGCTACACGCCCGCGGCCGTCGTGCATCTCGCCGCGCCGGCGAGCGTCCCGCAGTCGCTGCGCAATCCGCTCGCCGACGTGCATGGACACGTGCTGCCGGCGGCCGGCCTGTTGGAGAGCATCCGCCTCGCCGCGATCGACACGCGCGTGATTCTCGTCTCGTCGGCCGCGGTGTACGGCGATCCGGAGACGCTGCCGGTGCGGGAAGACGCGCCGCTCGCGCCGATCTCGCCGTACGGCTTTCACAAGCTGCAACAGGAGCTGCTGCTCGACGAGTACGTGCGCCTCCACGGCGTGCGCGGCTGCAAGGCGCGCGTGTTCTCGACGTACGGCGAGCACCTGCGCCGCCTCGCGGTATGGGACATCACACGGCGCACGCTCGCCGGCCAGGCCACGGTGTACGGAAGCGGCGACGAAACGCGCGACTACCTCTACGCCGGCGACGTCGGCCGCGCGCTGGTCTGCATCGCGGAGCGCGCCGAGTGCCGCGGCGAAGCGATCAACGTCGCATCGGGCGAAGCGGTGGCGATCCGGACGCTGGCCGAAGAGATCTTCCGCGCCGTCGCGCCCGGGACCGCACCGCAGTTCACGGGCGAAGCGCTGCCCGGAACGCCGCGCCGCTGGCGCGCGGACGTCACCCGCCTCCGCGCCCTCGGCTGCCCGCTGTCGTCGTGGTCGTCCGGTCTCGCGAAGACCATCGAATGGATTCGCGCGCAGCGATGACGAAGCGCGTTCTCTTTCTCACGGCAATGCACGGCCTCCCCGAGTGGCTGCAGGACCAGAGCGACTGGGAAGTCGTCGCGGTTCGCTCGCCGGATCCCGCGCAACTCCTCAACATCGTCGATCACTTCGACGCCGTAGATGGCGTCGTCGCCACCAGCCGTCTCGCGCATCGCTGGCTCGTCGAGAAACTGCCGGACGAAGCGGAGCGCATTCACTACGTGCGACCCGGCGTGCGCCCGCCGTCGATGCCGCGCGTCGAAAGCGAGACATTGCGCGTCGGATACCTCGGCCGCCTCGACCTCGACCTCCCTTCGATCAGCTGGACGCGTCTGCACGGAGACTATCCGCAGCTCGACGTCCTTCTCCTCTTCTCCGAGGCACCGGACATTCTTCTGAAGGCCATGCACCACGGAGTGGTGCCCGTGGTCGCGCGCTATCGCGGGGTCGCTGCAGAAGGACTCGTGATCGACGGCGAGACCGGATTGATTTTCGGAGACCGCGAGGAAGCCGCGCGCCTCATCGCCCGCCTCGGGGAAGACCGCGAGTTGCTCGCGCGACTCTCCGCGAATGCAAAGAGCGCCGCCGCCGAAGATACGGATGTGCGCATGCATCGCGACTGGCTGGCCGTGCTGGAGCGGATGCGATCGATGGAGCCGAAGGGACGGGAGCCCGTTGTTTCGTCGAACCTCGCGAAGGCCTTTCGCGCGCTGTTTCGTCAGCCGCAGCAGCCCGTTGAGGCACTATCGGCGAATCGCGTCCACGAGGTGCTCATGGATCTCGAGCGTTTGGATCGCGCTTGAATTGAAATGGAGGATACGCGGATGCCCAACCCACAGTGGTGGTTCGAACTGTACAAGGCCGGACTCGTGCTCGCAGTCACCTTCGGAGCCGGTCAGTTCATCGTCGCCTCGTGGCAGATGAAGAACAAGCGCAGGGAGCTGGACATTGTGGCCGCCACGCAATTTCAGCAGGTCTACGGCGAGTACAAAGAGATCTGGCGGCTTTGGAAGGTTTACCAGGATCCGGATAAAGAGAAGTTCAAGCCGTCGGACGGCACGTGGTGGGAGCTCATCAAGCGAGCCACCGCCGCCGAAGCAAAGGTCGAGGCCATCTCGGTCAAACTGGCGGTAGAGCGACGGCTATCCGATGAGCAGATCCAAAACCTTGGCCTTTTCCGGCAGGGTTTCCAACAACTTCGCCAGGGAATTCGCGAAGGCGATCCCATGAAATACAACTACACCCATCCGGAGTACCAATTGTTCAATCGCCTGGCAGCGGAAGTGGCGTGCATGCTTTTGAATGAGCGTCACATCAAAACGCCGAGCCCGGGAGGCGCGGCCACCCAGCTCAAACGCCTGGTCGCCATCCGGCAGGAAGATTGGCGAAACGCCGTCGGCGAATCGCAACCGCAGGTGGAAGAGAAGCGGCGTGCGGAGTGTATGGCGGAGCGGGTTTCGCTGTGAGATTCGACCAGTTTGCCGAGTTCCGCGGAGCAGTAGTGCAGTATTTTCTGCCCTTGGCAACGGAGCTCGGGCTTACCCAAGCGCCGGAACGCGTCTATCCCATCGAGATCCACGCCGCGTTTTCGTCGGAATCGGCTCGGCTCACTGCTGCGTACGAGATTGGTTCCGGTCCGTGGGTATACGTCAGCATTGCCGCCGCCGGGCGCGAGCATCAATTCGGACTGCATACGCTCATCGAAGATGTCGAGGGGACGTCCGTTTCTCTGGAACGCATTGCCGAAATCACTTCGCTCGACGCGCAACTCGGCCAGCTCGCGACGCTCACGAGGCGCTACGCGGCTTCGTTGCTGAGAGGTGACGCGACTCGTGTTCCAGCTCTAAGAGTCCTGCGCGCATCGGCACATCGTGAACGAAACCGCCAGTTCACCGGTACGGCAACGGGTGCTCACCCACTCGGTTACCGGCCGACGCTTCAAGAGTTGTTTCGGGAATCAGAGGAAGCAGAGTTTCCAGCCGACGTCCGCCTGGCGTGTGTCCATTCAGCTGTCTGGGACCATGAATATTCGCTTGAAGAAGTGGCAAGTTTCCTCGGGCTGGCCACACGCGATATACAACGGATTGTGGACGCGTTAGATGATGTGACGGATGATTCTCTCGACGAGTTGAGGGCAATCGTCGGCACCTCCAAGTGAAGGCATGTGGCCGGCCGCCTTAACCTCGCTCCGCCCCCACCAGCAACCCTACCAACTCCCCGAACTTCGTCTCCGCCTCCCACCCGAGGTTGCGCTTCGCCTTCGAGGCGTCGCCGCGGCTGCAGCGGATGTCGGAGGGGCGGAAGAGGGAGTGGTCGATGTCGACGTGGGCGCGCCAGTCGAGGCCGACTTCGGCGAAGGCGGCGGCGACGAATTCTTCGACCGTGTGGCTTTCTCCCGTGGCGATGACGTAGTCCTCGGCGGTGTCTTGCTGGAGCATGCGCCACATGGCGTCGACGTATTCGGGGGCGTAGCCCCAGTCGCGGGAGACGCTCAGGTCGCCGAGGGTCACACGGTCGCGGCGGCGGGCGGCGATGTCGATGGCGGCGCGCACGATTTTCTTGGTCACGAAGCGCTCGCTGCGCAGGGGCGACTCGTGGTTGAAGAGAATGCCGGAGCAGGCGTAGATGCCGTAGGCGTGGCGGTAGTTCGCCGTGGTCCAGTGCGCGGTCGCCTTTGCGGTCGCGTAGGGGCTGCGCGGCATGAAGGGCGTCTCTTCGTTCGAGGCCTGGTCCGCGGGAGTTTCTCCGAACGTCTCGCTGGATGAGGCGTTGTAGATGCGCACCGGCAGTTTCAGGAAGCGCACGACTTCGAGGAGGATCAGCATCGACGAGGCGATGCTCTCCATGGCCTCGAACGGCTGTGAAAACGACAGGCCGACCGAGGTCTGGCCGGCGAGGTTGTAGATCTCGTCGGGGCTAACGTTCGACACGAGTTGCAGGACTTCGCGGAAATCACGGAGCGACGTCGAATGCACGTGCACGTCGTCGCGCACGCCGAGTTGCTCGAGGCGGCTGAAGCGCTGCAGCTCGACGTCGCGCGACGTGCCGTGGACCTCGTAGCCCTTGTCCACGAGGAGGCGCGAGAGATAGGCGCCGTCCTGTCCCGAAACGCCGAGGATGAGAGCCCGCTTCATGCGGGCCGTAGTTTATCCCGCGCGAAGACGCGGGATCTCCGGTGGCATCGCGTGGCGTGAGCCATGTCGCGCTGCAAGTGCAGCGACGTTGGGCAACAGCCTGCCGGTGTAACCGATGATCCCGCGTCTACGCGCGGGATAAACTGAGCGCCGCACATCATACGATCGCGCCGAGGCGGCGCTGGAAGTTCGCGAAGGAAAAGTACTCGAGCTGCTCCGGGATCTCGCGCGGGGCGGGGCGGGCGAGCAGCTCGCGGATCGCCTCTTCGATCTCGGCGGGATTCGCGGGATCGACGAGGAGGCCGAGCGTGCCGCCGAGGAGCGCCTCGCAGCCGCCGTCGTGCTTGCTGCCGATCACCGGCAGTCCGCAGGCGAGCGCTTCGAGGAACACGAAGCCGAAGCCCTCGCCACGGCTCGGCATGACGTAGAGATCGGCGAGGTTGTAGAGATCCGCTTTTTCTTCCTCGGGGAAATTGCCGGTGAAGATCACGCGCTCGGCGACGCCGAGGCGCGCCGCTTTGTCCTCCAGCCGCGCGCGATCGTTGCCGCCGCCGCCGATCATGTAGACGACGTCGCCGGGAAGATTCGGCAGCACCTCGAGCACTTCGTCGAAGCCTTTGTAGCGCTCCTCGCGCGCGAGGCGGCCGACCGTCAGCAGCACGCGCTTTCCCGCGAGACCGTAACGCGCGATGAGATCGGCGCGCTTCGAGCCGATGCCGTACTGCTCCGCGTGAATCGCGTTCGGCAGGAGATGCGTGCGCCCGGCGTAATGCGACCAGGCGAGGAAGCGATCGCGCGTGATGGCGCTGATGGAGACCACCGCGGCGCAGCGATGCAGAAGGCGTGTGCCGACGGCGGAGCGATGCTTCCAGGCCTCGATGCCGTAGATCATCAGCAGCGGATGCGCGGTGATTGAGCACGCCACGGACAGCAGATTGACGTGGCCGCAGATGACGACGTCCGCATTCGCGCGGCGCGCGCGGGCGATGGCGCGCATGTAGTGCAGCGGCCCGCGCGCGGCATCGGCGAGGAACGTGATCTTCGGCGGGATGGGACCCGGGTCGCTGCGGATCACCCGCGGCACCACCAGCACTTCCTCGCAGTCGGGCCGCGCGGCCAGCGCCTCGGCGAGATCGCGGTTGTAGAGCGCGATGCCGCCGTAGCCGCCGTAGGCGTCGGTGCAGAGGAGGAGCGCTTTCATGTTGTCCGCACCGTATCGAACACGTACCGCGCCCAGCTGCGCATGCGCGTCGACGTGCCGTCGGGCGGGAGGTTCATCCACTGCTGCATCGGCACGAAGAAGCCGGTCTTCGGGCGCTCGCGCAGCCAGCGCGGGAGCACGGCCGCGAGCGCGTCTTTGCAGGCGCGGCCGGCCTCGATGAGGAGCGGCGCGATCTGGCGCAGGAGCGCGGCGTCGACCAGCGGCGTGCGCACTTCGACGGAGTGGGCCATGCTCGCCCAGTCGGTGTCGCGCAGGAGTTGATTGCGCATGTACAGCGACGCCTCGAGCGCCGCGACGCGGCCGTACGGCGTCGCCGGATCGGGCGTGATGGCGCGCTCGAAGAGGCCGAGGAGCTGCAGCCGCTGCAATCCCTCCTCGGCGACGTCGCGGCCGAGGATCGCCGGCAGGTCGTCCGGCAGATACAGGCCGCGCTGCAGGAGGTACGCGCCGGCATACGTGCCGCCGTACGTCCGCAGCAGGCGCTTCTTCGGATGTTTCGACAGGCGCGCCGCGACGGCCGCGATCGGCGTGCGCGCGAGGCGCTGCATCTTCGGCACGTTGAGAAACGACGGATAGCTGCCGAACAACTCGTCGCCGCCGACGCCCGAGAGCGCTACCTTCACGCCGCCCTCGTGAACGGCCTTGCTGACGAACCAGGTGTTTACGCCGTCGATGGTCGGCTGATCCATCGCCGCGAGGATCTTCGGCAGGTCGGCGTGAAACTCGTCGCGCGTGACGACCCGCGTCGTGTGCTGCGTTCCGATCTCGCGCGCGAACCGCTCCGCGAGCGGGGCCTCGTCGCCGCGCGATCCGCGGAACTCTTCGAACGCCAGCGTGAACGTGCGCAGCGGCTCGTGCGAGGCGCGCGACGCGATCGCCGTCAGCGCCGACGAGTCGATTCCCGACGAGAGAAACACGCCGACCGGAACGTCGGACACGAGGTGATAGGCGATCGTTTCCTCGATGCGCTCGCGCACGGCGATATCGGGCTCGGTGAGCCGCGCGATGGGCCGCTTCTCGCACGCGCGGCGGAGCACGTTCGCCACCGACTGATGCTGGATCGCGTCGCCGCGGCCTTTTTCTTCATCGACGAAAAACGCCGTCCCCGCTTCGACTTCGTGCACATCGCGCCGGATCGTGAACGGCTCGGGCACGGTGCCGGTGAGAAAGAATCCGGCGACGCCGGCGGGATCGAGCGCGCGCGAGACCGCGCCGCCGGCGAGCAGCGATTTCACCTCCGAGGCGAGGCGGATCGTGGAGCCGTCATCGGCGAAGTAGAGCGGCTTGATGCCGTAGGCGTCGCGGGCCACGAACATCCGCCGCCGCCGCATGTCCCAGATCGCGAACGCGTACATGCCGCGCAGGAGGCCGAGCATGCGCTTCTCGTCGCGGCGGAAGAGCTGCAGGATGACTTCGGTATCGGTGTGCGAATGGAAGCGCGCGCCGGAGCGCTCGAGCGAGGAGCGAAGCTCGCGATGGTTGTAGATCTCGCCGTTGAAGGCGATGACGAGCTCGCGGTCGACGTCGAACATCGGCTGCGTGCCCTCGGCGCTGAGATCGATGATCGCCAGCCGCCGCGCGCCGAGGCCCACGCGGCCGTCGTCGCTGATCCACGTGCCGCCGGCGTCGGGTCCGCGCGGGCGCATCGACTCGGTGATCGCGTCGAGCTCCTCCGCGCGGATCCGCTCAGCGGTCGAGCGGTAGCTGAAGATCGCCGTGATCCCGCACATGTCCGGGCCAGTATCGCAGCACGATCATCGCCAGCAGGGCCACGCCTCCCGATGCGTAGCCGATGATCTTCATCGACTGGATCGTCGTCAGCACCGCCGACGCGGCGAAGAGCAGCGACACGAGCCAGATGGAGGTGATGGTCTTGCCGATGCTGCCGTAGCGCGCGACGAGGATGTGGTGGATGTGCCGCCGGTCGGCGCTGCCGATGCGCGCGAGCCGTCCGCGCAGCGACGTCTTATCCTCGGCGAAGCGCTGTTTCATGACGATGAGCGTGTCGAGCACCGGCAGCGCCAGCGCGATCATCGGGCCGACGACGATCAGCAGCGTCGGCGACTTGCTCGGCTTCACGATCGAGCCGGCCGCGAGGAGCAGGCCGATGAACATGCTTCCCGTATCGCCCATGAAGATCTTCGCCGGCGGTTTGTTCCACGGATAGAAGCCGAGGAGGCTTCCCATCAGCGCGACCATGATGACGAGCGAGAAGTAGTCGGCGCGCAGGATGGCGATGACGCTGAAGGCCGCGGCGGTGGTGATGGTGACGAGCGTCGCCAGGGAGTCGATGCCGTCGATGAAGTTCATGGCGTTGATGATGAAGACGATCCAGAGCATCGAGGCCAGGACGCCGAGGATGCCGAGGTGAAACGTCGCGCCGGCGATGGAGATCTCGGTGAAGCGGAAGCCGAAGGCGACGAGGATGAGCGCGGCCGCGCCCTGAATGAGAAATTTCTTCGGCGCGTTCGCGCCGATCAGATCGTCGTACACGCCGAGGCCGACGATCAGCGAGCCGCTGGCCAGCACGCCGAAGAGGTACGGAAGGTTCTTCGTCACGAGACTGGCGGCCTGCGGATTGGCGGCGAGCAGGAGCAGCGGAAAGCCGAAGCCGAAGATGATGGCCAGCCCGCCGAGACGCGGCGTGGCCACTTCGTGGCGCTTGCGATCGTCCGGGACGTCGACGAGCTCGAGGTGCGACGCGGTCTTGCGCACGATCGACGTCGCCACGTACGACGTCAGTCCGCTGGAGATCAGGAGCAGGATCAGGGGGGCGTAGTAGTCGGCTACCACTCGCCATGCATTGTAGTGGAGCGGCGGGCTTCAGCCCGTCGGGTTTCGATCCGGCGGGCTAAAGCCCGCCGCTCCACACTACAATGCGCGGCCGGAGGAGTCGCTGCATGGCCGAATTGCCCGGAGTCGAGCGCGAGGCACTGGAGGTCGACGTCGTCATTGTCGGCGCGGGACCGGCGGGACTCGCGGCGGCGTACAAGCTCTCCGAGCTGATCCGCGCGCACAACGAATCCGACGCCGAACAAAAACTCGAGGGCATCTCCATCGCCGTTCTCGAGAAAGGGAAGGAAATCGGCTCGCACGGCATCTCCGGCGCGGTGATGGATCCGCGCGGCCTCGATGAGCTGATGCCGGACTGGCGGGAGCGTGGCTGTCCGGTCGAGTCGCCGGTGACGAGCGACGCGTTCTGGTTCCTCACCGAAAAGCACAAGCTTGCGGCGCCGATCATGCCGCCGCCTCTCCAGAACCACGGCAACTACGTGATCTCCCTCGGCGAGATGGTCCGCTGGCTCGGGCCGATCGTCGAAGGGATGGACGTCCAAGTCTTCCCCGAGTTCCCCGCGTCGCGCGTGCTCGTCGAGGAGGGCCGCGTCATCGGCGTGCGCACCGGCGACAAAGGCATCGACAAGAACGGTCAGGCGAAGCCGAACTTCGAGCCGGGTGTCGACGTCAAGGCGAAGATCACGATCCTCGCCGAAGGTCCGCGCGGGACGCTCGTCAAACAGCTCGACGGCATGTTCGATCTCTACGCCGGGAAAAATCCGCAGGTGTACTCCGTCGGCGTGAAGGAGCTGTGGGAGCTGCCGGACGATCGCTATCCCGCCGGCAGCGTCATTCACACGATGGGCTTTCCACTCGACTGGGACACGTTCGGCGGCGCGTTCATTTACGGGATGAAGGACCGCATCGTCGACCTCGGCCTGGTGGTCGGTCTCGACTATCGCAACCCGACGCTCGATCCGCACAACGAGCTGCAGCGGCTGAAGCTGCATCCGGAGATCCGCAAGATCCTCGAGGGCGGCAAGATGATCTCCGCCGGCGCGAAGGCGATCCCCGAGGGCGGCTACTACTCGATGCCGCGGCTGTATGGCGACGGCTTCATGATCCTCGGCGATTCCGGCGGCTTCCTCAACGGCGCGCGGCTGAAGGGAATCCACCTCGCCATCAAGTCGGGGATCCTTGCCGCGGAGACGGCGTTTCACGCGTTGCTCGCCGGCGATTCGTCATCGACGCAGTTGCAGGAGTACGACTCGCTGTTCGAGGCCTCGTGGGCGCGCGAGGAATTGTGGTCGCAGCGCAATTTCCACCAGCCGTTCGAGAACGGCGTGCTGGCGGGGCTCTTCAACGCCGGCGCGTCGATGGTCACCGGCGGCCGCGGCTACGGCGTGGCGAACAAGCTCGATGGACACGCGGGACACGAGCGCATGGAGCGCATCAAGCGCTACTTCGGATCGGACGATCCGCATCCGCCGGCGAAGCTGAAGTACGACGGCACGTACACGTTCGACAAGGTGACGAACGTCTACAACGGCGGCGTGATCCACGAGGAAAACCAGCCCGCGCACCTGCTGATCGCCGACACCGAGGTCTGCATCACGCGCTGCACGGAAGAGTATGGGAACCCGTGCTTCCACTTCTGCCCCGCGCAGGTCTATGAGCCGCAACCGACCGCGGACGGCCGCGGGCGCGTCCCGTTCCTCAACTTCACGAACTGCTTCCACTGCAAGACCTGCGACATCATGGATCCGTATCAGGTGATCACGTGGGTGCCGCCGGAGGGCGGGGGCGGGCCGGATTACAAGAAGCTTTAACGCCGTTCATACGTCGTAAGCACATGAGCACCGATCCGGTATCGACTCCGCGATCCCTCGAGCGGATCGCCGCGTTGCAGGCGAACGTCGAGAAAGTCATCCGCGGCAAGTCCGAAGTCGTGCAGTTCTGCATTGCGGCGCTCCTCGCGCGCGGGCACCTCCTGCTCGAAGACGTTCCCGGCGTCGGCAAGACGACGCTCGCGCACGCGCTGGCGCGCTCGCTCTCGTTGTCGTTCCAGCGGATCCAGTTCACGAGCGACCTCCTGCCGGCGGACATCGTCGGCGTGACGATCTTCAATCAGGATCAGCAGGAGTTCGAGTTCATCTCCGGCCCGGTCTTCACGAACGTGCTCCTCGCCGACGAGATCAACCGCGCCACGCCGAAATCGCAGTCGGCGCTGCTGGAGGCGATGAGCGAGGGGATGATCACGATCGAGAAGCGGCGCCTGCCGCTGCCCGATCCGTTCCTCGTGATCGCGACGCAGAATCCGATCGAGCATGTCGGGACCTACCCGCTCCCTGAATCGCAGCTCGACCGCTTCCTGATGAAGCTGACGATCGGCTATCCGAGCGCCGCCGACGAGAAGAAGCTGCTGCGCGCGGGCGGCGCGCAGGACGCACTCGAGCATCTCGAGCCGGTGCTCGACGCGGACGACCTGCGCGAGCTGCAGGCGCGCGTGAGCGACGTGCACGTGAGCGAGTCGCTGGCGGACTACCTGATGGCGATCGTGCAGGCCACGCGCGGGCACGCCGAGGCGGCGCTGGGCGTGTCGACGCGCGGCGCGCTGACGTACTTTAAGGCGTGTCAGGCGCTGGCGATGGTCAACGGCCGCGACTTCGTCATCCCCGAGGACATCAAGCGCCTCGCCGTGCCGGTCCTCTCGCATCGCATCCTGATGAAAGACCGCCGCATGACCCGCGGCGACTTTACGCCCGAGGCGCGGTTCATCGCGCGCGTCGTGAACGAGACTGCCGTGCCGCGATGAGCGATTCAAGTGGAGCGGCGGGCTTTAGCCCGCCGATGGTCTCCGGCGGGCTAAAGCCC
>DATFHJ010000404.1:0-11854 GCA_035248585.1 Thermoanaerobaculia bacterium
GGTCCGCACGATGCTGCGCGCGCCGGAAAAACAGCCGCTCGTCGAGGCCCGCCTCGCGCTCGAGCCGTACATCACGTCGCGGGAGAGCGCGCGCGTGCTCCCGGAAGTGCGCCGCTTCTTCCGCGACGTCGCGCCGACGCGCATCGCCATGAAGCCGTACCTCGAGGACATCGACGGCACCATTGCCCGCGGAGAGCTGTGGCGGCTGGCGCTTTCGTACCGCGAGCTGCTGCAGAACTCGATGTACGTGCAGGCACCGATCGCGTCGCCCGCCGGCGGATTCGAGATGACGACCGTGCTTCTCAATCTGCCGGATGAATCGCCGGACGCGCGCCTGCAATGGCTGAACGAGCTCGTGACGCCGTACGGCGTCTCCGTCGAGGTGCTGCAGAAGGAAGGACCGGTTCCGATGTCGTCCGCGAATGCGCCACTGGCGATGCTGCTCGCGGCCGAGGCGGAGAAGACGTATGGCGTTCCCGCGGGATCCGAGATCCTCTACCTCTCCACGAGCGACTGCCGTTTCCTGCGCCCGCGGGGCATCCAGTGCTTCGGCGTCTCGCCCTATCTCGTCGACATCGCGCAGTCGACGTCGATCCACCGCCTGGACGAGCGCATCCGGCTCGACTGGTTCATGAACGGGGTCGGATATCTCGAGCGCGTCGTAGTCGCCTGGGCCCGGCAGAAGTGACAAAGTTTGTCAGAAATCGCCGAAATCCGCTCTCAAAATCTGTCGGCCTGAAGATCTGTTAGGCGCGGCAAGCATCTCTACTGAAAGCACTTATGCGTTGATTCGAGTCGGTATCCGCCTTGCCTTAGGGAAGCGCTTGGAAAAGGAGGGTATTAATGACGAAAAGGCAAAAAGGTTTTACGCTCATTGAGCTGCTGATCGTCGTCGCGATCATCGGCATTCTCGCCGCCATCGCCATTCCGAACCTGCTGACCGCCATGCAGCGGTCGAAGCAGAAACGGACGATGGCGGACATGCGCAGCATCGCCACGGCGTGGGAAGCGCGCGCGACCGACACGAACACGTACTCGGCCTCGGGCGTGACGATCGGCGGCGTGTCGTTCCTCGATCCGGCCACCGGAATCGGCGGCCTCGTCGGCCAGCTCCAGCCGATCTACATCAAGAAGCTGCCGGTGACGGACGGATGGGGCAACGGCTACGACATCGGTTCGACGCAGACGCAGTACTCGCTCGAGTCGAAGGGCAAGGACGGCGCGGAAGACTCCAACACGACCGCGACGGTCACGACGAAGTTCGACTGCGACATCATCTTCGCGGACGGTACGTTCGTCGTCTATCCGGAAGGCGTGCAGTCTCAGTAGCACTCACGAGGAGTTGTTCGAGGGCGCACTCCTCGCTGGGGTGCGCCTTTTTTCTGCCGGCAAGGCTAAGGAAGAAAACGCGATGCAGAGAGAGCGCGGGTTCACCCTCATCGAGTTGCTGATCGTGGTAGCGATCATCGGCATCCTGGCGGCGATCGCGATCCCGAATCTGCTCACTGCCGTTCAACGCTCCAAACAGAAGCGGACCATGGCCGACATGCGCGCGATCGCCATGGCCTGGGAAGAACGCGCCGCGGACGTGAACTCGTTCACCGCCGCGGGTGTCGGCATCACCTGGCCCGTCGCGGCGGCGAACGGAATCGACAACCTCCGGCCGCTGATCGAAGGGACCTACATGCGCCGCGTGCCCACGATCGATGGCTGGGGGCACAAGTACGCAACGGCCACCGGCTGCGGCGGTCATTGCTATGCGATCGAGTCGTTTGGCAAGGACGGAGCGAACGAGTCCGAGACCCAGGGAAATGCGATCGTCACGACGAAGTTCGACTGCGACATCATCTACTCGGATGGAAATTTCGTGAAATACCCCGAGGGAGTCCAGACGCAGTAGACGACAAACTTTGTCATCCAAAATGCCGCCCGGCGGCTAAATTCTGTCGCACAGCGTCGCGACGGATTTCCTAAGCCTTTGCAACAAAACAGGTTCTGCTGCCGGGCAGATCGGTATCACTATTGCGCGCCTTTCGCGTCCATGGAGGTTCTCGATGAAACGGACGCAAAAAGGTTTTACCCTCATTGAGCTGCTGATCGTCGTGGCGATCATCGGCATTCTCGCGGCCATCGCCATCCCCAACCTGCTCACGGCCATGCAGCGCTCGAAGCAGAAACGGACGATGGCGGACATGCGCAGCATCGCGACGGCATGGGAAGCCCGCGCGACGGATACCAATTCCTATTCGGCTGCCGGTGTGACGATCGGCGGCGTCTCATTCCTCGATCCCGATCAGCCAATCAGCGGTCTCGTCGGCGCGCTCCAGCCGATCTACATCAAGAAACTGCCGGTGACCGACGGATGGGGCAACGCCTACGACATCGCCTCGTCGCAGACCCAGTACTCGCTCGAGTCGAAGGGCAAGGACGGCGCGGAAGACAGCCAGACCTCGGCCACCGTCACGACGAAGTTCGACTGCGACATCATCTTCGCGGACGGCACGTTCGTCGTGTATCCGGAAGGCGTGCAGTCGCAGTAGCGTCCACGACCTCAACCCAACGAAAGCGCACCTCTCCACGCGGGGTGCGCTTTTTTGTTGCCTACAGCAACTGCTTCTCCCGGAACACCGCATTCATACTCGCGTAGAAGCGCTCGTGCGCGGTGTTCGCGTCGCGGTAGATCTGCGGGAACTGCGCGAGATCTTTCTTGGCCACGACGAGGTTCACGCCGTAAAGGAATGCGGCGTTGCCGTCGAGCGTGCGCAGGCCGTCGGCGACGAGGATGAAGAATGACTTGCGGCGGTCGGCTGGAACGAGGGAGATGATCGGGCTCATCGCGTCGAGCGGCGGCGGCGTGAGCTGCGCGGGATGGATGATCACCACCTGCGGGAACTCCTGCAGGTAGTACTCGCGCGCGGCTTTCGCCTCGGCCTGGTGGACCGGCAGGTAGCCGATCAGCTTCAGGGCCTGGCGCAGCGCCGGATCATCCGCGCCGGTGATCAGCGCTTTTTCTCCGAACTCGTCCTGGTGATCTTCGTGCTGCGGCGCGGGCGCAGCCGAGGGCGCGGCATTCTGATACTCGCGCCCGTCGACCGTGATCGTCGTCTTGCACGCGGGACAGGGAAACGTCACCACGCGCGCGCCGATCTTCGTCTCGTCGATCGAGAGCGATTTGCTGCAGTTCGTACAGGTGATCTTGACCATCGTTACTCCAGCATCGACAGCATCGACTCCCCTTCCGATTCCGCCTGCGCGGATTCGGGGGCGTCGGTCATGCGCAGGGCGAGGTTCGTCGGGTTCGTGGCGTAGGCGAGCGCGGTCTCTTTCGTGACGACCCCCTTCTGCCAGAGCTTCTCGATCTCGTCGTCGAACGTCTGCATGCCGTCGACCGAGCCGTCATGCATGGCGTCGATGAGCGAGCGCCCTTCCGACTCGCCGCGCATGACGTAGTCGCGCGTGCGCATGGTCGACTTGAGGATCTCCAGCGCGGCGATGCGGCCGCCGCCGACCTTCGGCAGGAGGCGCTGCGAGATGACGTAGCGGAACGACTGCGAGAAGCGCGTGCGGATCTGCGGCTCCTGGTCCTTCGGGAAGACGCCGACGATGCGGTCGATGGTCTTTGCGGCGTCGATGGTGTGCAGCGTGGAGAGCACGAGGTGGCCCGTCTCCGCCGCCTCCATGGCGATCTCGATCGTCTCGACGTCGCGCATCTCGCCGATGAGGATGACTTTCGGCGCCTGGCGCAGCGCGGCCCGCAGGGCGAGCGAGAACGTCTTCGTATCCGACCCGAGCTCGCGCTGGTTCACCGTCGACTTGATGTGCTTGTGCATGTACTCGACGGGGTCTTCGATGGTGATGATGTGATACGCCTGCTCCTGGTTGATCTGGTGAATCATCGCCGCGAGCGTGGTCGACTTGCCGGAGCCGGTCGGGCCCGTGACGAGGACGATGCCGTTTTTCAGTTTGCCGACGTTGTGCACTTCCCTCGGCATCGCGAGCGAGTCCAGCGTCGGCACGCCCTCCGGGATGACGCGCAGGACGATCGCGTACGTGCCGCGCTGCGAGAAGATGTTCACGCGGAAACGCGTCTTCTGGGGGATCGAATACGACAGATCCACGCTGCCGTTCGTCAGCAGCGTCCGCGTCAGCTCGCGGTCGCCGCGCAGCATGTGCAGCGCGATCATCTCCGTCTGGAACGGCGTGAGCCTCGGCAGATTCGGAAAGTTCACCGGCGCGAGCTGCCCGTCGATCTCCACCTGCGGCGGCCGGCCGACGGAAAAGTTCAGATCCGAGACCCGGTCCGAAATCTTCAGCATCGCCTCGAGAATGGCGTCGAGGTTGAAGTTTTTCATGGAGGCGTCATTGTAGTGTGGAGCGGCGGGCTTTAGCCCGCCAGGGCTCTCGGCGGGCTAAAGCCCGCCGCTCCACTACAATCCGCCCGTGTCCGTCATCGGAATCGATCTCGGCGCCCGCCGCATCGGCATCGCCGTCAGCGACTCGGGCGTCGTCGCCACGCCGCACTCGGTGCTGCGCAACGAGGGGGATATCGTGGCGAAGCTCCAGCGCCTCGGCCAGGAGCTCGAGGCCGAGACGTTCGTCGTCGGCATCCCGAAACATGGGAGGACGAACGAGCAGAAGTTCCACGATTTCGCCGACGCGCTGCGGCAGAGAACCTGCAAACAGGTCGTGCTCTGGGATGAGAGTCTCTCCACCGTCGAAGCGATGGAACGGCTGCGCGACGCGGGACGCAATCGCCGCGAGGCGCAGAAAGATGTCGACATGCATGCGGCCGCAGTGATCCTTCAGTCCTATCTCGACCGCAGGTCGGATCAAAGCAACACCGGGAGGGCGTCATAGCACGCCGTACCGCCGCTCCGAAGCGCGGCTGCCGCAAGGTGCTGCAATCGCTCCTCACGATCGGAGTCTTCGCGCTCCTCCTCGCCGCCGGCGGGGGCTGGTTTTTCTGGCGCGCGCTGAACTCTCCGTACAAGGGCTGGCCGGAGCCGGCGAAGCGCGTCGAGGTGCGCCGCGGGCAACGCACGTCGAGCATCCTGCAGTCGCTGAAAAAAGCGGGCGTGCTGCGCGACGAATGGGTGCCGCTCGTCTACATGAAGCTGGCCCGCTCGCGCGACTCGATGAAAGCGGGCGTCTATGAATTCGACAAGGCGCTGTCGCCGATCGACGTGATCGACAAGCTCGTACGCGGCGACGTCGTGCTGAGGACGATCACGATCCGCGAAGGCCTCGACCGCTTCGCGATCGCGAAGCTCTTTTCCGCCGAGGGGCTGGGAACGGAGGAGGAATGGAAGAAGGTGACGGACGAAGCGGACCTCGTGCATGACATCGCCCCCGAGGCGGAGTCGCTCGAGGGATACCTCTTCCCCGACACGTACAAATTCGATCCCGGCACGTCCGCGGCGACGATCGCCAAAGCAATGGTCGCGAATTTCCGCCAGCACTGGGGCGGCGAGCTCGCTCTGATCAGCAACGGCCTGAACGTGCATCAAACCGTCACGCTCGCGTCGATCGTGGAGACGGAAGCACAGCAGCCGCAGGAGCGGCCCATCGTCGCCTCGGTCTACCTGAACCGCATCACCAGGCGCATGCTCCTCGGCGCCGATCCGACCGTGATCTACGCGCTCAAGCTCGCCAATCGCTGGGACGGCAACATCCGCAAAGCCGACCTGCAGATCGACTCGCCCTACAACACCTACCGCAAGCCCGGCCTCCCACCCGGCCCCATCGCCAACCCCGGCCTGGCCTCGCTCCGCGCGGCCTCCGCCCCCGCGACGACGCCCTATCTCTACTTCGTCGCGCGCAACGACGGCTCGCACGTCTTCGCCACGAACATCAACGAGCACAACGCGAACGTGGAGAAGTATCAGCGGCAGTATTTTCGGGATCGGAGGAAGTAGCGGAGCAGCGGGCTTCAGCCCGCCGAACTGAACCGGCGGGCTGAAGCCCGCCGCTCCACATTTCTGGTATTCTCGAACTTTCCAATAAACGGGGGTCCAGATCACCATGGCTGCGCGGAACAAGCCGTACGATCAGTTCGGTCCGTATATTCTTTTCAAGAAACTCGAGACCGACTCGCTCGGAGATCTCTGGCGGGCGGGGCGCATCGAGGGTGGGCAGCTCGGCACGACCGTCGCGCTGCGGCGGCTCTCCGGCGGCAATCGCGCGGAGATCGCGGCGAATGCGCAGCGCGTCGAGCAGTTGCTGCCGCAGCTGAGCGGCACGTCGTTCGCGCGCGACCAGGTTGTCGGTGTGATCGACGGCGTTCCGTACATCGCCTACGGCTATGCCGGCGGACGCTCGCTGCGGTACATCATCGACCGCGCGCGCGGCGGCAACGCCGTCGCGCCGAATCCGCTGCCGATCGATCAGGCTATCGTCATCGCCGAGAAGATCGCGCTCTCGCTCGCCACCACCGCGGAGCTCCGCGACGGCGGCGGCCAGCGCCTCTCGCACGGCGCTCTCATTCCGCAATTCATCTGGATCACCGACGACGGCGAGATCCGCGTCGCCGGCCAGCAGCTCGGCGGCGGTCTCATGGCCTCGCTCGGCGATCAGAAAATCAGCGGCGACATCGCCCGCTACTTTGCACCCGAATCGCGCAACGGCGCCGCGATCAAGAACGCCGACGTCTATTCGATGGGCGCGATTCTCTTCCTTCTCGTCACCGGACAGGAGCCGCCCGACGCCGCGACGGCGAGCGCGTTCGGCGCCGCGGTGCGCGCGTCGAAGACGATGACCGGCACGCCGGTGCCGGACGACATCCGGGTGATTCTCGACAAGTCCTTCAACCTCGATCCGTCGATGCGCTACGCGTCGATCGGCGACATGAAGCAAGCCCTCTCCCATCTCGCGCACGGCGGCAAGTACTCGGCGACGACGTTCAACCTCGCGTTCTATCTCAGCAACCTCCTGAAGAAGGAGATGGAGAGCGAGGCCGCGGATCGCGACAAGGAGACGAAGGTCAACCTCGCGCCGTACGTGGAAGTCCCGAAGGCGGTGTCCGCGCCGCGCGCCGCGGCGGTCGACCACGCGCCGATGTTCACGGCGATCGATCAGCCGAAGAAGAGCAAGGCGCCGCTGGCGATTGCCGCGGCCGTCCTCCTCGCGCTCGTCGCCGGCGCCGCGTACTTCCTGACACGGCCGAAAACGCCCGCCGCGCAGCCCACCGTCGCCGCGGCGGCGACGGTTCCGCCGCCGGTGCAGCCGCGCGTGATCTCGGAGCCGGTGCTGGCGGTCGGATCGCAGACGACAACCGCGCCCGCGACCGGCACGGCCGGCGATGCCGAGGCGCAGAAGAAAGCGTTCGAAGACGCGGTCAAGGCCAAGATGCAGGCCGAGATGATGAAGCTGCAGGATCAGTTCATGGCGGATCTGAAGAAGCAGCAGCCGAAGAATGCGCCGGTCGTCACCGCGCCGCCCGTGCAGGTCGCGGCCGCGGAAGACCGTCCCGCGATCTCCGCTTCGCAGCTCGATCAGCAGCGCCGCGAGACCGCGCCGGAGCCCGCGCCCACACCGGTCCCGCAGGCCGTGACGCAGACCCAGGCGCCGGCTCCCGCGGTGACGCCGGCGGTCAGCACTCCGGCGCCCGCGCCCGCGGTGGCCACGGTGCGCGAGGGCGACGTCGTCGACGTCGGCGCGCTCGACTCGCTGCCGAAACCGCTCCGCCCGATCGCGCCCGTCTATCCGCTGATCGCGCGGCAGCAGCGGATCGCCGCGACGATCATTCTCAGCGCGTTCATCAGCGAGACGGGGCAGGTCACGGACGTGCGCGTCCTGCGCGGCGACGCGCGCTTCGGTCTCAACGACGCCGCCATGCGCGCGATGCGCGCGACCCGTTTCTCGCCGCCGCAGAAGGACGGCAAGCGCGTGAAGACGTGGCTGCCGCAGACGATCGAGTTCCGGCCCTGATCACGGCTTGACGCTGACTTCAAAGTACCGATCGCGCGCGATGCCCGCGAGCCGCGCGCGATCGCGCGTGAAGCCTTCCCCGCCTTCGTACACGAACGGCGTCCCAGCGTTGCCGACGCGGTAGTCGCGCAGCAGCACCGCCGCATGCGCGGCCAGCCGTTCATCCACGTAGACGAGGCCTTTCACCGATTGCAGCGCGGCGACCGGCGGCGAGACCGTCCGATGCACGAGCCAGAGCGCGGGAAACGTCCAGACGATCATCAGCGCCGCGACCGCGGCGAGCACGACGCCGCGCGCCTTGCGCAGCGCGTCGATTCCGTCGGCGGCGAGGATGGCGAACATCGGCATGTAGCCGATCGAGAAGCGGCTCGTGGAGTGGAAGTCGAGATAGAGCCAGGCGAAAATCAGGAACGGCGCGAAGATCGCGACCGCGAGCCATCTTCTTCGTCCTACCAGTCCTATCCCCACGAGTCCTATCAACGTCATATTGATCACCGGCGCGCGGAACGGGCGCAGAAAGAAATCGTCCGCGACTTGAATCAGCGACGGGCGGATCGGTGAGAGAAACGAGTCGGTCGTGCGGATGTAGTGCTCGTGCTCCGCAACGGCCGCGCGATAGTCGCTCCACCCGCCGCTCGCGGCCACGGCGCCGCCGTAGCTCAAGACGACGATCAGCAACGTGAGGAGCGCGCCGGCGAGTGCAATGCGTTTTCTCGTAAGCAGGAACGGCACGAACCCGATGATCAGGTTCTGCGGACGGAATCCCGCGGCGATGCCGAGGATGATGGCGCCGATCAGGATGGAGCGCGGCGTGCGGCGCAGCAGCAGCGCGCAGGCGACGAGCACCAGCGTCAGCGAGGGCACGTCGCTGAACGCGGTACCGCCGTAGAACCAGACGTTCGGCATGAACACCAGGAGCAGCGCGCTGCCGAATGCGACAAAGTCCGTGGCCCCGAGCTCGCGCGCCAAAAAGTACGCGGCCGGAAACACGAACAGCGAAGCGACGAAGGCGATCGCCTGCAGCGCGTGAAATTCATCGTGAAACGGAAGCAGCTTTGCGAGAGCGATAAAGAGCGGGAAGCCGGGCGGCTGCGGGTGGTGGAAGCGCACGTCGAAGTCGCGCACCGCCAGCACGAACAGCGCCTCGTCCCAATCCCAAAGCGTGCGCGAGAGCGCGAGCCAGCGCGTGATCGCGATCAGCGCGGTCGCGATCCAAAGCCGCTTTACTTCACCGGCGTCCATGAGAGCGAGTCCAAACGCAGGCCGAGGTCGCGCGTGTCGCCGGAGCCGCCGAGCTTGGCGGGATTCACGGTCGCGCTGGTGAGAATTCGCAGCTCGTTCGGCGCGTCCGTGCGCGACGGAATGACCCACGATTTTTCGATGTCGGGCCCCGATCCGCTGAACCGCTCGATCGTCGCACCGTTCATGCGCACTTCGATCGTCGGCGGCGACGACAGCCCGCTTTGCGGCACGTACAACCGCATCTGGAGTTTGCCGTTCCCGCGCAGCACCGACAACTGCAACGCGGATTCCCCGCTCATCCAGCGGAACGGACCTTCGTCGCCGTACCACCCTTCGCCGAAGAGCACCTGCGACGAAACGTGGCCGACCGAGGATTCGAAATTGCGGCGCCGGACGATTTTCCAGAGCGGGTTCGAATGCTTCCAGAGAAAGCTCTGGCCGTTCTCGACCTCGTGCAGATCGAGCACCCACGCCTCGCCCGCCAGCAGCGAGATCTGCGACGGCTCATCGTAGTAAATCGTGTTCGGCCGCTCGCCGAGCATCGCCTGCCCCACCGGTCCGATGCCGCCATGGACGTACACCTTTTCGCCGGCGGGGACGTTCTTCCGAATCCACTCCAGCGCCGCCGCCGGCGGCGAGTCGGTCGTGCGTTGCAGTTGCAGCGCGGGCCAGGTCCAGACCGCGAAGACCGCGGCCACGACGGCGCAGAGCAGTCCCTGCACGAGCGCGCGCCGCCGTGCGAAGAGTCCGAGCGCGTCGGCGGCGAGAAACGCGTGCGCGGCCATGTAGGAAATCGCATAGCGCGCCGCGGTGGCGAAATCGAGATTCAGCCACGACAGGATCGCCAGCGGCGTGAAGATCGCGAACGTCAGCAGCGGCGGGAGCCGCTTTCGCACGATCGCCGCGACGAGCGCGATCAGGGCGAGGAGCGCCAGCCCGGTCATGCGCTGCCGCTGGTCCACCGGCCAGACGAAAAAGATCTTCGCCATCTCGCCGAGCGGCGCGCGCGCGGGGTTGTGATACGAGTCGACGTCGCGCACGTACTTGCTCTGGATGCGCACGACCTTCGCGTAGTCCTCGAACGGCCCCGACGCCAGCGCCGCGCCGGCGTAACTGCCGCCGGCGATCGCGCCGCCGAGGAGGATCGCCAGGACGACGGCGCCGACCGAGTGGCGGATGCGCGCGACCGTAGCCACGAGCGCCGGCACCATTCCGAGCACGAGGTTCAGAGGACGGAAGCCGGCGGCGAGTCCGAGCGCGACCGCGCCGAGGAGATACGCGCGCGTGTCGTGGCGCCCGCGCAAGAGAAGCGCGCACGCGAGCAGGCCGATTGCCGCGCCGGGGATGTCGCTGAAGCCGGTACCGCCGTAGGTCCAGACGTTCGGCAGAAACGAGAAGATGACCGCGCCGCCGACGGACGTCGTGAAGTCGAAGCCGATCTCGCGCGCGAGAAAAAACAGGATGGGGAAGAGAGCGATCGCACCGAGAACGACGACGGCCTGCAATGCGCGAAACGCGGGGACACCGGCGAGGTGAAAGACCTTCGCCGCGGCGATGAAGAGCGGATAGCCGGGCGGGTGCGGGCGATACTGAATGACGTTGTATTCGCTCACGCCCAGCGTGAAGAGACCCTCGTCCCAGTCGAACATTGAATGGGCGATGGCGAAGAGGCGGGTCAGGGCGATGACGATCGTCAGCGCCAGAATGATCCGTTTCTCGGTCTGCGTCATCGGATCGGCTGCCATGAAAGCGCCGTCACCTGCACGCTGAGCTCGCGCGCGTCTCCAGAGGGCTTCACAGTCGCGGAGGATACGATGACGAGCCGGTTCGGCGCATCGCCGCGCGCGTCCACGACCCACGCGTACTCGCGGAGTTGCGGCGTGAGGCGGAGCCGCGCGAGCGGCGCGTCGTTGAGCCGCACTTCGACGTCCGGCGCCGTCCCGCCGGCCGCGGCGAGCGTCATCGCCAGGCGCGCGCGTCCCGGCAACGGAGGCAAGAGCGCCTCGCCGCGCCGTCCCATCCAACGCCAAACTAACTCGCCGTCCGATTCATGTGCGTGCCAGCCGTCGCCGAAGACCCAGAGGCTCGGCAACGGCACGACGCTCGTTTCGAAGTAGCGGCGGCGCGCGACGTTCCACGCCCGTCCGCGCAGACGCCTGAACGTTGCCGTCGCGCCGGCCTCCAACTCCTCGGTGACGACGAGGTCGCCCGGCTGTCCCGCCGGCAGTTTCGTGCGGTCGGGAACGGCGCCGATCGTGCGATTCCCGAAGAAATACTCGCCCCACGGCCGCAGCGTTTCATCGAGCCAGATCGTGCGGCCCGGTGCAATGTGATCGCGCGCCCACGACAGCGCGGCGACCGGCGGCGATGCGCTCGAGCGCACGTCGCGCACCGCCGGAAGCGTCCACCACGCGCACGCCGCGGCGAGCGCGCCGGCGGCCGCGAGCTGTGCGAATCGCCGCGGCGGGATCGCGTGCACCGCGAGAATCGCGTAGAGAAACGCGTACGCGGTCGAGTAGCGATGGATCGACTTGTAGTCGAGCATCAGCCAGGCGAAGAGCGCGAACGGGAAGAAGATGGCCATGGCCATCCAGACGCTGCTCCTCGCGCGGAAGAAGCCCACCACCAGCCCCGCGGCGGCGAGAATCGAGAGCACGACCGGCAGCCGCTGTCCGTCGAACAGCGG
>DATFHJ010000405.1:0-13339 GCA_035248585.1 Thermoanaerobaculia bacterium
TGCCGCCAGCTCCTCGCCGTGAGCCGCAGCGGCACGATGGCGCTGCTGACGAACGAGCGCGATCAAACCGGAACGCTCGCCGTCCTGCAGCCCTCCGGCACCGCGCCGCGCGAGATCATCGACAGCGTGCAGGAGGCGGACTGGTCGCCCGACGGCGCGCAGCTCGCCGTCACGCGCCGCGTCGTCGGCCGCGCGTATCAGATCGAGTATCCGATCGGACGCGTGATCTACAGCGCCGCGGTGCGCATCCGCGATCTGCATGTCTCGCCCGACGGAAAGAGCATCGCCTTCACCATGCGCCACGCGCGGCTCGGGAAAGAGTTCGCGCTGATGGTCGCGTCCGGAGACGGCAAGGCGAAAGAGATCGGTACCTGGAACAGCGCGCGCGGGATCGCCTGGGCGCCGGACGGCAAGCGGATCGTGCTGGCGTCGGGCGACGGCAACGGCGCGACGAATCTGTATAGCATCGCCCTGTCGGGCGGCGTGCGGCTCATGTCGCGCTTCGACGGCTCGGTGAAACTGCACGACGTCTCCGACCGCGGCGACGTCCTGCTCACGCGCGACGACTATCGCGAAGGGATCATGGCCCGCGCTCCGAATGACACGCGCGAGAGCGATCTGTCGTGGTTCGACGGCTCCGGCACGTCCGACATCTCGCCCGACGGACGGCTCCTCCTCATGAGCGAGTTCGGCGAGGCGGGCGGCGCGCATTACTCGGTGTACGTGCGCTCGACGAACGGCGAGCCGGCCGTGCGCCTCGGCGACGGCTACGGCGTTTCCCTCTCCCCCGACGGCACGTCCGCGCTGACGATCGTGCCGGGCAAGCCGGCCCGGCTCGTGATCGTGCCGCTCGGAGCCGGTGAGCCGACGACGCTCGCGCGCGGCGACGTCGAGGACTACGAGTTCGCGTCGTGGCTGCCCGACCAGCGCTCGATCGTCTTCAACGGACGCGCCCCAAACGGATTGATCCGCCTCTACCGGCAGAGCATCGACGGCAGCGCGCCGCTCCCGGTCGGCGATCCGCGCCTGCGCATCGCCCTCGCCTCGCGCCCCGCCTCGCCGGACGGCAGCTCGCTCGCCGTGCATTGCGAGAACGGCGCGATCTGCATCGTTCCGATCGGCGGCGGAGGCGGCGGCGGCTCCCGCAAGCTCCCCCTTCCGCGCGGCTTCCACCCCATCACCTGGAGCAGCGACGGCAAGGAGATCTTCGTCTACGAGGACGGAACCGTGCCGGCGAAGATGTACCGCTTCGACCTGGCCACGAACCAGCTTCGCCTCGAGCGCGAGCTGATGCCGGCCGACCCCACCGGCGTCTACCGCATCCTCGACGTCGTCGTCACCCCCGACGGCCGCGCCTACGCCTACGGCGCGATGCGGAACCTGTCGATGCTGTTCACGACGCGGGGATTGCGATTCTAGTGGAGGACAGGCACTCCTGCCTGTCCTGAGCGAAGCGATCAAAGCGGGACAGGCAGGAGTGCCTGTCCTCCACTTACTTTATGATATAAAGTAGTTGATGAACAAGCACCGCTTCGCACTCACCCTCGCTCTCTCCGCCCTGCTCCTCGGTCTCGCCGGCGATCTCCTGCTGCGCTGGATTCCGTGGGGGCTCAACGTGCCGCTCTGGGTCGCGCTTGCCGTCGCCGTGGCGGTGCACGGCACTGCGGGCACGGAGCGGCGGGTCGCGCTCTTCCCTGCCGTCTGCGCGCTGCTCTCCGCCGCCGGGCTGGTCTGGCGCGACGCGGAGCTGCTCCGCGTCCTCGATGTCGCGCTGCTCCTCTTCTTCCTGCCGATGCTCGCGCTCCGCGTGCGCGGCGTGCAGCTCGGCCGCGCCGGACTCTCCGAAGTGGGCCTGGCCGTCGCCGCAACGGGCGCGCAAACCGTGGCCGGCGTCCCGCGGCTCGTCTTCTCCGACATCCCGTGGCGCGAGCTGCCGGCGCGCGGCACCATGCGCGCCGGCGGCGTCGCCGCGCGCGGACTCGTCCTCGCCTCGCCGGCGCTGGTGGTGTTCGCGGCGCTGCTGATGTCCGCCGACGCCGCGTTCGCGAAGCTGATTCAAAACCTCTTCCTGTTCGACGTCCCCGACGCGGCGACGCACCTGATCGTCACGATCGTCCTCGGCGCGGCCTGCGCCGGCTTCCTGCGCAGCCTGCTGCTGAGCGGCGCAATGCCGCGCGTGCCGCGCCCGTCGTTCGTCAAGCTTCCGGCCGCGGAGACGAGCGTCGCGCTCGCACTCGTCAATCTGCTGTTCGCCGCGTTCGTCCTCGTGCAGTTCCGCTACTTCTTCCTGATCACGAATCCGGCCAGCCTCGCGCGGTACGCGCGGCGCGGCTTCTTCGAGCTCGTGCTCGTCGTCGCGCTCGTGTTGCCGATGCTGCTCCTCCTCGACTGGCTCGTGGAAAAGAAATCGAAGCTGTTCCGCGCGCTCATCGGCGCGCAGGTGGCGCTCGTGCTCGTGATCGCCGCCTCGGCGATGCGACGCATGCAGCTCTACCGCGACGCGTTCGGACTCACGGAACTGCGCCTTTACACGACCGCGTTCATGGTCTTCCTCAGCGTACTGCTGCTCTGGCTCGTCGCGACCGTCCTCACCGGCAATCGCCACCGCTTCGCCGCCGGCGCGATCGCGACCGGCATGATCGCCGTCCTCGCGCTGCACGCGATCAATCCCGACGCGTTCATCGCCACGACGAACATCGCCCGCGCGCGAGCCGGGCTGCGCGTCCTCGACGCGCGCTACGTCGCCCATCTCAGTGACGACGCGGCGCCGGTGATCCTCGCGAATCGCGATGCTTTCGCCGCGCAGCCGGAAGCGCTGTGGCGTTTTCTCGCCAAGCCGCGCACGATCGGATGGAGAACGTGGAACGTGTCGCGCGCGCGGGCGATCCGCGAGCTGAGGCTCTACGAGTCGAACGCCAGCGGGCGGTGATCGCCGCGCGGGTCGAGGAGCTCGCGCAGGTTCGTCATCTCGAGGAAGAGATGGCGATGGCGGATGCAGTGCACGGCGATGGAGAAGAAGATCAAGGCGACCGCGCCGAAGTAGACGCTGCCGAGTCGCTCCTCGGCGAGCACAGCCAGGAAGAGGGGCAGCGGCAGGAGCACGATCACGGAGAGGAAGCTGCTCGCCTGGATGTTGAAGTACGGCCGCAGCGAGAGCAGCGTCAGGGAGAGGAAAAAGCCGAGAGCCATCAGCGCGGCGAGCCGGAGCTCGGCGAGATGACCCGCGGTGCCGCGCCATTGCAGGAGCAGCACGCCGGCGAGTGAGGCCATCGCCGCGGCGACGAACAGCACGGCCATCAGCGCGGCGAAAAGATTGCGCGCCGCGAGCAGCGCGGCCATGCGCAGGAACAGCGCCGCGATCGCCAGGCCGGCCAGCAGCGCCACGGCGATGCCCCACCAGCCGCGCGCGAACTGCGGCATGTCGAAGCCGACCAGCGCCCCGCTGATCAGCGCGACGAAAAAGCAGAACGCCGTTCCGGCGTAGAAGAGCAGTTTCGGCATGGTGCTGCTATCGCGATGGTAACGCTCCTTCTTCGTTCATGGAAATGATGTGATCGAGCCGGATCTCCAGCGCGCCGTCATCCGTGGCGAAGCGGATGAACTCCGCCCCGTTCTCTGTATAAACGTCTTCGACCCTCCCGCGTTCCCGCTGCGACACTCCATCGAGATCGAATTCCAGCTCGACAGGCGTCTTGTGCATCGCAGCCGCCTCGAGCTGATCGTGATAATCACACGACACCGGTTCATAACGGTCCTCGGCCATGCAAACCTCCGGCGACGTTCTTTACACGATCGGTGCCGGGCAATCGGCAGGCAGCGGTCAGCTTTCTGCTACGATTCCCCCCGGTCCGATGGAAAACCTGCTTCCTGTCGCTTTCGCCGCGATCCTGCTCGTCATCCTCATCGTCTCCTTCCGCTCGCGGGCGGTGGTGTTCTGCCAGTACCTCGAGGCGATGACGGGCATCAAGCTGAAACCTTCCGACGTGCGGCGCGTGTACCGCGAGAAGGGGCGCAACGGCGTGCGCGAGATGTTTCTTGACCTCATCATTCGCGAGGATCTGAAGGACGGCCCCATCGAGATTCCGGATGAGCGCGCGGTTTAAGTAAGATTCGCCTCGCGAAAAAAAGGAGACCTCATGCTGCGTTCACGTACCCCTTTAGTGGCCGCGCTCTGCGCGCTTCTGCTGCCGATGGCGCTGATGGCGCAAACATCCGGCGACATCCTCCCCTTCAAGGCCAGCGAGAAGACGCTTCCCAACGGCCTGAAAGTCATCGTCATCCCCACCGGCTTCCCGAACATCGTCTCGCTGCAGATCCCGGTGCAGACCGGCTCGCGCAATGAAGTCGAGGCGGGCAAGTCCGGCTTCGCGCACTTCTTCGAGCACATGATGTTCCGCGGGACGAAGGCCTATCCGCCCGACGTCTACAACGCCATCATCACGAAGGCCGGCGCGCGGCAGAACGCCTTCACCTCGGACGACATCACGAACTACCACGTGACGTTCGCGAAGGAAGATCTCGAGAAGATCCTCGAGATCGAGGCCGATCGTTTCAAGAACCTGTCGTACTCCGAGGCCGCGTTCAAGACCGAGGCGCGCGCGGTCCTCGGCGAGTACAACAAGAACTCGGCGAACCCGATCAACAGGCTCGATGAAGTGCAGCGCGAGGCGGCGTACTCGACGCACACCTACAAGCACACCACGATGGGCTTCATCAAAGACATCGAGGACATGCCGAACCAGTACGAATACTCGAAGACCTTCTTCGACCGCTGGTACCGGCCGGAGCACGTCACCGTCATCGTCGCCGGCGACGTCGAGCCGAACCGCGTCTTCCAGCTGGTCGAGAAATACTGGAGCGACTGGAAGCCGGGCAGCACCAAAGTCGACGTCCCGCAGGAGCCGCCCGCGACCAAGCCGGTCTACGCGCACGTGCCGTGGCCGACGGCGACCCTTCCCTGGGTGACGGTCGCGTTCCACGGTCCCTCGGTGTTCCAGAGCAAAGACGCCGCGGCGATCTCCACGCTGCTCGATCTCGAGTTCGGCGAGACCTCCGACCTCTACAAACGCCTCGTGCAGGACGAACAGAAAGTCGACGCCATCTTCAGCGACTGGGGCCCGAGCTGGGATCCGCCGCTCGTCACCGTCTACGCGCGCCTCAAGGACGTGAAGGACTCCGTCTACGTGCGCGACGAGATCATGAAAGTCTTCGCCGCCGCGCGCGACAAGCAGCTCGATGCCCAGCGCGTCGCCGACGCGAAGTCGAACGCGCGCTACGGCTTTGTCAGCCGCCTCACCAACACCGAGGCCATCGCCAGCACCGTGGCCCGCTTCGCCGTATTCGAGCGCTCCTTCGACACCATCAACCGCTTCTTCCGCACCCTCGGCGACATCACGCCGCAGGACATCCAGAACACCGCCCGCAAGTACGTCACGAGCAACAACCTCGTCATCGCCGACCTCTCGAACGCCGCGATGCCGGAGGCGATGGCCAAGCTGCCGACCGTCGAGCAGTTCAGCGCGACCTCGCAGCCCGGCCAGCAGGTGCAGATCCGCTTCATCGAACAGAAGTCGGTCATCCCGAACGTGATGATCAAGCTGCTCTTCACCGTCGGCTCGGCGAACGATCCGAAAGGCAAGGAAGGTCTCGCCGAAATGGCGGCGGCGATGATCACCGACGCCGGCTCGAAGTCGATGCGCCTCGACGAGATTCAGAAGGCGCTCTTCCCGATAGCGGGCTCGTTCGGCTCGCAGGTCGACAAGGAGATGACGACGTTCACCGCGGTGGTGCACAAGGACAACCTGCAGAAGTTTCTCGACGTCGTGCTGCCGATGCTGCTCACGCCCGGCTTCCGCGACGACGATTTCTCGCGCATCAAAGACGCGCAGCTGAACGGCCTCGAGACCGATCTCCGCGCCAGCAACGACGAGGAGCTCGGCAAGGAGCAGCTGCAGAACGTGATCTTCGAGGGCACGCCGTACGGCCACACGCCCCTCGGCACGCTGGCCGGCATCAAGTCGATCACGCTCGACGACGTGAAGAAATTCGTCGACGAGAATTACAACGCCACGAACGTCGTGGTCGGACTCTCCGGCGATTATCCGGAGTCGCTCGTGAAGCGCCTGACCGCCGATCTCGGCAGCCTCGGTGCCGGCGGCGAAGAGACGACCATCGCCCAGATGCCGGCCATCAACGGCCATAAAGCGACCGGTCTCGAAGTGGAGATCGTGAAGAAGGACACCCGGGCGACAGCGATCTCGTTAGGCCATCCGATTCCGGTCACGCGCGAAGATCCTGATTTCGCCGCGCTCAATCTGGCGCGCGTGTGGCTCGGCGAGCACCGCGCGTCATTGGGCCGCCTCTATGACCGCATCCGCGAAACGCGCGGCCTCAATTACGGCGATTACGCGTACGTCGAGTATTTCAATCGCCCCGGCTTCCAGTTCTTCCCCAGCCCGAACATCGGCCGCCGCTCGCAGCTGTTCGAGATCTGGATCCGCCCGGTCGTGCCGACGAATACGCAGATGGCGCTGCGCATCGCGCTGTACGAAACGCAGAAGCTGATCGACAACGGCCTGTCGCAGGAAGACTTCGAGAACACGCGCAATTACGTGATGAAAAACGTCTATCTCCTGACGTCCACGCAGAACCAGCGCCTCGGCTACGCGCTCGATTCGTGGTGGTACGGCATGCCCGACTATGTCGACTACATGCGCGGCCAGTACGCGAAACTCACGCGCGCGCAGGTCAATGCGGCAATCAAGAAGTACCTCTCGGTAAAGAACATGAACGTGGTGATCATCACCAAGGACGCCGACGAATTGCGCGACCTGCTGCTCAAGGACGAGCCGTCGTCGCTCAAATACGACGCCCCGAAACCGGAGCTGGCCGCCGAAGACAAAGCGATCGGCAGCTACAAGCTCAATCTCAAGCCGGAGAACGTGCGGATCGTGAATGTGGAGGATGTGTTCTCTAAATAGCGGTCCCTGCTGTTGACCAACGAAGGGCGGTCGTTAGGCCGCCCTTCGTGTTATTGTGCGTGGCGGTCCGCAATCCGTCCAGGAGAAATGTCCTTGCTTCGTCACCTTCTACTGAGCGTCGCTATTCTTGTGTCCGCAGCGTCAGCCTGGGGGCAATGCAGCAGCGTTTACCCGACGGCCTACCGGCCGCAAGTGACGTGCAATCTCGTCAACGGAGTCTGTCCGGCCGGGCAACCCGTAACCTTCGAGGTACTTCCGTACTCGTATTTCCCTTACCAGCCCGCGCCTATCTCCTGCGTCACAAAGGTTGTATGGAAATTCTCCGACGGCGACGTCGTGCTCAGTCCCTACGAGCCGTATCAACGCACGCTTCCGGCCGGCTCTTACTATTTGGCGGCCGAGGTCTCCACGGCCATCTACCCCAAAGGCCTCTTCTTCTATAGCTCGTTCCTCGTCGGCCACGGGCTGGTGAGTGTGAAGGCGGAGCGCTTCGACATTCCGGAAGGATCGCCGGCATCCTTCACAATCAGCCGAACAGATACCGACGTCGCAACGACTGCAGGTTGGCTCATCACTGACGACCGGAACTCCAGAACCCCTACCACCGACCTCTCGCCCGCCACCGGCTCGGTCACGCTGGCGGCGGGTCAGGCTTCACAAGCGGTCTCGGTTCCGACGAGCGAGAACCCGTTGTTCCGGGAGGGGAAGACCTATTACATGTGGATCACGACCGCCACGAATGGGTATTTCTCAGACGCGAAGGAAGCGCCGTTCGGGGTTCGTGAAAAAGACATGGCTGTCATCGACTTCGCCGACCGGCCGCTTACGGTTTCGGAGACTGCCGGATCGGCGGCCATCAAGGTGCAGCGAACCGGCTTTCTCGGGTCGCCCGTGGACGTGCGGTACGACGTGAGGGAACAGTTCACATCGGGTGTGCTCAAGTTCGCGCCGGGCGAGACCGTCAAAACGTTTAACGTGCCGATCTACAACGATCACATGTGGTCCGGCGGGCGGGACATAGAGTTGCAGTTGTCCGCGCTGCCGCTCCATGCGCGGTTCCCGAATGACGCATTGACAAACCCTGCGCGACTGACAATCCTCGAAGCTGAGCCTACGCCCCGCCTGACGGTTACGGACATTTCGATCGCCGAGGGAAGTTCTTCATCGTCGACTCAGGCAATGTTCACAGTCAGGCTCTCGCCGCGAATGCCGTCATTGGACGTCTATTACGATCTCATCGACGAAACCGCGAAGGGCGGCAGCGATTACTCCTCTGTCGTCAACGGATCGTTGCACCTCAGCGAGTTCGAGACGGAAATGCGTGTGGTCGTCCCAATTGCCGGCGACTCCGTTCGCGAGCCGCACGAAACATTCAAGCTGCGGATCCGCGGCACGTCCAATCCCAACATCGTGCTGCCTCCCGATGCGACCTGCACGATTCTCAATGACGATCCGCTCCTCACTCCGTCCTCCGCCCGAATCGCCAAAGGCCAATCGCAGCGCTTCTCACTCGACATCGGGTTGCCGGCGAGCTCCGCGCTGTCCGTTCCGCTTTCCGTGACGGATCCGTCCATCGTCGGGGTGCCGGCATCGGTGCCGTTCAGCGCCGGCCAGTCGACGGCAACGTTCGACGTCACGGGAACGGCCGCGGGATCGACGCAAATCACGGCGAAGCTCCCTCTGGAGCTCGGCGGCAACACGTTCGAAGCGACCGTGATGGTCCACGAGACCGGTACTGCGGTCTTCGAGCCGGAGGCGATCACCGTCGTCGCCGGCGACGAGGCGACCGTCAAAGTCTCCCTCAAACCGGCGAGTGCACAAGAGCAGCGACTCCAGCTGACGAGTGGAAACAGCGAGCTGGCCACAATGCCGGCGGACGTCGTGGTCCCGGCGGGAGGGAGCGGCACGTTCAAGGTGAAAGGACTCGCGCCCGGCGCGACGTATGTGAAGGCATTCCTCCCCGCCCAATTCGGCGAAGGCTATGTCATCGCACTGCTGGACGTCGTCGAGCGCCCGGCGACCCCCGCGATCACCTCCATCGAGCCCGCCAGCGGCCTGTCCGCGGGCGGCACGCCCTTCCTCGCCCGCGGCGCGCTCCTCACCGGCGATTGCACGCTGCTGTTCGGCGGCGTGCCGGCGACCGCGCTCTCGCTCACGAGCGAGGGAATGCTCACCGGCACCACGCCGCCGCATGCCAGCGGCGCGGCGGACGTCACGCTGACCTGCGGAACGAACACGTTCGTGCTCACGAACGCATTCACCTACACCGCCCCCTCGCGCACGCGAAGCGCGCGGCATTAAGATGGGGAAGACATAGTTTTGAAATGACGTTGGAAGGGCCGCTATGAAAACGAATCGAATCGCTTTCGCTCTGGTACTGATCCTCGCCGCCGCGGGCGTGTTCGCCGAAGATGCGAGCGCCGACAAGGTCGTGAAGGTCGAGCCGATCAAGGTCTGCATGATCAACGACCGCTCGATGTCCAATGACCAGATCCCCGTGCCGATCGAGGGCAAGACGTATTACGGCTGCTGCGCGATGTGCAAGGAGAAGCTGGAGAAGGACAAGGAGTCGCGCTACGCCATCGACCCCGTGAACGGCAAGAAAGTCGACAAGGCCAAGGCCGTGATCGGCGCCCTTCCCGGCGGCGTCGTGGTCTACTTCGAGAATGACGCGAACCTGACCAAATACAACGCGGGCGTGCGGGCGGAAAAGAAATAACGCAAGCTCATCCGTGTTGCTCGCGAGGGCGGCCGTTAGGCCGCCCTTTGTGTTATTGTGCGCGGCGGTCCGAAGTCCAACATCAAGAGGAACCCTATGCTTCATCGATCCCGGGGGGTCGTGTGCGCTCTCACTCTGCTCGCACTGGCCGTCATCCCCGCGCAGGCGGAAGAGTGCATTCCGGCGAGCCGCATCCTTCCGAAGACTACCTGCGCGAAGGTGGACGGGGTTTGTCCCGTCGGCCAGCCGGTGCAGTTCCAAATGATCATCGCCGATTCTCCGGCGACGCCTGTTCCCTCCTGCATCACCGGTACCTGGATGCTTTTCAAGAACCCGTCTAACGGCACCTCGATCTTTTCGGGAAAGATGACCACCGGCGGTGAGTCCTTCACGTATACGCCGACCGAAGCCGCGGCTTACACGATGGTTCTCAATGTCGCCTCGCCTCCCACCGCAACCTCGGCGTTGCTTCCCTTTAATTTCACAGCGGGGCGCGGGTACATTCAGATGACGAAGCCGGCGACGATCACGGAAGGCAGCACCGGGACGGTGACATTCAGCCGAACGAACACCGAGACCAGCACCGTCGTCACGTGGCATGTGGACAAGCACCCAGGGTTGCCGGCCACGGATATCTCACCGACCTCCGGAACGGTGACCCTGGAGGCGGGAGAGGCAAGCAAGCAATTCACGCTCAGTGCGCCGGAAAACTCCACGTTCACCGGCACGACGTTGTATCTCCTGGGTGTCGACTCCGCGACCAATGGCTATCTCGTTCCTCCCGCTGTTGGAACGGCCTATTTCTATTTCTCGTTCATCGACAACGACTACGCGGTCGTCGCCCTCGAGCAGGCGGCGATGGTCGTACGGGAGAATGCAGGTGCCGCGACCGTTGGAGTGCGGCGCAGCAATAATCTGTCGCTCGCGGGGAGCGTCGGCTATGTCATCGGCATTGCCGCAACGCCGGTGGCCACCGGGACGGTGAATTTCGCGGCAGGCGAAACGCTGAAGACGATCACCGTTCCGATTCCCGACAATCAGAAGTGGAGTCCCGCGGCAGCCGGCATGACGGTGGAGCTTTCGACCCTGCCGGTCGGTTTCGAGCGCGGCCCCATTCAGGCATCGACGCTGACCATCGAGGACGACGAGCCGGTTCCGGCGCTCACGATCTCGAACGTCTCATTCTCGGAATCGAACGCCGGCCAGCAAAGCGGAGCATTCACCGTGAAGCTTTCGCCGCCGACGGATTCCTACAGCGTCCGCTATCAGCTCGTCGATGACACCGCGGCTCGCGGAACCGACTACGAGTCCGCCGCGGCGGAAGGCATCCTCCATTTCGATCCGGCGCACTTGCAGCTGACCATCCCGTTCACGATTACGGGCGACTCGAGGCACGAAACGCACGAGACGTTCAGGCTGCGCCTCTCGAACGGCGACATTTCGCAGATCAGGATGCCTGCCGATGCGACCTGCACGATTCTCAACGATGATCCCGAGCTGACGCCGCAGAGCCCGCGAGTCACTCGCGGACAGACGGCGAAGTTCACGCTCGACATCGGATTGCCCGCGGCGACGACGCTCCAACTCCCGCTGCTCTCCTCGGATCCCTCGATCTTGTCGGTGCCGTCGACCGTGAGGATCAATGCCGGACAGTCGGCCGGCACCTTCATCGGCACGGCCAACGCACCCGGCTTTGCGAAAATCTCGCTGGCGCTTCCGAACGAGAATGGCGGTGCAACGCTTTCGAGCAACGTGACGGTGGAGGACTCCGATACGCCCGCGATCACCTCCATCGAGCCGGCCTCCGGCCCGTCGGCCGGCGGAACGTCATTCGTTGCGCGCGGCGCGTTGCTCACCGGCGACTGCACGCTGCTGTTCGGAGGCGTGCCCGCGACCGCGGTCTCGCTCACGAGCGAAGGGATGCTCACCGGCCGCACCCCGGCGCATGCGAGTGGCGCGGTCGATGTCAGCCTGACGTGCGGCGCGAATACGTTCGTGCTCACGAACGCGTTCACGTACACCGCCGCATCGCGCACGCGCAGCGCACGACACTGACCCAACTGTGCTAAGAAGCGCCGTCATGCTGACGGCGCTTCTTCTCTCCGCGACCCTCACGCCCGTTCTTCCGCCCGCAATCCCCTGGAACGGCGCCAGCCGCGCGCTCGCCGTTCCCGCAAACGATCCGTGGGTCACACCGTCCGAGGCCACGGCGTTTCGGACGACGCCGCGGTATGACGAGACGATCGCCTACTTGCGCAGGCTCGTCGCGGCGGCGCCGCAGCTGAAGCTGATCTCGATCGGGAAGAGTCCGGAAGGGCGCGATCTCTGGCTCGTCATCGCCTCGAAAGAGCGCGCCTTCACGCCGGACGCGTTGCGGCGCAGCGGGAAGGCGACGCTCTTCGCGCAGGGCTCGATTCATGCCGGCGAGATGGACGGCAAGGACGCGGGGCTGATGTTGCTGCGCGATATGACGGTGCGCGGCACGAAGCGCGAGCTGCTCGACCGCGCGAACTTCCTCTTCGTCCCGATCTTCAACGCCGACGGCCACGAGCGCTTCTCGCGCTACAACCGCATCAACCAGCGCGGGCCCGAGGAGATCGGCTATCGCACGAACGCGCGCAATCTCAATCTCAACCGCGACTACATGAAAGCGGACTCGCTGGAGATGCAGGCGATGATCCGCGCGCTGCGCGTGTGGCAGCCCGATCTCTACGTCGACCTGCACGTCACCGACGGCGCGGACTATCAATACGACATCACGTTCGGCTGGAACATCGCCGGCTATTCGCCCGCGATCACGGCCTGGCTCGAGACCGCGTTCCGTCCCGGCGTCGAGGATGGACTGAAGCGCGCGGGACACATCCCCGGCGCGCTGATCTTCACCGACGATCCGCTCTCCGGCATCTCCGCCGGCCAGGGCGATCCGCGTTTCTCGACCGGCTATGGCGACGCGCGGCATCTCCCCATCGTGCTCGTCGAGAATCACTCGCTCAAGCCCTACGACCAGCGCGTCCTCGGCACGTACGTGTTCCTCGAGCACACGCTGCGCGTCCTCGCCCAGGACATCGCCAGGCTCCGCCGCGCCATCGCCGGCGATCGCGCGGCGCGTCCCGAGTCCATTGCTCTTTCGTGGCGCGCGCCCAAGGATCCACCACCGATGACCGACATCCTCGGCATCGAGTCACGCCGGTCGCTCTCCGCGATCAGCGGCGGCGTGCGCACGGAATGGCTCGGCAAGCCGGTGACGATGCGCGCGCCGAACGTGAAGGACACGGAAGTGGCCACGAGCGTGAAGCGCCCGGTCGCGTATTGGGTTCCGGCCGCGTGGCACGATGTGATCGAGAAGCTCGACCTGCACGGGATTTCGTATGAGCGCATCGCCGCGCCGCGCGACGTCGAGGTGGAGATGGATCGCTTCGGCGCGCCGAAGTACGAGACGTCTCAGTTCGAAGGCCGCGTGCGCGTCACCGCGCCCGCGACTCAGGAGCGCCGCCGCGAGCGCTTCCCCGCCGGCTCGGTCCGCGTCCCCACCGACCAGCCCCTCGGCACCCTTGCCGCGTTGCTCCTCGAGCCCGCGTCCAATGACTCGCTCTTCCAGTGGGGCTTCTTCAGCTCCATCCTCAGCCCCACCGAATACGTC
>DATFHJ010000406.1:0-4801 GCA_035248585.1 Thermoanaerobaculia bacterium
GTCGAGCGTGAGGAAGATGTCGCGCGCGTCGGGCGTGGTGAGACTGATCTCGATGTCCAGCTCGTCCGGCAGCACCAGCGGCCGATTGGTGAGCATGTGCGGGCAGATCGGCGTGATCACGACTGCTCCCATCGTCGGATAGATGATCGGCCCGCCGGCGGAGAGGTTGTAGGCGGTCGAGCCGGTCGGCGTCGCGACGATCAATCCGTCGCCGCGAAACGTCGAAACGAACAAGCCGGCGACGCTGACCCGCATCTCGATGATCCGCGCGACGGCGCTCTTGTTGATTGCGACGTCGTTCAGCACGCGATAGCGCTTGCTCGAGTCGCGATCCGGACCGCTGACCGAGACGCTGAACGTGACTCGCGGCTCGACGTAGTAGTGGCCTTCGAGGACGCGCTCGAGCACCGCCGGGAACTCCTCGACGCGGATCTCCGTGAGAAAACCGAGCGTGCCCATGTTCACGCCGACGACCGGCACGTGGTCGGGCGCGTGGCGGGCGACGGAGAGCAGCGTGCCGTCGCCGCCGAAGGTGATGAGGAGATCGCTGCTCCGCGCCAACTCCTGCTTCGACGGCACGTCGCGGTCGGAGAGCACGGTGAAGTCGCGCCCGCGCAACTCGCCGGCGACCCGGTCGGCGTATGCATGCGCCTCCACGGTGTTTTTTGCAGCGATGCCGATCGTTCGGATGTTCACAGTTGAGCCACCGCGCGCCGCACGTCTTCCGGTTCGATCACGATCCGCTCGCCTGCACGCTCGGGGCCGACGAAGAGGATCGGGTGCAGGACTTTCTCCAGGATGGCCCGCAGCGCGCGCGCGCCAAGGCGTTGCTTGAGGGCGGCGTGGGCCACTTCGAACAACGCCGCGCGCGAGAATTCGAGCTGGATCTGATCGAGCGCGCAGAGGCGCTGATACTCGGGGATCATGGCGTCGCGCGGCTCGACGAGAATCGAGACGAGATCGTCCGCCGTGAGCTCGTCGAGCTCCACGCGCAGCGGCAAGCGGCCTAACAGCTCGGGCAGGAACCCGTACTTCACCAGCTCGTCGGTGCCGATCTCGTGATGCTGCGGCGCGGCCGCTTCGAAGAACCCGGCGGTCTTTCCTTCGCTCGGCACGTCCATGTCGGAGAACGAGCCGGCGCAGATGAAGAGGATGTTCGAGATGTCGATCTCGACGTAGTCGTATTTGTTCCAGTGCGCGGTGACGTTGAGCGGCACGAAGATCTTCTCGCCCTCGAGGATCTTGAGCAGCGCCTGCTGCACGCCTTCGCCGCCGATGTCGCGCGACCCCGCGCCGGTGCGCGGTCCGCCGCCGCGCCGCCCGATTTTGTCGATCTCGTCGATGAAGACGATCCCGTTCTCCGCCGCGTTGACGTTCTGATTCGTGGCGTACAGCAGCCGCCCGATCGCCACTTCGACATCTTCTCCGTAATACCCCGCCTCGGTGAACGCCGTCGCGTCGTTGTACGCGAACGGCACGTCGAGGATCTTCGCCAGCGTGCGCGCGAGATACGTCTTCCCGCTGCCGGACGGGCCGATCATCAAAATGTTCGACTTCCGGATCGACACGTCGCCGCCGAATTTCAGGTACTCGATCCGTTTGAGATGGTTGTACGCGGCGATGGCCAGGACTTCCTTCGCATGCCGCTGGCCGATGACGTACTGGTCGAGCTGTTCGAAGATGCGCCGCGGTGTGACGTGGAGAAAGCGGTAGATCTCGCGCTTTTCCTTCATCGTGGCGTGAAAACGAGAATAGCACGCAAAGCGTCCTGACCGTCCCTCCCGCGACGCAAAAAATCTTTACATCCTCCCACTCGGCCAATCCGCCTAAACACCGCTAAATCATCAACTTAGCCATCTCTGCCACGTGGCGGTCCGCTTGAACTAACGGGCCGGCGAAAGGAGGTGGTGAACCGAGAGAAAGCGAAAGCGTGAAACGGGATGAACGAACGGTCGCGTGTGGAACAACGACCAACAGCCAAGAAGCAAATCAGAAATCAAAAAGCAAAAAGCAAAAAAGAAAAGAAAGAAAAGGAGAAAGACCCAATGCGGAAGTCCCTTCAGATCATCACTCTTGCCCTTGTCGTCGCCGCGATGTCGGCGGCGGCGTTCGCCGATGACGCGGCTCCGGTTTCTTCGGGCGCGTCGGGCGTCGTGAACATCAACTCCGCGGATGCCTCGCAGCTCGCGTTCCTGCCGCGCGTCGGTCCCAAGGCGGCGGAGCGCATCATCGCCTACCGCACCGAGCACGGGCCGTTCAAGAAGGCCAGCGATCTGATGCAAGTCAAAGGCATCGGCGCGAAGACGTTCGAGCGCCTCTCGCAGTACGTCGCCGTCGAAGGCAAGACCACGCTCAGCTCCAAGATCTCCAGTCCGCGCAAGCCGCGCGCGAAAAAGCCCACCGCCACGGCGTCGAACTGACGCCGCCCACCACCCAACCCACCGGGGGCTGCCGCGCGGCGCGGCGGCCCCCACCTCAGTCGCCCAGTTCCCCGGTTACCCAGTCACCCGGCACACCGGGAGACCGGGTGACGGGGCGACCGGGCAACCCCGAACAAGGAGCACTTATGCAGACATCACGTCCCCGATCTCCTCACCACCACCGTCTCCGCCTCATACGTCTGAATCGCCGAGAGCACGCTGCCGCGCAAGGTCTCCTCGTCGAACGCCTCGGTCAAGATGCGGCCGTCCATGTCGCGGCCGACCGGCAAACCCGCGGCGAAGAGGATGGTCGGCACGACGTCGACGGCGTAGGCGGGCTGCGGGTTCGCGCGTGGCGCGGTGCCGGGGCCGGTGATGAGCACGAAGCCGTCGCCGGCGCCGGGGTCATCGCGGGAGAGCATGCGCATCGCCAGCGCGTACGCGTCGGCCGGCAGCTGCGGCGTCACGACCGCGGACGGCGAGCAGATCACGATCACGTGATCGGGATGCGCGCGCGCGACCGACGCCAGCAGCCGGTCGAGTTGCTGGACATACGCGCGCGCGCCTTCGCCCTTCATTGTCGTGCGCGGCGGGAGCTCGTTCTCGAAGATGTGCAGCGCGCGCTGCGCCTTCTCGAATCCTTCCAGCGCCACCACCGTCAGCGCGCGCCGATTGTCGATCGCCGCGACCGCGGCGGTGTCGGACGCGAGCGCCTGCGCGATGACGGTGCCGCCTTGCGGCGCGGGCGTCTTCACCGCCGGCCAGGCGGTCACGCGGGCGTCGAGCTGCAGGCGCTGGAACAGCGTCCAGAGCGGCAGCGCGTGTCCGGCCGGCAGCGGAGCGGAGATGCGCGTGACCGGCGGAATCAGTCCCCACGCGCGGAAGCCGACGCCGCTCGGCAGGAGGAGAAACGGATCGTCGCGATTGAGCGGCGTGCGGTACGAGAAGCGGCCGGTCACGCCGTGCCGGTATGGCAGCTTCCCGGTCGCCAGCGACGCCCACAGCGACTTCGAGCTCGTCGTCGGAAACGGCTCGAGCCGCGTGAAATAGGCGCGCTGCGTGAGCTGCTCGAAAAACGGCAGCAACCCCTCGCCGTTCATCGTCACGATCCAGTCGTACGGCAGGTTGCGGATCGCGACGAGCGTCACCGGACGGTGGCCCGCGACCGCGCCGATCGTCGCCACGACGACGTTCTTCCGGTCGGTGCGATAGCTCTCGCGGCGCTGGTAGAGGAACACCGACGACATGGCGATGAGCACGACGCCGGCGACGAAGATCGCGCGCGACTTGCGGCGGTCGGCGTTGCGCTCCAGCACCCAGAGCGCGAGGAGGATGAAGGCCGTGAGTGTGATCGCGTTCGTGGCCTTGGAGAGGATGCGCACGGCGCCGCGGGGCAGGTAGATCTCCACGGCCTGCAGGTGCAGGTAGTAGATGAACGACGAGCTGAACGCGGCGAAGACGACGAAGCCGAAGCCGTGCGTGCGGAACGCCTCGGGGCGGCCGAAGAGGCGCACGCGCACGATGCGCAGCGCCCAGAGCGCGGAGCCGAAGAGCAGCCCGCAGATCAGTCCGTAGACGATCGTCACCGTGGCCAGGCGCAGCGGCGTGATGTCCACCTGCGGATTCAAGAAGTAGAGCAGGTGGGCCATGTAGAGCCCGAAGATCGCCCCGGCGAGCACGCGTTTCAGGTAGCCCCAGCGGACAGGCATCAGGAGCGCCTATGCTAACGCGTGAGCGCATCCGCAACTCGGGCGCGCTGGAGCTGCTGCGCGAGCTCGGATACCCGGTCGAGCCGATCGACGTCGACCCCGAGGAGTGGCGCCGCGGCGGCGTGCCCCTGCCGTGGAACGGCGAAGCGAAACTGCAGCTCGCCGCCCGCCTGAAGCGCTTCGACCTATTCGTCCTATCCGGAACCGCGACCGAGGAAATGGTCGCCGAATTCCTGCGCACCTATGCATCCTACAATTTGCTCACTAAATCAGTCGTCCTATATCAGTCCTATCAAGTCCTATCCATATTCGACTACACAAACAAGCTCCGCCGTCTCGACGTCAATCTCGAAGACCCCACCCCCCACGCCATCGACCGCCTGAATCTCCTCGCCGCCGGCGACGAGCCGGCGCGCATTTTCGACCGCGCGCTCGATCGCGAAAACGTCACGCGCGAGTTCTTCGTCCGGTTCCGCGGCGCGGTGCGCGAGGTGTCGGAGGCGCTGACCGCGACCGAAGAAGAGAAGGAGGCGTGCGACGGCGAGGCGCTGCTGATCCTCTCGCGATTGCTCTTCCTCTCCTTCATCCAGGAGAAGGGCTGGCTGAACGGCGAGCGCCGTTTTCTCGTCGATCGTCTCGAGCGTGAGATCGCCCGCGGGCGCGAGTTCTTTT
>DATFHJ010000407.1:0-2954 GCA_035248585.1 Thermoanaerobaculia bacterium
CTTTCGCGAGCGTGTCGCGCAGCAGCGTGGCCGTGCTCGAGCCGCGCGCGGCGAGCACGATGATCTCCATGAGGATGCCAAGGACGATGGCCATCCAGGCGGCGTGGACGAGTTTGGTACGCAACGCGCGTATTGTAGGAGCGCAGCGATGCGGCCGAAAAAAAAGTGGGGACAAAACTTTCTGCGCAACCGCGGCGCGGTCGACAAGATTGTTTCCTCTTTGGAACCGGGGCCGGACGATGTCGTGCTCGAGATCGGGCCCGGCGAAGGGGTGCTGACGGAGAAGCTGGTCGCGCTGCCGAATCGGGTCGTGGCCATTGAGATCGATCCCGATCTCGCCGCCCGGCTGAAGGCAAAATTCGAGATCGAGCTGCGCAATGAAGACGCTATTGAGGCTCCGCTGCCAGAGACCGCGTTCGTTGCGGTGGGCAACCTCCCCTACAACGTCGGCACGCCGATCCTGCGGCGCGTGATCGCCGATCCGCATTGCCGCCGCGCGGTGTTCATGCTGCAGAAGGAAGTCGCGGACCGGATCGTGGCGAAGCCGGGAACGGAGGCGTACGGGTATCTCACGCTGTACGTGCAGGCGTTCGCCGCGGCGAAGATCGTGATGACGCTCGATCCGCGCTCGTTCTATCCCCCGCCCAAAGTGCGCAGCGCGGTGGTGCGCCTCGATCCCCGCGATCCCGCGCTCGTTTCTCCCCGCGAGGAAGTGCTCGACGTCGTCAGCACGTCGTTCCGCATGCGGCGAAAGAAACTGGTCAACAACTTGATCGGCTGGCGCGGCCTCACGCGCGAGCAGGTACTGGACGCCATGCAGCGCGCGGGCATCGATGCCGAGGCCCGCGCGGAGACGCTGACGCTGGCGCAGTTCGACGCGCTGTTGCGTGTGGTGCGTGCCTCCGGCGCGCCCCCGCCCTGAGGCGCGCCGGAGGCGCGCGCCACACCCGACGCGCCTAAAACAGAAACGCGTAGCTGAGCTTCGCAAACACGGCCCGGTCCGTGCGCGTGAGATCGTTCGCACCCTGGTAATCATCCGAATAGCCGGCAAGAAAAACGGTCTGCGCGTTCACGCGATAGGAAAACAGCAACTGCGTGAGCAGCTCCTGAGCGCGACGTCCGACCGGGACGGTGTACTGGGCCGGCTCGCGGCGGACCATTTCGTACTGCAGGATCGCGCGGAGGAACGAGCGGCCGCTGAAGTGATAGAGCAATCGCGCCTGGGGCAGGTGCACTTCGAAGATACGCCGGCCGTCTTTCGTGTCGAAGAATTGATAGTCGTACGAGACCTCGGCGCGCACGCGCCGGCCGAGGCTCAACTGCGCCGACGGCGAGAGCGTGACGAAGTCGGCCTGCCGGCGGTTCGTGAAGTCGATCGTCTCGCCCCAGCGCACCTCCATCGCCAGCGCCACGTCGCGCGCGGGCTGGAACGCCGCGCTGATGCTCTGCCGGAAGTCGTGATACGTCGTGCCGGCGAAGAACTCCTGGTTCGGCGCGAGGGCGACGCTGATCTCGCTCTGCATCGGACCCTGGTACGTGGCCACGAGATCGCCGCCCCACTCGTTCCACGCGCCGTCGTACTGCCGCGTGCCGTCGACGCCGCCGAAGATGTAGAGATTGCGGAACCATTTCTTCGGACCGCCGCGGAAGCGCCGCTCCGCCGACGCCGAGGACGCGCGCACGCCGACCTGGTTGATGAAACCGCTGTCGGCGCGGAACTCGGGCGAGAGCTCGTCGTAGGTCGCGCTCCACGTCCAGTTCTGATCGCGATGCGAGTAGCCGGCGCTGATCGCGTGGCCGTCATTGGAGTGCGCGGCCTGCCAGCGCAGCGAGTCCTTTTCGCTCAGCCGCTGGAAGCCGTCCATCGCGGCGACGGTGTTCTCGTAGCCGTCGCCGCGCCGCGCGGTCACCAGTCCGCCGATCGTCGTGCGCTTGCCGAATTCGTGGCGATAGCGCGCGATCGCCGTCGTCGAGCCGCCCGGGATGGTGATGAGCGATGACGACTGATCGCCCGGAATCAGCACGTTCGTGATCTCGTCGCGCGCGACGAGCACGGCGTACGTGCTCGGGCCGCTCTTGCCCGTCAGCTTTAGTCCCGCCGAGGGATCGCCGATCGTGCGCGTGAAGACGAGATCCATGCGCGTGGCGAAGAAGTCGGCGCCTTCGACGAAGAACGGGCGCTTCTCCGGAAAGAAGAGCGCGAAGCGCGTGTTGACGTCGAGCTGCGCGGCATCGGCTTCGACTTGCGAGAAGTCGGGATTGATCGTGGCCTGCAGCGAGGTGCCGGGCGTGATGGCCCAGCGCGCGGACGCGCCGAGGTCGATCTTGTCGTCCGTCCCCGTGATCGCCGGCGTGGCCTCGATGTTTTTTCCGCCGGACGGAACGACGAAGCCGTGAAAGTCCGGGAAGAGACAGATGAAGCAGTTGCGGTTCGGATCCGGCTTCGTGGAACGCAATTGATGCAGGACGTCGCGCGGGTAGTTGCGCATCGCCAGCAGGCCCCACGTCTGCGGGCCGCTGCGCGCGGGGATGCGCAGCTGCTGGAGCGGAATCGCGATCTCGACGATGTAGCCGTCCTCGGTGATGCGCGCCTCCGAGTCCCAGATGGCGTCCCAGGAGAGGTCTTCGGCGTTTTCGACGTCGCTGAAGATCGAGTCGCGCTGCACGCCGAGGGGATTGATGCGGAATTTGTAGGCGCGACGGTCGTCGTTGAACGTGTCGATCCAGAGCCCCACCGAGTCGTCGCCGCCGTCGACGTCGCGCTCCTGGTAGCGCGCGCGGATGTTCTTCGGCCGCGGATCGCGGGCGTGGAACGCCGCGTAGAAGTTGCGGTCGTCGAACGTGACAAGCACCGTCGTCTCCACGAGCGCGGGCGCGTTGTCGGCCGGAGCCCACTCCCACGCGATCGGGATCGGCGTCGCTTCCTTCCACGCCGCTTCTTCGAGCTGTCCGTC
>DATFHJ010000408.1:0-3481 GCA_035248585.1 Thermoanaerobaculia bacterium
GGTGAAGTGGTGTCGATTCGCGGGCAAGAGGACTTCGTGCGGCTGCTCACGACGCGGCGGTTCGCGAACGACGTCGCGTTCGCGAACGTCGCCGCGTTCCGGCCGGGACGCGGGATCGTACGGAAGGTGGAAGAGAGCGCGAATCGGATTCGGATCGAGGCGGAGAGCGAGGGCCGCGGCTTTCTCGTCCTCAGCGTCACCCCCCACAAGTACTGGCGCGTGCGCGTGGACGGCGTGGAGGCGAAGCCGATCGTCACGAACCTCGGATATCAGGGGCTGGAGCTCGGGCCGGGGCGGCACGTGATTGAAATGAGGTATCGCAATCCGCTGATCGCGATCGGGGTCGTGATTTCTCTCGTAACGATGGCGGCGTTGGCAGTCGGTACAATGCGCGCGCCGTGACGACGCCGCGACGCTCCGACGTTCTTGCTCTCGCTCTTCTCGCGCTCATCGCGACCGCGTTTTTCGCGGACGTCCTGATCGGCTCGGGCAACTTCTACATGCGCGATCTGTCGCGCTACTACTACCCGACCAAGCAGGTCCTGCGCGAGATCGTGCAGAACGGCGAGTTCCCGTACTGGAACCGCTACTTCGGCGCCGGGCAGCCGATCGCGGCGAATCCCGAGCACGAGGTCTTCTATCCCCTCACCTGGCTGATTCTCCTGCCGAGCTACGACCTCGGCTATCGCCTGCACATCCTCGTGCACATCTACATCGGCCTCTTCGGGATGTACGCCTTTCTCCGCTCGCTCGAGATCCGTCCGCCGGCCGCGTTCTTCGGCGCGCTCGCATTCGGCCTCGGCGGCATTTACCTCTCGTACGTCAACCTCCTGCCGATCCTCTTCTGCGCGGCGTGGCTTCCACTCACGTGTTTGTACGTGCGCAAATTCCTCCTCGCGCCGTCGCTGCGCTACTTCGCGCTCGCCTCGCTGTTTCTCGGCTTGCAGTTCCTCGTCGCCGAGCCGACGACGGTGATGCAGACCGGCTTGCTGATCGGCATGTACGCGCTCTATCGCGGCTGGTACGCGGCGCGCGACGCGGACCTGTCGTGGAAGCACGCCATTCCGGAGATGTTGTCGCGCGTCGCGTTCATCGCCCTCATCTCCATCGCCGCCTTCATGATGGGCGCGGCGCAGATGATTCCGGCGCTCGACCACGTCTCCGACTCCGCGCGCTCGCGTCCCTTCGACTTCTCGCTCGTGAGCGCGTGGAGCATGCCGTGGGCAAAGTACGCGGAGCTGATCTACCCGAACTTCCTCGGACACATCTCCATCAACCGCGTGATGTGGTACTGGTCGGGCGGGCTGTATCCCGGAATGGGCTCGCCGTTTCTCTTCAACATCTACGGCGGTCTCTTGATCACGTCCCTCGCGATCGCGGCGCTGTTCATCCGCCCGCGCGGCGGGCGCTTCGTGCTGCTGCTCTTCATCTTCTCCTCGCTCATCGCCCTCGGCGGACACACGCCGGTGATGAAGATCCTCTACAAGCTGCACATCGCCGAGTCGATCCGCTATCCGGAGAAGTTCATCCTCATCGCCATCTTCGCCGCGACGGTGCTGGCGACGAAGATGCTGGACCGCATGCTCGACGGCGACCGCGACGTGCGCGACGCGGCGATGGGATTCGTCCTGGCCACGGCCATCGTCGCGGCGGTGTTCGCGATCGCCGGATTCACGCCGCTGTACGGCATGGGCTTCACGAAGTTGTGGGGACTGGTCAAAGGCGGCGCCGCCACGAAGATGACGCAGATCTCGCATCAGGACTGGATCATTGCGGCGATCCGAGGAGTGCTGCTGCTCGGATTGCTGCGCACCGTGTACGTCATCAAGCGCCCGGTCTGGCTCGTGCTGGCGTTTCTCTTCGTCGCCGCGGACCTCGGTCCGGTCTCGAATCACATCAACCCGCGCATGCCGGCGCGCTTCTTTCTGAAGGAGCCGGACGCGCTCGCGCAGTTCCCGCCGAATCGCGGCGCCTTTCGCATCTTTCACGAAGCCGACTGGTACGGGCGCGAGCCGATCGCGCGCGATTACTTTTCCGCCGGCGGCGCCGTCTACTGGATTGTGCGCAACGGTCTGATGCCGGAGATCCCGGCCGGGCACAAGCTGCAGATGGTCATCGACCGCGACTACGACAAGACCGCGCTCCTGCCGACGCTCGATCTCATCGACTCGGTGTGGGACGTGAAGCGCTACGGCCGCAAGGACTGGTGGCGCCCGTTCGCGGCGATGTCGAACATCTGGTACCGCGCGAACTACCGGAAGTTCGCGGACGAGAAGAAGCGGACCAAAGGCGACCTCACGAAATCGCAGCCGATCGATTTCGAAGAGATCAAGGAGCACTACCCGCGCTACTACTTTGCCGAGCAGGTCGTGACGATCCGCGACCGCCGCGACTTCGTCGACAAGCTCCACACCCCCGGCCAGTATCCGCTGACGTCCGCGTTCGTGAAGGCGCCGGCATTCACCCCCGCGCGCGGCGTCGTGCGCGGCGTGCGGGAGACGGCGAATACGGCGGTGATCGACGTGGAGGCCGCGGGGAAAGCCTTCCTCGTCATGAGCGTGACGCCGCACAAGTACTGGCGCGTGACGATCGACGGGAAACGCGTGGAGCCGGTGATCACGAACGTCGGATATCAGGGCATCGCCGTGCCGGCGGGACGGCATCGCGTGGCGATGCGCTACCGCAATGATCTCGCCGCGAATGCGCTCGTCGTCTCGATCGTCGTGACGCTGCTGCTCCTCGCGGCGGCGGTGTGGCGGCGATGACGATCACGCGGCGCCATCGCAACGAGCGGATCGCCGCGGCGATTCTGTGCGGTGCGCTGGCCATCGGCGTCGCCGCGTTCGTGCTCTGGAACCGCTCGGAACAGGATCAGCTCGCGCGCGACATGCGCTACATCCCGAAAAAAGAAACCATCACGCCGGAGATCCTCCTGCTGCGCGACTACGTGCGCATCGACACGTCCACGGCCGAGGGCGTGGCGAAGGGGGCGCGGTGGCTGGCGGCGATCGCGCAGCGGCATGGGCTGCAGGCCGAGCTGATCGAAGGCACGCCGAACCGCCTCAACGTCTACATCCGCGTGCGCGGAAAACAGCGAGGCGCGGGCTTGCTGCTGCTCAATCACATCGACGTCGTGCGAGCCGATCCCGTGGGGTGGAGGCGCCCGCCGTTCAGCGGCGACATCCATCTCAATCAACTGTGGGGACGCGGCGCGCTGGACATGAAGGCGCTCGCCATCTGCGAGCTGCTCGCGCTCGCGGCCGTGCATCGGAACGGCCCGCCGGAGCACGACATCGTTTTCCTCGCCACCGCCGAGGAGGAAGCGGGCAGCAACGAGGGAATGAAGTGGCTCCTCGCGCACCGGCCCGATCTCTTCGAAGGCATCGGCTACGCGATCAACGAAGGCGGCATCACCGAGGTGATCAGCGAGCGGATGACGTACTTCGGCATCGAGGTGGGATCGAAGCAGCAGGTCCGCACG
>DATFHJ010000409.1:0-4952 GCA_035248585.1 Thermoanaerobaculia bacterium
CGCTCGACGTCGTTCAACGGCTGGTACGTTCGGAGCTCTTCGGCAAGCGACATCACTTCGACCCGCGCATCATAGATGAAGCGAACCGTTGCCGCGCAGAGGCGTCTATCCTCTATCGAATGGGTTACCACGCCGTCGAGCGCCCGGGCCGCACCGTCGCCGGCATCGGCTACTGGACGAGCGTTTGCGCGCCGCACGCGAGCACGCCGCCGCACGCGCACGCGCGTCCGCTGTGCTGTCTCATGCTCGACGGCGTGAGCACGCAGACGGCGGGGCGCAGCGAGCGGCAGCGCGAGCCGGGCCGCGCGTTTTTCTATCCCGCCGGCGAAGAGCACCACGAGCGCTGGGGCGCGCGCGGCGGACGCATTTTCTCGATCGAGCTCGCGGCCGGCGACCTGCGCATGCCCGCGACGTCGGCCGAGCTGACGGGATGGACCGCACTGCTCGCGCGGCGCGTGCATGTAGAGTCGTCCGATGAGGATGACGCAGCGCAGCTGGCGATCGAGAGCGGCGCGTTCGCGCTGGCCGGCGAGCTGGCGCGCGAGCCGGAATGCGACGGCCGCTGGAACGGCCGCGTGCGCGACTACCTGCACGCGCACTTCACCCGAAAGCTTTCCCTGCGCGAGATCGCCGAGGCGGCGGGCGTGCATCCGGTGCACGTCTCCCGCGCCTTTCCGCGCCATCACGGCCTGACGCTCGGCGATTACCTACGCGCGCTGCGTATCGACTACGCAGCGCGCGAATTGATGGCTTCGCGGCGGCCGATTGCCGACATCGCGCTCGACGCCGGCTTCGCCTCGCAGTCCCACCTCACCCGGCACTTTCGGATGAGAATCGGCGTGACTCCGGCGGCGTATCGAGACGCGATTACCGCTTGATGATGATGTCTCCGCTGCCCTTCGCCAGATCCTCGAGCTCATACGAGGCCAGCGAGAAGCCCTGGCAATCGACAGGGACCGGCGCGGGGTCCGTGGTCACGGTAATGCCCTTGTCGTCCTTGAACTCGGAATCCGTGGCGACCCAGCTCATGCCGGTGCCCGGATCCTCTTTCAGATCCGCGTCGCTCGGAACCCACCGTCCGCCGGTGGCGAAGTACTGACCCCAGGTGAAGCCATCCGGCTTCTCGCCGCCATCTTCGACGGTGAGCATGAGCCGGCGGCCGATGAACGCGGGAACGTCCGAGTCTTTGATCAGGCCGGAGACCGTGGCGCGATTGCCTTCGACCCTGCCGCAATCGACGCTCGCGTACAGCGTGACGGAGGTGTTCTTGATCACCTCGACGCGGCCCTCGCCGTCGACGTCCTGATCCGGAATCGAGATCGGTCCGGTGAACTTGATGTCACCCGAGGCCCGGCCGCCCGAGAACACATCAGCTTTGAAATCGATGCGCCGGGTGCCTTCCTCGTTGACGGCACTGAAACTGCCGCTGGTGCTCTGCGCGAGCACCGCGGGAACATAACAAAGCGTCGCAAACGCGAACGCAGCAATAAAGACGCGCGTGGTCCTTTTCATCGAAGCTCCTTAAAAATTAGTCCGAAGCGAATCGACGGAACTTAGGTTCAACATGGGAAGGCGACCGTGATCTACATCACGGGCGGATGTTAAGGACGTGAAAGACAGCCGCCGCGCGGTGCGCTAAGTTGTTCACATGCTTGCGCTTGCCTTCTCATTTCTCCTCGCCGCCACACCCGAGACTCCGGCCGTTCGCTGGGAGCCGTTCGAGCTTCCGGGCGGGGGCGGAGCCCTGCAGGCCCAGCTCGGGAAGATCACGGTTCCGCTTCGCCGCGGCCATCCCGAGTCGGGGACGGCGGAGCTGGCGTTCGTGCGGCTGCGGACGGAGGGTACGAAGAAGGCGGCGCCGATCGTCTATCTCGCGGGCGGGCCGGGCGGGTCGGGGGTGAACGTGGCGCGGAATCCGTACGCGCTGCCGTCGCTGACGCGGCTCGCGGAGATCGCGGACGTGATCCTGCTCGATCAGCGCGGCATCGGGAAGTCGACGCCGAAGGTGCAATGCGCGCCGACGCCGGCCGAGCCGCAGGCGCGATTCGCGCCGGCCGCGGAGATGCTGCCGCGCGTGGTCGCGGCGACGCGGGCCTGCGTCGAGGAGTGGACGGCGAAAGGAATCGACGTCGCCGGCTTCACGATGGTGGAAAGCGCGGCCGACGTCGAAGACCTGCGCAAGGCCCTCGGCGTTCCGAAACTCAGCCTGATGGCCCATAGCTACGGCACGTCGCTCGCGCTCGCGATCGTGCGCGCGTATCCGGCCTCGATCGAGCGCGCGGCGCTCATCGGCACCTCGGGGCCGAATCACATGCGCAAGCTGCCGCTGATGCTCGACGCGCAGCTGGCGAAGCTGTCGATCCTCGCGAAAGACGACATGACCGCGCGGCTCACGCGCGTCCTGGCAAAGCTCGAGCGCGAGCCGATTCCGGTGCGCATCACCGATCAGAAGTCGAAAGAGAAAATCGAAGTACGCATCGGTCCCGACGCCCTGCGGCGCATTCTCGTGGCCGACATCGGCGACGGCAACGACTTCCCGGTGTTCCCCGCGCTGCTGCGAACGATCGAACAGGGCGATCCGTCGATCCTGGCCTGGTTCGTCGAGAAGCGCTACAACCAGGCCTCGATGTCGGGCGTCGATCTGATGTACACCGGCATGCGCTGCTCGGGCGGCGCGACGGCGAGCCGCGACCGCGAGATCGCGCAGCAGACGCCGGTGTCGATTTTCGCGAACGCGCTGAACGGCTCCTTCCCCGAGGTCTGTGCCGCGCTGCCGACGGCCGTGGAGCAGCCCGACGCGTTCAAGAGCCCGATCATCTCCGACCTGCCGATCCTCTTCATCAGCGGCACGCTCGACAGCAACACCCCACCGTATCAGGCCGAGGAAATCCGCTGGACGATGCCGTACGCGATGCATGTGATCGTGGCGAATGCGGGACACGAGGACCTCGAGCCGAACGCGGACGTGCAGTTGTTGATGGCCGATTACTTTGCGGGGAAAGATGTGTCGGCGAGACGCATCGCGTTGCCGGTGCCGGCGTTTCGAAGTGTGGAGGAGGCGAAGAAGGAGCGGTTCGTCAAGTAGTTGACGGGAACCACTGATAGAGAAAAAAGTAGACCAGCACGCCCGTCACGGAGACGTACATCCAAAGCGGGAACGTCCACTTCGCGACGCGGCGGTGCTGCGGGACGCGCATCTTCAACCCATTGATGACGCTGAGGATGGCCAGCGGGACGATGACCATGGCCAGGATCGTGTGCGACGTGAGGATCGCCAGGTACAGCGTGCGGATCGCGCCCGTGCCGGCGAACTTCGTCACCACGCCGCCGCGCAGGGAGTGGTAGGTCACGTAGCAGGCCAGAAACGCGAGCGAGGTGAAACAGGCCGCGAGCATGAAGCGGCGATGCTGGGCGATGCGCTTGTTGCGGATGTGCACGTACGCGATGAGCAGAAAGACGCCGCTCAGCGCGTTGAGAGAGGCGTTGAGCGGCGGGAAAACGTCCTGCGGACTCACGCGGCGCACGGTACCATGTTCCGCAGATGGTCCGTCGCCTGCTGCTGCTCGCGCTCGTCCTCGGCGGCGCCGCGCTTCATGCAGAGCCGCGATTCATGAATGCGGTGCCGGTGGTCTCCGGTCTCGCCGACGCGCCCGTGTTCACGACCGCCGCCGATTTCACGAGCGACGGCATCCCCGACCTCCTCGTCGCGTCGGCGAAGGAGATCCGCGTGGTGCCGGGCCGCGGCCACGGCGCGTTCGGGGCTCCGGTCGTGACGCCGGTGGCCGGACTGCACGTCTCCGGCAGCGCGGACTTTGATCGCGACGGCCGGCTCGACGTCTATCTCTCGAAGCCGGGCGAGGCGATCGTGGCGGTGCTGCTCGCGAACGGCGACGGCACGTTCGGCTTGCCGTTCGTCATCACCACCGGCGCATACGACGCCGTCGTCGCCGCGGACTTTGACGGCGACCATCAAATCGACGTCGCCGCGATCACCGGCGGCCACGACGCGATCCTGCACGTCTTCCGCTCGAACGGCGCAAACGGATTCGCGCCGCTCGCGCCGGTGCCGTTCGGATATGTCGCAGTCGAAGACGCGGCCGCGGGAGACTTCGACGGCGACGGCCGCATCGATATCGCGGTCGTGGGCGGCACCTCGAACTGGATTCTGCGGAATGACGGCGCCAGCTTCAGCCCGGAGAACTGGTACACCGGCGAGTCGATGGACATGATCGCCGCCGCCGATTTCAACGGCGATGGAGCGGCGGACACCGTTTCGGCGGAGCGCGACGATTCGAAAGCGACGGCGCTGGTGTCGTTCGGAAAGAACGGAACCCGACAATCGGTCCCGGTTCGGAACGTTTCCGGCGTTCACACCGCCGACTTCGACGGCGACGGGCTTCCCGATCTCGTGCTCGTCAGCGCCTGGGCGATGACGTTCGCCGTCGTCACCTCCAATGCCGACGGGACGTTCGACGCGCCGCGGCTGTACCTCAGCGGCCCGCGCATGGGCGTTACCGCAGCCGGTGATGCCGACGGCGACGGAAAGGTCGACCTGCTCGCGGTGAATGCCGGCAGCAGCGGCGGCCTGGTCTTCCCTCAGGACGAGCCGGACGTGGTCTCGTTCATCCGCGGCAACGGCGACGGCACGATGCGCGCGTATCGCGCGTTCGACATCTACCTCGCGACGAATCCGACGTCCAGCGACGCGCTGGTGCGGTACGCGATCATGGACGTCACCGGCGACGGCAACTTCGACGTCGTGGTCTACGACTGGCGCAACGAGCGGATCAGCGTCATCGCCTCCGACGGCTACGGCGGCTTCGCGCCGGTGGTGCACACACCGACGCTCGAAGAGTTTCAGTCGACGACGTTCCTGCCGGCGGGCGATCTCGACGGCGACGGCCACGACGACATCCTTCTCGCGAAGGAGGATTCGTGGGCCGTGCTGCACG
>DATFHJ010000410.1:0-3136 GCA_035248585.1 Thermoanaerobaculia bacterium
TCAGCCTGGCGTCGGACGTCCATAGGTTCGTCAATGCCGTCTTCGGGTTCACGCTCATCATGTTCATCGGGTCCTCACATTCCGGCAGCGGCGACGTGATGTTGCCACTGTCAACATCAATATACCGGCACATGTTGACATTGTCAACATAGTCCCGTACGATGCCCGATATGGCCAGAAAACGCGCGGATCGGTACCACCACGGCGACCTCTCCCGGTCGCTTCTGCAGGAAGCGCTGCGGACGATTGAAAAGGGCGGCGTCGCCGCGCTGACGCTGCGGGCCGTGGGCCAAAAACTCGGGGTGTCGCGAACCGCGCTGTACAGGCATTTCGCCGACAAATCGGCGCTGCTGGCGGCGGTCGCCACCGAAGGATTCCGTACGCTGCGTGAGCAGACGCAGATCGCCTGGGACGAGCACGGCGGCGGCCGAAAGGGTCTCGAGGCGATGGGTGTGGCGTACGTGCAGTTCGCCGTGGCGCATCCATCGCACTACCGTGTGATGTTTGGAGGGAACGTACGCAGTGCGGCGCCGGATTCGGATCTCGCGAAGGAGGGCGAGGGCGCGTTCCGGGTGCTCGTGAACGCCATCGTGTCGCAGCAGAAGGATGGTCAGATCCGCGACGACAACCCGCTCGCGCTCGCCCAATATATCTGGGCGAACGTGCACGGGATCGCGATGCTCGCCATCGACGGCCAGCTGAGGCAGCCCGTGGACGACGTCGTCCGCTTTGCGAACGAGCGGATGCGAACTGGTATAGAGTCCAGCACACGAGTCGCCCAAAGCCCAAGGCCTAAAGCCCAAGGCCTAAAGCCTAGCGTCCAGGAGTCCAATGAGTTCTAGAGTCGAGAGTCCCCGAGTCGATCGTCGTGACGGCGCGGCGATGACGCCGGAAACGCGTACTGGTCTCGAACCTTGGATTGAGGCCGAGCTGCCCGAGGCGCCGGCGCCCACCGGCTTCGAGTGGGCCAAAGTCGTCGGGCCCGGTGTGATCGTCCTCGGTCTCTCGCTCGGCGGGGGTGAGTTCCTTCTCGGGCCGACGGCGTTTGTCCGCTATGGCATGTCGCTCCTCTGGATCACCTTGGTCGCGGTCTTCTTCCAGACAATCTTCAACACCGAGTTGATGCGCTACACGGTCGCGACCGGCGAGCCTGTGTTTACGGGGTTCATGCGGACGCGCCCGGCGCGCGCATTCTGGGCGTGGCTGTATGTGGCGATGTACCTGCTGCAGGTCGGCTGGCCGTACTCCGCCGGCTTGTCGGCGGGAGCGATTTTCTTTCTGGCTACGCGGCGCATCGCGGGACCGGCCGACGCGACGCTGATTTATCAGCTCGGTGTGGGGACGTTTTTGCTGTGCATCGTGCTGCTGATGCTCGGGCGCCGCATCGAGCGGACGCTCGAGCTCCTCAACTGGGTGATGGTCGTCTGCATCCTCGGCGGATTCCTCGCGCTTGGCCTGTACTTCGTCCCAGGGACCACATGGGCCGCCGCAGCGGTCGGATTCTTCGGATTCGATTTGCCGCGCCGCACGTTCACGTTCATGCCGAGCAATCAGGATTACCTGCTGCTCGCCGCCCTGGCCGGGTATTCGGGCGCCGGTGGCATGGTAAACATCGCGCTCTCGAGCTGGGCACGCGACAAAGGCTACGGAATGGGTCAGCGCGCGGGCTACATACCCGCGGCGGTCGGCGGCCACAAGGTGAACCTCGCTCACACCGGGTTCATCGTGAAACCGACAGCGGAGAACATGCGCCGATGGCACGGCTGGTGGCGCATCGTCAGCGCGGACCAGTGGGGAGTGTTTTTCACCGGTGCGATGCTGGGCATGATGCTGCCCGCCGTTCTGTACGTGACGCTCCTTCCTAGCGGCACGAACATTCAAGGACTCGGGATGGCCGCGGCGCTCGCCTCAGCGGTAGGCGCACGATCGGGGGCCGTCGCCGGCGCGATCGTTGCCACGCTGGCGGCGTGGATTCTTTTTAAAACGCAGCTCGACATCATCGAAAGCATGGTTCGTTCGCTCACAGATATCGTGTGGACCGGCAGTCATCGCGCGCGCGCCTTGAGCGGCGGTGACGTTCGCGTCGTGTATTACGGGGCCCTGGGGATCGTGTGCCTGTGGGGCATCTTCGCATTGAGGCTCGCGCAACCCATCATTCTCTTGATGCTCGCCGCCAACATCGCCGGGATGGTGTTCACAATCGCGGCGCTTCATCTCCTGTACGTGAACACGCGCCTGCTGCCGGAAGAGTTTCGGCCTTCAATGTGGCGCCGCGTCGCACTCGTCGCGATGTCGCTGTTCTACGGATTCTTCACGCTCCTCTCCATCTGGGCGCTCATGTAACGACAAATTCTTGGTGCGTAGGCATTTCTCTGTGCCTCCGTGCCTCTGTGTCGGGACAGCTAGGGCTGCTACGAAGTAAGATGTAGGGCTCATGAAGCTCGCGACGTTCGAGATATCTACAGCGGCGGGACCGCTGCGGCGGATCGGCGCGGCAGTGGACGGACAGCTGATTGATTTCGCGGCTGGCTACGCGGCTCACCTCGAAAATACCGACTCCGGCTGCGATGCCCAGCGGCTGGCGGCCATGCTCTTTTCCTCCGACATGGTCGCGTTTCTCGGCACCGGTGATGTGGGCCGGCGAGCCGCCGGGCAGGCGATCGAAGCAGCATCGAGGCACGCCGACGCCTTCGGTGCGCGCACGACTTACGCGGCATCGGAAGTTCGCCTGCTGGCGCCCGTCCCCCGCCCACGCGTGATTCGGGATTTTCTGACGTTCGAAGGCCACATGCTGACGGCCGGCAAAGCGCTCGGACGTCCGTCCATTCCACCCGTCTGGTATGAAGTACCCGCGTACTACAAAGGCGATCCCGACACGGTGTCCGGCCCGGACGATGTGATCGAATGGCCGAAGTACTGTGAGAAATTCGATTTCGAGCTGGAGCTGGCCGTCGTCATCGGCCGCCGCGGCAAGAACATCAGCAAGGCCGATGCGAAACGGTACATCGCCGGCTACACCATCTGGAACGACTGGAGCGCGCGTGACCAGCAAATGAAAGAAGGACCGCTCGGGATGGGCCCGAGCAAGGGCAAGGACTTCGACACCGGAAATACGATCGGTCCCTACCTGGTGACC
>DATFHJ010000411.1:0-19789 GCA_035248585.1 Thermoanaerobaculia bacterium
GAACAAGGGCGAGTACCAGGTGACGGTGCAGGTCGACAAGGAAGCGAAGGCCGGCGCCATCGACGGCACCGTGACGGTTCAGACGAACGACAAGATCCATCCGACGGTCACGATCCCGGTCAAGGGCATGATCAAGTCGGCGAACGTCGCCGCGAAGTAAGTCTCTCGACAAAACGCGAATGTGGAGCGGCGGGCTTTAGCCCGCCGTTTCTTTTTTCGGCGCGTTACAGCACCACCGAAACGCCCGTCCCATCCCCTACCGGCAGGATCGTCGTCAGCAACCTTGGGTCGTTGGTGATCCGCTTGTTGAACGCGCGCAGCGCGTCGGTTGCGGCATCGTGCACGCCCGCCGCGACCTGTCCCTTCCAGAGCAGGTTGTCGCAGATGATCACCGCGTCGCGCTCGAGCTTCGGCAGGAGCGCATCGAGGTAGTCGATGTACTCGCTCTTCACGCAGTCGATGAAGACGAAGTCGAAGGGGCCGGTGAGGCGCGGCAGGACGTCGAGCGCGGCGCCTTCATGGAAGACCACGCGGCACGGCAGCTGGGCCTCGGCGACGAAGCGCTTCGCGGTCGTGAGCGTGTTGTGATCGATCTCGATCGTCTCGACCACGCTCTCCGGATCGCTCTCGCGGCCGAGGACGATCACCGAGTAGCCGATGTTCGTCCCGACTTCGAGAATGCGCCGCGGGCGCTTCATCCGCACCAGCGTGCGCATCAGCTGCCCGACCTCGGGATCGGCGATCGGATGCCCGTGCTCGTCGGCGAACTTCTCCATCTCCTCCAGCAGCGCGTCGCGCGGCGGGAGGATCGACTCCAGATATTCAGCCTGGTTGCGCCGCAGGATGGCGTCGATGCGGTCCTTCATCGTGGCGGATGATAATGCGCGGCATGGAAGCCGTCAGCAAAATCGGATTCGGCGGGATGCCGCTGTCGATCAAGGGACGGCCGCCGGAAGAGACCGCGCGCCGCGTGCTGCATGCCGCGATCGACGCCGGCATGACCCTCATCGACACCGCCGACGTCTATTGCCTCGACGACGAGGACCTCGGCCACAACGAGCGGCTCATCGCCTCGATCGGGCGTCGCGACGAGATCCGCGTGGCGACGAAGGCGGGCTTGCGCCGTCCCGGCGGGGCGTGGGTCAACGACGGGCGGCCGGAGCACATCCGCGAGGCGTGCGAGCGGAGCCTGCGCGCGCTGCAGACGGAGCAAATCTGGCTTTATCAATTCCATGCGCCCGATCTGAAGGTGAAGTTCGAGAAGAGCATCGAAGCATTCGCGGAGCTGCAGCGCGAAGGGAAGTTTCGCTGGTTCGGACTCAGCAACGTCACCGTCGATCACCTCGACCGCGCGTCGCAGATTCTGCCGGTGGCCTCGGTGCAGAACCGACTGAGTCCGTACGCGCGGGAGTCGATCGCGCTCGCGCAGGAGTGCGCGCGCCGCGGCATTCTTTTCCTCGCCTACAGTCCCCTCGGCGGATCGCGGCTGGCGAAGAAGCTGCACGAGCTCCCGCCGATAAAACAAATCGCCGCGGCGCGCGGCGTATCGGCGCAACAGGTCGCGATCGCGTGGGCTCGGGCCCAGGCCGCGACCGTCGTTCCGATTCCCGGCGCGCGCACGGTGGAGCATGCCGTCGACTCCGCGCGGGCGGCGGACCTGGTTTTGTCCGAGCAAGAATTGTTTTTGCTTTATCCTTCGCGCGGAGGAACCTGACGAGAAATTGACCACGCACGCCGAAGAAATCATCGAAGCCCAACAGCGCGACTGGACGATTGACGACGCGATCTCCCTCTACATGATCGACCGCTGGGGCGCGGGGTACTTCGAGGTCGCGCCCGACGGGGAAATGACGGTCGCGCCGCTGCAGGCGAAAGGAATCGCCGTCCCGATCATCGACGTCGTCCGCGAAGCCCAAAGCATCAACCTCCCCACGCCGATCCTGATCCGCTTTCAGGACCTCCTGCGCCATCGCGTGGAGACGCTCAACAGCGCGTTCACGCGCGCGATCAACGACCACGGCTACCGCGGCGTCTATCGCGCGGTGTTTCCGCTGAAAGTGAACCAGCTGCGCGAAGTGGTCGAGGAGATCCTCGACGCCGGGCGGCCGTTTCATCACGGAATCGAGGTCGGCTCGAAGCCGGAGGTGTTCGCCGGGCTCGCCGTCCACAACGATCCCGAGTCGCTGATCATCTGCAACGGCTACAAGGACCGGAACTACATCCGCACGGCGCTCATCGGTCGCAAGCTCGGCAAGAAAGTGATCATCGTCGCGGAGAAGGTCTCCGAGGTCGAGCAGATCACGAAGATCGCCGAAGAGCTGGGCGTCGAGCCGTGGATCGGCCTGCGCGTGCGCCTGCTGTCGAAGGGCGCGGGCAAGTGGGCGACCTCGGGCGGCGAGCACGCGAAGTTCGGCCTCTCGACCGCCGAGATGCTGGAAGCGATGGAGATCATGGCCCACGCGAACATGAGCTCCTCGTTCAAGCTGCTGCATTTCCACATCGGCTCGCAGATCCCCGACATCCTGACGATCAAGCGCGCCGTCCGCGAGGCGGCGATGTATTACGCGAAGCTCTACAAGAGCGGGCACAAGCTCGAATACGTCGACGTCGGCGGCGGCCTCGCCATCGACTACGACGGCTCGCGCTCGACGTTCCACTCCTCGATGAACTATTCGGTCGAGGAGTACGCGAGCGACATCGTCTACAACATCATGGACATCTGCGACGACGAGAAGGTGCCGCATCCGAACATCGTGTCGGAATCGGGGCGCGCCACCGTCGCGCATCACTCCGTGCTCGTCGTGCAGGCCTTCGGCGCGATCGAGAAGACGCCGCTCGAGCCGCGCGAAATCCGGGCCCGCGATCACAAGCTGGTCAAAGAGCTGATCGACATCGACGAGCACCTCAGCGTCGAGACGGTCAACGAGGCGTGGCACGACCTGCAGCAGATTAAAGAGCAAGCCCAGACGATGTTCGAGCTCGGCCTGCTCGACCTGGACGTCAAGGCGCGCGTGGAGTCGCTGTACTGGCAGATCGCCGAGCGGACGCAGACGATCGTCAGCGCCATGGACCCCGGGGAAGTGCCGGAGGACGTGCGCGACCTGAAGATCGAGCTCGCCGATCAGCACATCTGCAACTTCTCCGTCTTCCAGTCGCTGCTCGATCACTGGGCGCTGGGACAGCTCTTCCCGATCGTGCCGATCCATCGCCTCGACGAAAAGCCGATGCTCGAGTCGACGCTGGTCGACATCACCTGCGACTCCGACGGCAAGGTCTCGAAGTACATCGACCTCAACGACGTGCGTGAGACTCTCCCGCTCCACGAGATCAAGCCCGACGAGCCGTACTTCCTCGGCGTGTTCCTCACCGGCGCCTATCAGGACATCATGGGCGACATTCACAACCTCTTCGGCCGCGTGAACGAGGTGCATGTGTTCCTCGATCCGGACGAAGAGGCCGGTTTCTACATCGAGGAAGAGATCCCCGGCCAGCCGATCGGCGAGGTGCTGGCGATGACGCAGTGGGACTGGCGCGATCTCGAGAAGCGGATGAAGCAGCAGATCGACATCGCCATCAAGCAGGATCGGGTGAAGCCGAACGAAGGGATGCGCCTGCTTCAGGATTTCGAGCGCGGGCTCAAAGATCAAACGTACCTGACGTTTGAATAATCGACGTCGTTCCCTGGTTTGAAATCAACGGATTCCAGACAAACAGGAGACAAGCCCATGCGTAGAATTCTCGCGCTCTGCCTCGTCACGCTGCTCTTCCCGGCGGCTCATGCATTCGCCGTCGGCGAGGCGCGCCTGACCGGCAAGGTCCTCGACGCGGCGACGAAACAGCCGATTCCGGACGCGACGGTTACGCTCGACGCGACCGAAGCGAAGAAGGTTCATCTCGACGCGAAGAGCAAGAAGGACGGCTCGTACGCCATTTTCGTGCTCGACGGCACGATCCGGTACAAGGTGAAGTACGCCGCGCCGGGCTATGCGCCTTACGAAGAGGTGATGAAGCTGAAGCTCGGCGATCCGAACGTTCGCGACATCGAGCTGAGCAAGGGCCAGGCGGCACCGGCGGCCGGGACCGAACCGGCGCGGCCGACGGCCGATCCGGCGGTGGTCGCGTACAACGAAGGCGCGGAGCTGGCGAACGCGGGCAATACCGCCGAGGCGATCGCGAAGTTCGAAGCGGCCGTCGCGGCGAAGGACACGTTCACGCCCGCGTGGATCGCGCTCGCGAAGACGCAGCTGAAGATGAAGAACTATCCGAAGTCGATCGAGGCGGCCAAGAAGGCGCTCGACATCGACAACGAAGACCTCGACATGTGGTCGGTGCTGTTCAACGCCTACACCGCGTCGGGCGACAAAGCCGCCGCGGCCGAGGCGCAGAAGCACCTGCCGGCGAACGCGGGACAGCTGTTCAACGACGCGGCGAAGCTGATCAACGCCGGCAAGGACGGCGAAGCGGAGAAGCTGCTCAAGCAGGCCGTGGCCGCCGATCCGAAGATGGCCCGCGCGTTCTACGAGCTCGGCATGATCTACGTCCGCGGCGGCAACAGCGCCGAGGCCAAGGCGAACCTGCAGAAGTACATCGAGCTCGACCCGAACGGCAGCGACGTGGCTACCGCAAAAGAGATGATGAAGTATTTGAAGTGAGCGAATCGAGCGGCGGGCTTCAACAGCCCGCCGCAACGTCCGCGCGCTATTTCATATCGGGTCCCGTCTTCTTGCCGCCGAGATAGGTGTTGATGACCCGGATGCTGCTGATCTTGTCCGGGTCTTTCAGGTAAGACACCGGGTCCGCGCTCAGCAGGACGAAGTCGGCCACCTTGCCGACCTCGATGCTGCCAAGCCAGCGGTCGAGCTCCTTCTCCTTCGCGGCATCGATCGTGACGGCGCGAAGCGCTTCACGGATCGAGATCCTGTGCTCCGGACCGAGGACCTGCACGCTGTCGGCACGCAACTCCGGGTACGTCCAGGTTTTGCGGGTGACGGCCTGGGACACGAACCAGAGCGGCATCGGGACCGAGACCGTGGCGTCGCTGTGCAATGTGAACGGGATCCCGTACTTCTGATCCCAACCCGTGGGATCGATATTGGCCGCGCTCTCGGCGCCGAGTTGATCTTTGAGGACAGCACCCCAGTAGGCGACATGACCGATCAGATGGGTGAACCGCAGATCGATTTTGACTTTCTTACCGCCGATCTCTTTGCCGTCTCGAAGGGCTTTGGCCAACTGCCACACTCGCTCGTCACCCACCGTCGCGTGGATCACCGTGGCGGTGTGAGGGTTGTGATGCTTGAGCTCGAGCGCGGTATACACCTCGAGCACGTTTTCGAAAGCAGCGTTGCCATTGGCGTGAGTCTCGAAGCGCCATGTACCCTTCTCCCAGAGAGGCCCTAATTCCTTCAGGAGCTCGTCGAACGTGTAGTTGGGCGGCTGCCCCCAGGGGTCCTCGCACCCGCTGCCTTTTTGATACTGCACCGGACCGTTTTTGATGAGCGCCGCCGAGCAGCCCTGCGTGGACCCGTCCGAGATCACTTTGATGCCGGTCACGCCCAAGTCCCGCGGCAGCCGGCAGTTGGCGTTCGTCAGCGGATCACAACCGGGCAGGATCGGCTGTTCGTCGTTCGAGAGCTCCTTTGCGACAGCCGGCGGGATGATGGATACCATCCGGGTCCCCGAGAGCGGCAACTCGGCGAGCCGTTTCGTCGCACGGGCCGTGTTCGCGTCCTCGGCCATGCTGACGATCGTCGTCAGGCCCGCCTTGCGAAGAGACGCGAGAGTCCCGATCACCCCCTTGCCCCCGCCCGCCACGTATTTCAACGCATTTGTACGGACATCATTCAAAGCACCGTTTCCGATCGCCGGGGTGAAGGCGAAGAAGCCAGGTGGCTCGGCCAGGAGACCGGTGTAGCAGGAGATCGTCGGGTCATCCCCGGGTGGGCAGGGATCGCCCTGGTCCTGGTACGTGACCCACCGGCCTCCACCTGTCAGCGTCGGCGGCCACGCAGCGCAGGGCGCGTCCTTCTTGCAGATCGTTTCTCGCAGCTTGCGGAAGGCCGCGTGATTCGCGTAACCGAAGTGCCCGGACTGATCGAGGATCAGGATCGGCACCGTTGGCGACAGATCCGCCGCGATGAACGTCGCGGGTGTCCTTTTGAACTCCACGCTCGTCGTCTTCTTGTCATACGGCTGCCGCGACGGATCGAGATTGAGGGCGACAGGGAAAGGGCCGTATCTGCCGAGATTCCGCCGGAGGTCCGCGAAGGCTTCCTGGATATAGTTCTTGCACCCCGAATCGCCGGCTGCGTACGGCTCCGGGCGACAAGGACCCACCACCGGAGCCAGGCCGCTTTGCGCCAACAGCAATGCGTTGATGTGCACGTGAGCATCAAAAAAGCCCGGCAACAAGGTTTGCCCGGATGCCAGCCGGGTCGGCTTCACGTTGGGCGCGGTCGCGGTGACCTGCGATTCGGTGCCGACGGCCACGATCAACCCGCGCGCGTCGACCCCTACGGCCTCGACGACGCGATCGTCAGCGTCCATGGTTCGGATGTTCCCGGTGAAGATCTGGGTGATGGACCCGAGCTTCGGCGTCTGAGCCTGAACCGGCACGACGCCGGCGATACCTACCAACAGCAGCGTGCAGCGAACCGCGTAGAGACGTAGCTTCCCTGAGAATCGCATGACAGATCCCTTTCTCTCTCGAAACCGGATTGTTGGTTGGACCCGCATCCGACGATAGCTGCCGCCTGTACGGAAGTCATGAAGTTTTATCATTCCGGCCGTGCGGCGTGACGTTATGCCACGAGGAAGCGATATCCGCGGCCGGGGACGGTGACGATGTATCGCGGATGCCGTGACTGGTCGTGCAGCTTGACCCGCAGGTTGCGGATGTGCCGGTCGACGATGTTGCTGTTGGCCACGTAGTCGGCGCCCCAGAGATCGTCGAGGATCTCGTCACGGGTCAGCAGCCGGCCCGCGTTGGCCGCCAGCAGGTAGAGCAGGCTCTGCTCGAGTGACGTGAGGTGAAGGTCGGTGCCGCCGGCGCGGACGCGGCGGTGCTGGATGTCGATTTCCAGGTCGCCGAGACGAAGCAGCGGAGTGAAGACCGCCGCATCGCGATAGGTGCGCCGCAGGACCGCCACGACGCGCGCCGCCAGTTCTTCCGGCGAGAACGGCACGATCAGGACGTCGTCCGCTCCCTGCGCGAAGGCGGCCAGCCTGGATGCGAGATCGCTCCGCGGCGTGAGAGCAATCACCGGAAAACCGGCGGCGAAGCGTTTCAACATCCCGTCGTCGCCGATGTCGAGGTCGAGCACGACGAGATGCGGGCTCCAGTCCGCGGCAGCCGTGGAGGCTTCCCGGCCCGTGGAGGCTACGCGGATGATGCAATGGGCATGATGGAACGCAACTCGGACGACGTCCGTGAGGACGCGCGGATCGACGACCAGCAACGCCCGCGCCGGTCCGCGCAGACGCTGATCGCGCGAAGGATCCTTCGCCGAAAGGGAAGCCCGCAATTCTCTACCTCTCGACGCAAGTATGGATTAGCCGTCATACCAAGTCACGGACTTCCGTCAAAAACACGGCGGGCTCGTACCCTAGATTCGGTGCGAGCCATCGCTCCGCTTCTTCCACGCTCATCCCCTTCCGGCGCGCGTACTCCTCCACCTGATCCGCGCCCACCTTTCCCACCGAGAAGTAGCGTGCCCGCGGATGCGCGAAGTAGAGACCGCTCACGCTCGCGGCGGGTGTCATGGCGTACGACTCGGTGAGGTGGATGCCCAGCGTTTCCGCGCCGAGGAGCTCGAAGAGCGTCCGTTTTTCCGTGTGATCGGGTGACGCCGGATAGCCGGGCGCGGGGCGGATGCCGCGGTACTTTTCGGCGATCAGCTCATCGCTCGTCAGCTGCTCGTCCTTCGCGTACCACTGCCCCCGCACTTCCTTGTGCACGAGCTCCGCGAGCGCTTCCGCGAGGCGGTCGGCCAGCGCTTTGGTCATGATCGAGTTGTAGTCGTCGTGATCCTTCTGGAAGCGCGCCACCAGTTCGTCGACGCCGATGCCGGCGGTGACGGCGAAGCCGCCGACGTAGTCGTTCGCCGGCGCGACAAAGTCCGCCAGCGCGAGGTTTTCGCCGGTGGTCGTTTCCTGTTGCTGGCGGAGCGTGTGGAAGCGCGCGTTCGGAAGCACGATGTCATCGCTTTCGCGATGCGCGGGCCAGATGCCGAAGACCGCGCGGGCGTGCAGCAGGCGCTTGTCGATGATCTCGGCGAGCAGCTTGCGCGCGTCGTCGTACAGCTCCTTGGCCCGCGGCTCGTCGAGGATCTGCGGATAGCGGCCGCGCAGCTCCCACGTCTGGAAGAACGGGGTCCAGTCGATGAACGGCTCGATGCGCTCCAGAGGGACTTCGTCCCAGACCCGCACACCGACAAAGTCCGGTTTTTCCGGCGCATAGCTGAGCGACGGCGCACGGCGGCGTGCTTCCGTGATCGGCAGGATCGTGATCGAGCGCGACTCCTGCGCTTCGCGCAGGCGCTGGAATTCGGCGGCGGTGTCGCGCGCGAAGGCCTCTCGCTTCTCTGAAAGTAAGGTCGTAACGACGCTGACGGCACGCGAGGCGTCGAGGACGTGCGCGGTTGGAGAGCCGTAGCGCGGCGCGATCTTCACGGCCGTGTGCAGCTTTGACGTCGTCGCGCCGCCGATGAGGAGAGGCTTCTTGAAATGGCGCCGCTCCATCTCCCGCGCCACGTGCACCATCTCGTCGAGCGACGGCGTGATGAGGCCGGAGAGGCCGATGATGTCGACGTTCTCCTTCTCCGCGGTGTCGAGAATCTTTTCGGCGGAGACCATCACGCCGAGGTCGATGACCTCGTAGTTGTTGCAGCCGAGGACCACGCCGACGATGTTCTTGCCGATGTCGTGGACGTCGCCCTTCACGGTCGCCATCAGCACTTTGCCGCGCGCGGAGACGTTGCCGGACTGCAGCTTCTCCGCCTCCATGAACGGCAGCAGATACGCGACCGCCTTCTTCATCACGCGCGCGCTCTTCACCACCTGCGGGAGAAACATCTTTCCGGCGCCGAAGAGATTGTCGACGACGTTCATGCCGTCCATCAGCGGCCCTTCGATGATCGACAGGCCGGTCGGATACTTTTGCCGCGCCTCTTCGACGTCCGCTTCGATGTGATCGACGATGCCTTTGACCAGCGCATGCGAGAGCCGCTCTTCGACGGTGCCGCTTCTCCAGGCCTCTGCTTCCTTCTCCGTCGCCGTCGATTTGCCCTTCACGGTTTCGGCAAACGCGATCAAGCGCTCGGTCGCGTCGGGACGCCGGTTGAGCAGCACGTCTTCCACGAGCTCGAGCAGATCCTTCGGAATCTCCTCGTAAATCCCGAGCTGGCCGGCGTTGACGATGCCCATCGTCAGCCCGGCTTTGATGGCGTGATACAGAAACGCCGCGTGCATCGCCTCGCGCACGACGTTGTTCCCGCGGAAGGAGAACGAGACGTTGCTGACGCCGCCGCTCGCGTTCGCGAGCGGAAACTTCTCGCGCAGCTGGCGCACGGCCTCGATGAACGCGACGCCGTAGCTCGAGTGCTCCTCCATGCCGGTGGCGACGGTGAGCACGTTGACGTCGAAGATGATGTCGGCGGGATTGAAGCCGGCGTCGTTCACGAGGATGTCGTACGCGCGCGAGCAGATCTCGACCTTGCGCTCGACCGTGTCGGCCTGCCCCTGCTCGTCGAACGCCATCACGATCACCGCCGCGCCGTAGCGTTTCACGAGCCGCGCGTGATGCTTGAAGACCTCCTCGCCTTCCTTGAGCGAGATCGAGTTGACGACCGATTTCCCCTGCAGCGTCTTCAGTCCCGCTTCGATCACCGACCACTTCGAGCTGTCGACCATGATCGGAACCTTGGCGATGTCGGGCTCCGCGGCCAGGAGGTTGAGGAAGTCGGTCATCACCTGTTCGGAGTCGAGCAGGCCTTCGTCCATATTGACGTCGAGAATGTTCGCGCCGCCGTCGATCTGCTGCTTCGCGATTTTGAGTCCGCCGTCGAGATCGTTCTCTTCGATCAGCTTCGCGAACTTCGGCGAGCCGGTGACGTGGGTGCGCTCGCCGACCATGAGGAAGTTCGAGTCGGGCCGCACCGTGAGCGGCTCCAGTCCCGACAAACGCAGGTACTGCGGCGGATGCGGCGGCACGCGCGGCGGCAGCGTGGCCACGGTCTCGGCAATCAGGCGAATGTGATCCGGCCCCGTGCCGCAGCAGCCGCCGACGAGGTTGAGCCAGCCGTTCTCCGCGTAGTCGCGCAGCGTGGCGGCCATCATCTCGGGCGTTTCGTCGTAGCCGCCGAGGGCATTCGGGAGGCCGGCGTTCGGATAGCAGGAGAGGAACACGGGCGCGAGCGACGAGAGCTCTTCGACGTGCGGGCGCATGTCCTCCGCGCCTAACGCGCAGTTGATGCCCGCGGCGAGGAGAGGCGCGTGGCTGATCGAGTTCCAGCACGCTTCGACCGTCTGTCCGCTCAGCGTGCGTCCGCTTGCGTCGGTGATGGTGATCGAGGCGATCACGGGCAGGCGAATGCCGGTGTCTTCGAAATACTTTTCGATGGCGAAGAGCGCCGCTTTCAGGTTCAGCGTGTCGAACGTCGTCTCCGGCATGAGGATGTCGGCGCCGCCGTCGACGAGGCCGCGCACTTCTTCGTAGTACGCGGCGACGAGCTCGTCGAACGTGACGGTGCGGAGGCCGGCGTTGTTGACGTCGGGCGACAGCGAGGCGGTGCGATTCGTGGGGCCTAACGAGCCCGCCACGAAGCGCGGCCTGTCCTTGGTCGAGAATGCGTCGACCGCGCGACGCGCGATCCGCGCCGCTTCGAGGTTGATCTCGTAGCACCACGGCTCGAGGGCGTAGTCCGCCATCGAAATCGACTGCGCGTTGAAGGTGTTGGTCTCGATGATGTCCGAGCCCGCTTCGAGATACGCGCGATGAATCGCCTCAACGACGTCCGGACGCGTGAGGCAGAGCAGATCGTTCGCGCCCTTCAGATCGCGCGGATGATCCTTGAACCGCTCTCCCCGAAAGTCCTCCTCGGACAAGCGATAGCGCTGGATCATCGTCCCCATCGCGCCGTCGAGCACGAGGATGCGCTGCTGGAGAAGTTGTCGAAGCTCTTCGGTGCGATCCGGTTGTGGCATTGGGCGTCGTCCTCGGCGGGCCGCTGAAAAAGCGAAGAGGGGCTGACGAACGCCGGCTCTTTAGCTTTTTTTATCCTGGTTGCAAGCGGCCACGCAAATCACTCCAGGTGGGCGGAGGGTACCACGGCGTGAGCCGCGGAATCCAGCGGCGCACGTGCTCGCAATACGTTTTGTAATCGTCGCCGAATAGCTCGCGCAGCTTCGGCTCTTCGTACAGCATCACGAATCCGTTCACGACCGCCCAGAGGATCAGCATCATGATGAGAATCTCGCGGGCGATGGCCGGGATCAGCCACGCCTCGCCGCCTAACGCGAGGCCCATCCCGAGATACATCGGATTGCGCACCCGGCAATAAAGGCCGCGCACGACGAGCCGCCGTGGCGGATCGAACGGCGCCGGCGTGCCGCGGCCCGTCCACGCAAAGTCCCACACGCAGCGCAGCATGATCAGACCGCCGAGGACCATCAGCGCGATCGCCGGCGCATTCGGCTGCGCCTCGAACGCAACGCCTTTCGCCTGCGCGAACCAGCGCGGAAAGAACCACATCCAGATGGAGACGAAGAGCGGAGCGACGAAGGCGGCGCGGAGGATGGCGAAGGCGCGGGTGGTCATAGGGAATGATGCTCCTATTCGAGATGGAACGGATAAGAGGCATAACGACATATTTACTATTGACCGTAAGGCGGTACGGCCATACGCTGTTAGGCCGTGGAGGTGACGATGACGACTGCACGAAGACTCCTGATCCTCGGACTCATCCTCATGTTCACCGGCGCGTCGACGGCGTTTGGCTGCTGGGTGTGTAGAACTTCCCCGAACGGATGGGGGTTCTGCCGCACGGGCTACAACTGGGGCCACACCGGCTGTGAGGAACAGGTCGCGGACTGGTGGACCGGCAGAACCAAGTGCGTCATTCAGGCTTCGGAGTGGGGTCAGTGCGGGGTCGGGACGGGTGACGGCGGCGAACCGTGCCTTGGTTCTGACTGCCCGGGTCTGGAATACGCGTCCCAAAGGCCGTGCGCATGGACCGACAGGGCCGCGCTGTCGCTGGTCTGATGATCCAACGTACCGTCTCTTTCGTGTTCGCGCTTCTCTGCGCGGCCGCAGCCGCTGCCGGCTCGCAGATCGCGATCAAAGTCGATCCGCCGCAGGCGGTGGCTGCGATCAGCGTGCGCAGTGGAGAGGCGGTCGTTCCGCTCCAGGTTCGCAACGGCGTCATCGCCGTTCCGGCGGACCTCCCGTTTCCGTGGTCGTTGAGCATGCTCCGCTTCGAGGCCGAGCCGTACACGCGCGCGGACTTTTCGCAGAAGCGGCCGTGGGTAATCCGCGAGCTCGGCGGGTTGCGGGGGCGGCTGGAAGGGCCGGCGCAGAAAGCAGGCGATCGTTTCATGTGGCTCCTGCAACGCGGCAACTCCGAGGAGATCGTCGAACGCGAGCTCACACTCGAAGAAGGAGGATCGTTCCGCGTGCCGTTGCCCGCCGGCACGTGGTCCGGTGCATTGCTTGGCGCGGGCTCGGCCACGCGCATTCGCTCGGGCATGATCGTGAAGCCGGGACAGACCACCGACCTCGGCGCCGTCCGCGCCAGCGCGACCGTTCCGGTCTCCGTGCGCGTCGTCGACGGTGCCACCGGCAAACCGGTCGCCGGCGCGCGGGTGCTCTGGGACCCGCCGACGGAAATCCTCAATGCACCACTCATTCGCAGACTCTACGCGCGGCGCTGGTCCGCAGTGACGGGCCGCGAGGGCATCGCCGAGCTCCGTTCCGTCGGCCCGGTGCCGCACTCCGTCGGCTGGCGCATCGAGAGCAAAGACTATGCACCTACACCCTCGGCGAAGCTGCAATTGAAAGAAGTCCGGCGCACCGTACTGCCGGACGTGCGGATGCGGCGCGCTCCCACGGTGATCGTGCGCGTGCAGTTCCCTCGCCGCGAGGAAGAGGAGCTCGAGGACGGCACGCTCGTCGCCGGTGAGATCCAGGGTTCGCATTCCGCGAGATACGCTCCATTGCGACGCGTGCCGCTCCGCGAAGGCGACACCCGCTTCGACTTCGCGGCATACGGACCGAAACGGGTATCGATCGAGAACAAATCGGGACAGACGATTTTCTACCGCGACTTCGAGCCGGCGAACGAGATGACCTTGCTCGACGTTGTGTTGCGTCCCGTCGAAGTCCATGGCCGCGTTACGCAGAAGAGCACGGCCATGCCGGAGATGATCGTCACGCTGGCGGATCCGCACAGTGCGAAGACCATCCTGTCGCAGGCGAAAACGGACGCTTCGGGAGAGTATCGTCTCAGCACCTGGCAGAGCGGCAAACTCTATCTGTATACGACTCCCGGCAAGCGAGTCGGAGACTCGAAAAGCGCCGGCTCCGCGAGTGCTCGCGTGGATGTCGCCGGCCGCACGGACATCGAAGTGAACCTCGAGCTTCCGGCCGCGGGCTTCGTCCTGCGAGTCGTCGATGCAGAAACAGGTGCACCGGTCCGCGGGCGGGTCCATCACTACTCGCGCTTCACAGCCGGCGGCGGAGGCACGGAAGGGCTGGAGACCGACGAAGCGGGCAGCGTGGAGGTGTCCGGCTCGCCAACCGGCACTGCAAAGCTGCACATCGAAGCGAAGGGCTATCGCTCTGCCGACCTGGAAATCCCGATCACCGAAGATCAAGACACGGCGGTCGTCCATCTGACGCGAAGCAACGCGCTCGCCGGCAAGGTCACGAACGCGCAGGGCGTCCCCATCCCCGGCGCGCGGGTCCTGGGCGGCTATGCCGACGACTTCTCCGACGCCTACTACCAAGCCACCACCAACGAGCGCGGCGAGTTTCAGCTCGATCCGGCCCCGGCCTCGAACACGCTGCTGTACGTCATCGCGCCCGGTTACGCGCTCGGCATGACGCGCTCCGCGACCGCGGTTCTCCATCCGCCGTCGCCGGCGATCGTTTCCCTGCGCGAAGGCAATGAGGCGCCGGAGAACGTGTTCCTCGTCGTGGCCGCGCCGAGGAACGGAACGTTCATCCCGCTGCCGGTGATGGACGAGCTCGCGGAAGCAGCGGGGATGACGCTCTATCAGCTCTGCGGCAGCTCCGTCGACGGCGACGTGATCCTTCCGGAGTTCCTCGGGCCCGGCACGTACGATCTTTCAATCGCCCGCCGCGGCGGCAAGCCGTTCGTCTACCAGCGCATCGGCACGATCACGACGCCGCTGCGCAGCAACACCGTACTGGCTGCTCGCTGACGCGCGCTATGATCGCGGCATGACCGCGATCGCCCACACCGACCCGATCAACGCCCGGATCCTCGCCGTCTCCGAGGATCGCATTCAGGGATTCGTGCGCGACCCGTTCGGCACGATCGCGGAGAAGGCGGGGCTCGAGCCGGAGCTGGTGATGGAGCGGATCCGGGCGATGCTGCAGGCGGGCACCATCCGGCGCGTGCGGCAGACGCTCATGGCCACGAACCTCGCCGAGGGCGCGCTCGTGGCGTGGCAGTTCCCGAACGAAAAGCTCGATGAGGCATTCGACTTCATGTTCAAGGACGATCCGTTCTCCGGCCACGTCGTCATCCGCTCGACCGACGCCGCGACTCCGGGCTCGAGCTATCGCCTCTGGACGACGGTCAAAGTGCCGCAGGGCTATTCGCTCGAGAAGCACTGCGCGCTGCTCGCGCAACTCACCGGCGCGCAGGCGTTTCGGGTGATGCCGGCCAAGCGCATCTTCGCGTTAGGCGTCGGCCATGTGCGCCGCAAAGGAATGGAGCCGGGCTCGAAATCCGACGAGCTCGCGGAAGTCAAAGACACGGCGAAGGTCGAGCTGAGCGATCTCGAGTGGCAGGTGCTGACGGCGCTGAAGCGCGAGCTGGAGCCGGACGAGATCGTGCGCGACGTGTGGGAGCGGCGCGCGCACGAGGCGGACATCATCGACGAGGTGTTCTACGCCGTCGCCGAGAACCTCAACTCGCGCGGCGTGATCGGGCGCTTCTCGACGTTCCTCGAGCACGTGAAGACGCTGCAGAGCGGCGAGCGCGTGACGCGCTTCAACGCGCTCTTTCACTGGGCCGTGCCGGAGGGGCGCGAGATGGAAGCGGGACGCGAGGCCGGCCGCTTTCACATCCTCACCCACTGCTACTGGCGCGAGGGCGGGCCGGAGTTCCGCAACGTGAACATCATGGCCGTGGCGCACGGGACGGAGAAAGACGCGATCCTCGCGCACAAACGCGCCATCGACGAGCATCTCGCGGCGGTGGGGATCCCGGTGAGCTACACGAACGTGTTCTGGGGCGGGCGCAGCGAGATCAAGCCGAGCGAGATCTCGCCGATCGCGTATCGCGAATGGTGTGCTTCGCGCGGCGTCGACGCTAACGCAATGAAAGACCGACCGTGATCACGCCGATGGCTTTGCCGCCGTCGAGTACGGGCACGGAAATCTGCGCGAGGTTGCGCGATGCGCTTTCGTCGTAGCGCGGGCGGTCGATGAAGACGTCGCCCTTGCCGCTGTTGAACGCGCGCTGCCACTTCGCCTCGTCGCCCTGCCAGTAATCGGACGTCTTCGCGTTCGCGCAGACGAGCGCGCCCTGATCGTCCATGACGAAGACTTCGCCGTACGTGGCATTCGCGCCGGCGAGCTGGCGGAGATGCGCGGAGCACGTGGCGCCGGTGGTCTGCTTCACGAGCGCCTCGGCCTTGCCGGCGATCCAGTCCGCGTCGAGCGTCTGGATGATCTTGAGCGGAACGCGCTTGGCGTTCTGCGCTTTCACGGCCGCGACGAGCTCCGCATCGCTGCCCCACGTCCGCAGCTTCGCGGCCTCGGATTCGAGCTGTTTTTGCAGGGATTGTGCGGATTGTCCGAAAAGCGCAACCGAAACGACACAGATACCGAGGGCGGTGGCAAGCGGTCTCATGGTCCTATCGTACTCCGAGGTGCATCGCCATGGCCGTCCTTTCCGACACCCTTAGGGCTCTTGTCCGCAAACCGGCATTCGCATCCATCGCCATCCTGACGCTCGCCTTCGGCTTCTGCGCGAACACGACGATCTTCACGCTCGCCGAAACGCTGCTCTTTCGCCCGCTGCCGTATCGCGACGCGACGCGGCTGGTGATGGTGTGGCAGACCGGCCCGCACGACTACGGCAATGAGATCGGCTCGTCGCTGCTCGATTACTTCGACTGGCGGCGCGAGACGAAGCAGCTTTCCTCGCTGGCCGCGTACGGCAAGCAGGGATTCAACCTGACGGGCGGCGACGGCGCGGAGTACGTCGACGGCCAGGTCGTGAGCGCGAATTTCTTCGACACCCTCGGCGTGAAGCCGGCGCTCGGCCGCACGTTTCGCATTGACGAGGAAAATGCCGGTGCGCCGCACGTCGTCGTGCTGAGCGATGGACTATGGCGGCGGCATTACGGCGCGGACCGCATGATCGAGGGCAAATCGATCGAGCTCTCGGGCCAGCCGTACACCGTCATCGGCGTCATGCCGCGGCAGTGGCGCGCGCCGGAGCGCGGCGAGCTGTGGGTGCCGCTCTCGTTCTACACCGGCAACTGGCGGGTCTTTCGCTCGACACATCCGCTCACGCTGATCGGACGGCTCGCGAACGGCGCGAGCGTCGGCGCGGCGGAGTCCGAGCTTCGCCCGATCGCGCGGACGATCTGGGGAGGCGGCTTGTGGGACGGCTGGTCCGTGCGCTTCGAGCCGCTGGTCGATCAGCTCTTCGGCGACTACCGCCGCACGGTGCTCGCGCTCTGGGTCGCGGTGGCGCTCGTGCTCGTGATCACGTGCGCGAATCTCGCGAATCTCCTCCTCGTCCGCGGGATCTCGCGCTCGCGCGAGCTGGCCCTGCGCGCGGCCCTCGGCGCGACCCGAACGCGCCTCATCGCCGAAGTCGCCGCGGAGTCGGCGATGATCACGATCACCGGCGCGGCGCTCGACATCGGAGCGGCGCTGCTGCTCCGTCCGCTGCTCTACGCGATGCTGCCGCAATCGCTCGTGCATCTCCTCGCGCAAAACGTCGGCAGCGCGGGAATCCTCTACACCGCGCTGATCGCGCTCGCCAGCGCGATCCTGCTCTCCGCGATTCCGGCGTGGCGCGTCGGGCGGACGGACGTACGCCCGCTGCTCGCCACCGCGCGCACGGTCGGCGGCCGCCATCGCATCGGGTACGCGTTCGTCGCACTGCAGGTGGCGCTGTCCGTGCCGCTGCTCGTCGGGTGTCTCCTGATGTCGCGCACGATGCGAAACCTCTCCGGCGTCAACGCGGGACTGCGGACCGCGCGCGTGATCACGTTCCGCGTCGCACCGTCGCCGGCGCATTACGCCGAGCCGCTGTCGCGGCCGGCGCTCTATCGCCGGATCGAGCAGGAGCTCGCGTCGATGCCGGGCGTCGAAGCCGTGGGCATGGCCAGCAATGTCCCGTTCTCGCGCATCGGCACGCAGACTTCGACGTCGGTGTTCGTCGACGGCCGCCCGCGCGAAGAGCGCGGCGCGGCCGACGTACGCGCCGCGAGTCCCGGCCTCCTGCGCACGCTCGGCATGTGGTTGGTGCGCGGGCGTTGGATTGAGGAGCGCGACATGACCGGGCCGCGCGTGGCGGTGATCAACGAGTCGATGGCGGCGCATCTGTGGCCGAACGCGGATCCGCTCGGCGCGCGCATCATCGATGGCAACGAGGCGCTCGACAACGAATCGCCGAACCGCTGGTTCACGATCGTCGGCATCGTCGCCGACGCGCGCAGCGGCGGCTTGCGCAGCGAGCCGGTGCCGGAGATCTATCTGCCCGTTGCGAAGCGGCCGACACGGGCGATGATGTTCGTGGCGCGCGGCGCGACTCTCGCCAGTGCACGCGAAGCGGTGCGCCGTGTCGATCCGCGCCAGCCGCTCTTCGACGCCGCCGAGCTGACGGACCTCGTCGACGAATCGATCGCCGGCCCGCGGCTCGCGTTCGGCGTGTTCTCGGCGATGGGCCTCGTCGCGCTGCTCCTCGCCACGCTTGGCACGTACGCCGTCGTCGCGTACTCGGTCGGTCTGCGGCGGCAGGAGCTCGCCGTCCGCGCGTCGTTGGGCGCCACGCCGCGCGCGCTCTGGCAGATGATCGTCCGCGACAGCGTCGTCATCGCAATCCTCGGCGTGCTTGCCGGAACGTTGCTCGCGCGCGCGGGCACGAGCACGCTCGCCAGCGTCGTCTACGGCGTCGAAACCGCGGATCGAATTGTGTTGCTGATCGCAATTGCGACGATGTTCATCGCCGTCGTGGCAGCGACGCTCGCTCCCGCATTCGCGGCCATGCGCACGAATCCGTCGGAGGCGCTGCGGCAGGATTGATCGACGTTGAACGCTACGAGGCGCTCTTGAACTCGACGCCGGGGTTTTCCTTCTGCGCGTACTCCAGCTCCCAATCGGAGCTGAAGAGCACGACCGCCTGGCCGTTGCGATCGGTGGCGACACGCGATCGCGACGGCAGCGTCATCGCCGCGACGTCTTCGATGTCGCGCTCCACCCAGCGCGCGAGCTTGTACGGCAGGTTCGTGAGCGTCGTCTCGACGTTGTACTCGGTCTCGAGCCGCGACTGCAGCACGTCGAACTGCAGCTCGCCGACGACGGCGAGAATCGGCTCGCTCTTCAGGCCCTCGTGCACCACGAACACCTGCATCGCACCTTCTTCTTCGAGTTGCTCGAGCCCCTTCTGAAATTGCTTCTGCCGCGTGACCTGCTTCGCGCGCAGCGTGGCGAAATACTCGGGCGCAAAACGCGGGATGCGGTCGAACTCGACGGGCGTGCCCGAGGAAACCGCGTCGCCGATCTGAAAGAGGCCGGGATTGACGAAGCCGATCACGTCGCCGGGATAGGCGCGCTCGACGCCGACGCGCTCGCGGGCGAAGAGACGGTGCGGGCGCGTCATCCGGACCTCGCGTCCGAGGCGCGCGTGATGGACGAGCATGTCCTTTTCGAACGCGCCGGAGGTGATGCGCATGAACGCGAGGCGGTCGCGATGCCGCTTGTCCATGTTCGCCTGGATCTTGAACACGAACCCGGTGAACGTCGGATCGACCGGCTCCAGCTCCACGTCATCGCCGTTCTGCTTCGCGTGCCGCGGCGACGGCGGCGGCGCGAGCTCGATCACCGCGTGCAGAAACGGCTCGACGCCAAAGTTGTTCACCGCGCTGCCGAAGAAGACCGGGATCACGCGGCCGTACTCGAACGCGCGGCGGTCGAATGAATGTCCCGCGCCTTCGAGCAGCTCCGCGGCCTCGCGCAACTCCTGCCACGCCGTCGGACCGACGGCGTCTTCGAGCGACGGATCATCGAGCCCGCTCACCGTCACCGGTGCGATCGACGCGCCGTGCTGCGTGCGCTCGAAGCGCAGCACCTGCTGCTTGCGCAGATCGAATACGCCCTGAAACGTCGGACCGTTCCCGATCGGCCAGTTCATCGGCACCGCGGCGACATTCAGCTCGCGCTCGATCTCGCCGATCAATTCGAACGGATCGCGTGATGACTGATCGAGCTTGTTGATGAAGCAGAGGATCGGGATGTGCCGCATGCGGCAGACTTCGAACAGCTTTCGCGTCTGCGGCTCGATGCCTTTCGCGCCGTCGAGCA
>DATFHJ010000412.1:0-20460 GCA_035248585.1 Thermoanaerobaculia bacterium
ATCACCGTCGTCTGCCGCGAGCGCACGTACGACCCGACCGAGTACGCGTGGTTCGTCACGTATTTGCGCTCGCGCGTTCCGTGGTACGCGAACCCGAACGGACCGACGCCGAAGCGCGTGCTGTGGGGCACGCCAAGTCCATACCCGGCCGTCAATCCGATCAACGGCTCGTGGGTCGGCGACGTCTGGGAGCTGACGAAGCCCGACACGAAACCTCTCGTCCGCCCCCCGATCGAAAAGGGCCGCTGGTTCCAGGGCGTGTATCGCGGCAACCAGCCGAACTACTCGTTCCTCGTGCGCTTCCACGCCTGGTTCAGCTATCTCTACGTCAAGGTGCGGCGGTTCCAGGGCGGGCTGCTGTTCACGAGCCGCAAGCGGATCGAGCCCGAGAACTGGAAGCGGTACCTTGAGTCAGACAAGACCTGGCGGCCGGGCTACGCCGTGCCGCATCCGTTCCGGCGCGGGCAGGGGAGCGTCGATCAATACGCATGACGCGATCGTCATCGGCGCGGGCCAGGCCGGCCTGGCCGCCGGCTTTCATCTGAAGCGCGCCGGCCTGCGTTTCGCGATCCTCGAAGCCGAGGCGACAGCCGGCGGCTCGTGGCGCCGTTATTACGACAGTCTCCTGCTCTTCTCCCCGGCGCACTATTCCTCGCTGCCCGGGTTCCCGTTTCCCGGCGATCCCGATCACTACCCGACCCGCGACGAGGTGATCGCGTATTTGCAGGAGTACGCGGCGAAGTTCAAGCTGCCGATTGTGACGAACGCGCGGGTCGTGAGTGTGGAACGCGACGATGAATTTCACATCACCCTCGCCAACAACGAAACCCTCCACACCCGCACCCTCATCGCCGCCACCGGCTCGTTCGGCAATCCCTACATCCCCGACATCCCCGGCCGCGCTGAATTTCGCGGTCGCGTGCTGCACGCGTTCGACTATCGCGAGCCGTCCTCGTTCGCTGGCCAGCGCATCGTCGTCGTCGGCGGCGCGAACAGCGCGGTGCAGATCGGCTACGAGCTCGCGCGCGTCGCGCGGGTCACGCTCGCGCTGCGGACGCGCATCCACTGGTCGCCGCAGCGCATCCTCGGCAAAGACGGACACTTCTGGCTGCGCCTCACCGGCCTCGATTACGTGCGCATCCTCAGGGACATGAGCACGCCCGTCGTGGATCCCGGCTTTTATCGCCGCGCGATCAAGGCGAAGCGCCCCGACGCGCGGAAGATGTTCACGCGCTTCACCGAGCACGGCGTCGTGTGGGCGAACGGCGAAGAAGAACGCATCGACACGGTGATTCTCGCGACCGGCTACCGGCCCAACCTTCACTATCTCGACCGGCTCGGCGCGTTGAGGCCGGACGGCCGTCCGCTCCAGCGCAACGGCGTCAGCACCACCGTGTCCGGTCTCTACTACGTCGGCCTCTCCGGCCAGCGTAACTTCGCCTCGGCGACGCTGCGCGGGGTCGGCCCCGACGCGGAGCGCGTCGTGCGGCGGCTCGTGCAGTCCTTATAATGTCGCCCCTTTACCATGCGAGAAGAGTTACCCACACGCTACGACCCGACCAGCTTTGAACAGCGCATTTACGCGTTCTGGGAGCGCGAAGGATTTTTCACGCCGGTCGTCGAGCGCGAGAAGCCGAAGTTTTCGATCGTCATTCCGCCGCCGAACGTCACCGGCCGCCTGCACGTCGGCCACGCGCTCGTCAATACGCTGCAGGACATCCTCGTCCGCTGGAAGCGGATGTCCGGCTTCAACACGTTGTGGGTCCCGGGCACCGATCACGCCGGCATCGCCACGCAGATGATCGTGGAGCGCGAGCTGGCCAAGCAGGGCATCTCGCGCCTCGACCTCGGCTACGAAAAATTCGTGGCCCGGGTGTGGGAGTGGAAAGAGCAGCACGCCTCGGAGATCAAAGACCAGCTGATGCGTCTCGGCGTTTCCTGCGACTGGACGCGCGAGCGCTTCACGCTCGACGAAGGCCTCTCGCGCGCCGTCCGCTACGTCTTCGTCAAACTCTACGAAGACGGCCTCATTTACCGCGACCTCGCCATCGTCAACTGGTGCCCGCGCTGCCGCACCGCGATCTCCGACGTCGAAGTCGAGTTCCGCGAGCGCAACGGCAAGCTCTATCACATCGACTATGTGATCGAAGGTACGGATCGCAAGCTCACGATCGCCACGACGCGTCCGGAGACGATGCTCGGCGACACCGGCGTGGCCGTGCATCCGGACGATGAGCGCTACAAGGAGCTGATTGGCAAATTCGCTATTTTGCCGATCGCCAATCGGCGGATTCCGATCGTCGGCGACCCGATCCTCGTCGATCCCGAGTTCGGTACCGGCGTCGTGAAAGTCACGCCGTCGCACGACAAAAACGACTACGAGGCGGGACTGCGCAACAACCTCCCGCAACTGCAGGTCATCGGCGAAGACGGCCGCATGACGTCCGCCGCGGGCGCCGAGTTCGACGGACTCGATCGCATGGACGCCCGCAAGAAAGTCGTGGAGCTGCTGCGCGAGCAGGGAGCGCTCGTCAAAGTCGAAGAGCATCTGCACAACGTCGGCGTCCACGGCAAGTGCGACACCGACATCGAGCCGATGGTCTCACGCCAGTGGTTCGTGAAGATCGCGCCGCTCGCCGAGCCGGCCATCGAAGCCGTGCGCAACGGAACCATTCAGATCGTTCCGCAGTCGTGGGAGTCGACGTACTTCAACTGGATGGAGAACATCCACGACTGGACGATCTCGCGCCAGCTGTGGTGGGGCCATCGCATCCCGGCGTTCCACTGCCCGAACGGCCACACCACCGTAACGATGGACGAGCCGGTGACGTGCCCCGAGTGCGGCGCGCCGGTGAAGCAGGAGACGGACGTCCTCGACACCTGGTTCTCCTCCGGACTCTGGCCGTTCTCCACGATGGGCTGGCCGGACGAGACGCCCGACTACGACGTTTTCTATCCGACCGACACGCTCATCACCGGCTTCGACATCCTCTTCTTCTGGGTGGCGCGGATGATCATGTTCGGCCTCCGCTTCACCGGAAAGCCGCCCTTCAGTCAGGTCTTCCTGAACGGCCTCGTACGCGACGAGCAGGGGCTGAAGATGTCGAAGACGAAAGGCAACGTCATCGACCCGCTCGACGTCGTGAACGAGTTCGGCGCCGACGCGCTGCGCTTCACGCTGGCCGTGAGCGTGTCCGGCCGCGACATCCCCCTCGGCAAGTCGCGCATCGCCGGCTACTCCGCGTTCGTGAACAAGATCTGGAACGCGTCGCGGTTTGCGATGATGCACATCGACACCGAGTTGCGCGACGCGGGCGCGATCGAGCGCGAGAAGCTTCGCACCGTCGAGCGCTGGATCCTCTCCCGCCTCAACGACGTCACGAAAGAGGTCAACAAGCAGCTCTCCGGGTTCCGCTACGACGAAGCCTCGAGCGCGCTCTATCAATTCTTCTGGCACGAGTTCTGTGACTGGTACATCGAGATGGCGAAGCCGGTGCTCCTCGGCAAGCACGGGAGCGAGAACGATCGCCGTCTCGCCAAGCGCGTGCTGCTCGAAGTGCTCGACCGCTCGCTGCGCCTCCTGCATCCGTTCATGCCGTTCGTGACGGACGAGATCTGGCTGAAGCTCGGCGGCGTCGAGCCGTCGGTGATGGTCGCGCCGTATCCCGTCGCCGAGGAGGATCTGAGCGATCCGGATGCCGAGCGGATCGTCACCGCGGTGAAGGCGATCATCACCCTCGTCCGCAACGTCCGCGCGGAGCGTGGCTTCACGCCGAAGGATCGCTTCAAGCTCTACGTCCGCGGCAACGACGCCCGCGAAACGAATTTCTTCCGCGACTACGCGTACCTCCTCACCGAGCTCGCCCGCCTCACGGAAGTGGTGGTCGAAGGCGAGCCGCCGGCGGGCACGCATCAGGACGTGGTCGAAGGCATTCACATCGCCATCGAGTTCCCCGAGAAAGTCATCACGCCGGAGCAAATCGAGAAGACCAAGCGCGAGATCGAGCAGTCGCAAAAGGAGCTGGCCGGACTCGACACGAAGCTCGCCAACGAGCAGTTCGTCCGCAAAGCCCCCGCAAACGTCGTCGAGCAGGCTCGCGCGCGCCAGACCGAATTGCGTGCGCGATTGGAGAAGTTGCAGCAGAATCAATAAATCGTGATCCATCTCGACACACGGGAAATCGTCCCCCGCCTGCGCGCGATCGAATCGCTCGCGCTGATTCCCCGTGTCGCCTCGACGAACCTCGTCGCGCGGCGGATCGTGAACGAGTGCATCGAAAACGAGCTCTCGCTGCCGCAGGCAATGATCATCGCCGGCGAGCAATTCGAGGGCCGTGGCCGCAACGACCGCCGCTGGTCCTCGCCTCCGGGAAAAGGCATCTACGCGACGACACTGCTCACGCGCTCCGTGCAGGAGTTGCCGCTCGTCCCGCTGGCCATGGCCAACATCGTCGCCTCGTATCTGCAGGAGACGTTCGGCATCGACGCGCGGATCAAGTGGCCCAACGACGTCCTCGTCGGCGGCAAGAAGATCGCCGGCATCCTGATCGAGGCGCGCATTCAGGAAGCGCGCGCGTATCTCCTGATCGGTACCGGCATCAACGTCGAGCCGGTGAGCGACGACGCGCGTCCCAACGCGACCGCGATCCGCGAAGTGTCGTCGCGCGAATTCCTCGGCATCGACAGCGCGACGCTCGCCTTCATCGAGCACGTCGACGCCCGTCTCGCACAGCCGCTCGAGCACGAGGCCGTGCTGCGCGAGTGGCGCGAGCTCGCCGTGCACCACCCGGGCGATCGCATCCAATGCGTCCTCGGCGACCGCACCGTGACCGGCACGTGGGCCGGGATCGACGAACAGGGACGGGCGATGCTGAACAGCGCGGACGGAACGATTGCGATCAGCGCGGGCGATTTGATTTTAAACTGACGCCGTGTCGTCCAACCTGCTCGTCGTCGATCTCGGCAACACGAACCTCGTGCTCGGCGTCTATCGCGGCGATGAGCTGGTGAGCTCGTGGCGGCTCGCCACCGCGCGCGAGCGCACCGCGGACGAGTACGGAATCCTCGCCCGCCAGCTCGTCGGCGACTCGCTGCACGCGGACCTCGAAGGCGCGATCGTGGCCTCGGTCGTCCCGCCACTGAACGGCGCGATGACGTTCATGGTGCAGAAGTACTTCGACGTCGATCCGCTCTTCGTCGAGCCGGGCGTGAAAACGGGAATCGCGATTCACGTCGACAACCCGCTCGAAGTCGGCGCCGACCGCATCGTCAACTGTGCCGCCGCGCATGAGGCGTACGGCGGGCCGACGGTGATCGTCGACTTCGGCACCGCCACCACCTTCGACGTCGTCACCGCGAACGCGGAGTTCATCGGCGGCGTGATCGCGCCGGGCCTGAACATTTCGGCCGAGGCGCTGTTCGCGCGCGCGGCGCGCCTCCCGCGCGTCGACGTGAAACGTCCCGATCGCGTCATCGGCACGAACACCGTCGTCAACATGCAGTCCGGCATTTACTTCGGCTACCTCGGCCTCGTCGACGGCATCCTCGCGCGCATCAAGCGCGAAGTGACCGGGCTGAAACGCGTCGTCGCCACCGGCGGCCTGGCGTCGCTCTTCGCCGAAGAGAGCGAGCACATCGACGAAGTCGACAGCGAGCTGACGCTCAAAGGATTGAAAATCATCTACGACCGCAACCGGGGGACCAAACGCGCGCGTCGCTGACGTTCCTCGCTCTGCTGCTCGCGGTCAACGCAGCGGCCTCTCAAGTCACGGCCACCAAAGCCGCGCTCTCCACCGCGCATCCGCTGGCGACGCGCGTGGGTCTCAACGTGCTGCAGCGCGGCGGCAACGCGATCGACGCCTCGGTCGCCGTCGCGTTCGTGCTCGCGGTCGTGCATCCGCAGGCCGGCAATCTCGGCGGCGGCGGATTTCTGACGTACTACGACGCCGCGACGCGCGCGGTGTGGACGCTCGACTTCACCGAGGTTGCGCCGTTTGCCGCGAAGCGCGACATGAAAATCGAGCGCAGCGCGATCGCGGCGGGAGTTCCAGGAACCGTCGCCGGACTCGAAGAGATGCATCGCAAATTCGGAACGCGTGCGTGGCGCGAGCTCGTCGCGCCCGCGGTCTCGCTCGCACAGGAGGGATTCACCGCCGACGCGGAGCTTGCGAACGACGCCGCGAACGCGAAGGTGAAGATCGACGGCCTCGCGGCGGGAGCGAAGCTGAAGCAGCCCGAGCTCGCGGCCATGCTGCAGCGCATCGCCGACAACGGCGCGAAGGAGTTTTACGAAGGCGACACGGCGAAGAAGCTTGTCGAGGGCGCGCGCCTCGGCGGCGGGATCATCGGCTTCCGCGACCTGCGCGAGTACAAACCGCTCTGGCGCTCGCCGATGAAACTGCGCTTCGGCGCCTACGACATCTACACCGTTGCTCCGCCGTCCGGCGGCGGGCTCGTGATCGGCGAGGTGTTGAACATCCTCGCGAGCGATGACCTCGCCGCGGCCGGATTCCAAACGCCGCGCGCGCTGCATCTTCTCGCCGAGGCCGAGCGCCGCGCGTCCATCGATCGCGACAGATACCTCGGCGATCCCTTCACCGCGCGCATCCCGTATCGCGACCTCCTCTCGCGACGCCGCGCGGAGCAGTGGCGCAAGTCGATCGATCCGCTTCGCGCGACGGCCACGGCCACACTCACCGAGCCCGGCTCCGCCGCGACCGAGGCCGAGCACACGACGCATTTCACGATCGCCGACGCGAAAGGAAACATCGCCGCGATCACGACGAGTCTCGGCGACAACTTCGGCAGCGGCTATCGCGTCCCCGATGCCGGCTTCTTTCTCAACAACGCCATGGCCGGCTTCACCTCCGCCGCGAATGCGATCGAGCCTGGCAAGCGCGCCGCTTCGTCGATGTCGCCGACGATCGTTCTTCGCAACAGCGCGCCCTATCTCGCCATTGGCACGCGCGGCGGCGCGATGATTCCGACGACGATCCTGCAAGTGTTTCTCAACCTCGTGATCTACGGCAAATCTCTGCCCGACGCCGTCGCCGCGCCGCGCTTTCACCAGGAGGCTGCGCCGGAGAACATCGCCCACGAGAAAAGCGCGAATCCGAAAACGATCGAGGTGCTCAACGCGATGGGCCACGGCGTCGCCGCACGCGAGGCGATCGGCGACGTGCACGCGATTCTGTTCGAGAAAGGCCGCATGATCGCGGTCGCCGACCCGCGCCGCGGTGGCGCGGCTGGAGGATTTTGATGTCGCAGAAGATCGAAGCCGCGCGCGCGGCGCTCGCCGAGGTGCGGTCGGGGATGGCGCTCGGCCTCGGCACGGGAAGCACGGCCGCGGAATTCGTGAAGCTCCTCGGCGAAGCGTTGCGCAGCGGCGCATTGAAAGACATCCGCTGCACGTGCACCTCGGAGCAGACGGAAAAACAGGCGCGCGAAGAAAGCGTCCCGACGTTTCCGCTCGCGGACGTCGCGCCGCTCGATCTCGCCGTCGACGGCGCGGACGAGATCGACGCTCAGCTGCGGCTCATCAAAGGCCGCGGCGGCGCGCTGCTGCGCGAGAAGATCGTCGAGCAGCAGGCCAGGCGATTCATCGTCATCGCCGACGAATCGAAGATCGTCGACCGCCTCGGCGTCGGCGTGCTGCCCGTCGAAGTGACGCCGTTCGCGCTCGACGTGTTGACGCGCAAATTCGCGCAGCTCCGCCTGCAGCCGCAACTCCGCTATCGCGACGGCGCGATCCGCATCACCGACGAAGGGCATCGCATCCTCGACGTGCGCGTGCCGTGGAACATGGACATCGCCGAAGTCGTGACCCGCGTGCGCGAGCTCGCGGGCGTCGTGGAGACGGGATTTTTCCCGCACGAGGCCAGCGAAGCGATCATCGCCACGATGCAGGGCATCAAGAGGATGACCCGCGCGTCTTCCGCACGTTGACCTCGAAGCGGTAGCGGTGCTTCTCGTACCAGAACGAGACGTGGGAGACGAACGGCTGCTTCAGCGGCTTGTCGATCTTTGTCTCGAACAGCGGGTACCACTGCGTCGGGTTCTCGTAATGCCAGACCAGCTCCGCGTGTCCCGTCGTCGGCTCGTTCGGATGGCGGACGAAGTTGCGGATGCCGTCGTATCGTTTCTCCGCGATCTGCGCGCGATAGACGGGGCCGCGATAACTCGGCGCCGTGCCGAGGATCGGGAAGCCTTTCTTCGTGACCTTCGCGATGTACGTCGCGGAATCGGCGGTCTCGCTCGCGGTAATGGTCACGAGTCCCGCGCGCTCGAGATTGCGCAGCGTGCGCAACGCCTTTTCGTCGTAGTCGTCCTTCGGCGCTTTCGGCGACCACCACACCTTCTGCGGCACTTCCGCGTAAATCGGCTCGCTGCGATACGAAGACTCGCGGATGATCTCCTGTGCTTTCTCCGCCGTGAGCGGATCCGGCTTGCCGCACGAAAAGAGCAGAAAGCAAAAAGCAGAAAGCAGAAGAGCCTGCCGACGCGTGTGCATCCCTTGAAGGCTATCGCAAAAACGGTATGCTTCGTTTTTTGAAACGGAGGAGTGAATGACAGGGAAAGCGATGACCATCCCCGCCGTCGTGATCGATCGGCTGGTGCGCGGCCGGGCTGCGGCCGACATGCTGCTCGTGATCGGAGCGAGCGCATTGATCGCGATTGCGGCGCAGGTGGCGATTCCGCTTCCGTTCACTCCCGTTCCGCTGACGCTGCAGCCGCTGGCCGTGATCCTCGTCGGCGTGACCCTCGGCTCCACGCGCGGTGCCGCCGCCGCGATGCTCTATCTGCTCGAAGGATTCAGCGGTTTGCCGGTCTTCGCGGAAGGCCACGGCGGTCCGATCTGGCTCGTCGGCTTCACCGCCGGCTATCTCTATTCGTACCCGTTCGCGGCCTGGGTCGCCGGCTTCATCTCCGAGCGCGGCTGGGGCAGCTCGATCGTCCGCGCCGTGACCGGCATGCTCCTCGCCCTCGGCGTGATCTATCTCGGCGGCTGGTCGTGGCTGGCGCTGCTCACCGACGCGCGCACCGCGTGGACCGCGGGCGTCGCTCCGTTCGTCGTCGCCGACATCGTGAAGGTCGCGATCGGCGCGGCGCTGCTGCCGAAGGCGCAGCAGCTCGTCGCTCGTGTTTAAGCCGGCACGGTTCGCGGTTGCCGCGGCGATTCTGATCGCCGCGTGCACACACACGGCGCCGCCGCCTCCGCCCGATCTCACCTCCGACGCGGCGGATCCGGCACTGTCCGCCGAGCTCGTGGCGATGTTGAAAGAGGATCAGGAGGTGCGGCAGCGCTGGATCAAGGATCAGAAGAACGAGGCGCTGCGCGAGGAGATGCGCGCGCTCTCGAAGAAGCACGTCGAGCGTTTCGGAGAGATCGTTGCCGCGCACGGCTGGCCCGGCAAGAGCAAAGCCGGTATGAACGGCGCGAGCGCGGCCTGGACGATCGCGCAACACGGCGGTCCCGAGTTTCTCGGCAAAATGCTTCCGCTCATGTACGACGCTGTGATCAAGCGCGAGCTCGACGAGAGCCTGTACGGAACGTCACTCGACCGTGTGCTCATGCAACGCGGCAAAAAGCAGATGTACGGCACGCAGTTCGACGTCGATCCGGCCACCGGCAAATGCGAGCCGATGCCGATCGAGGACGCGGAGCATGTCGAAGAGCGGCGCGCGAAGGCCGGCATGACCTCGCTCGCCGAATACACGAAAGAGCTCTGCGCGATGTATCTGCAGAAGAAGTAGTGGACGCCAGACTACGGCTTCTTCGCTTTGCTGTAGAAGCCGTCGAACGACACGCCCCACGTTTTTCCGTTGTCGGTCGACGACTCGAACGTTTGCCGCACGCGGCCGTCCGGGAGCGGGCGCCAGGTCGCGCGCGTCAGGCCGATCGAGGGGAGCGAGTCCGGGTGTGAGACGAGGACCATCGCTCCGTCGCGAATGCCGCCGTACATCGTCATCGGGTTGCCTTGCTTGTCGCTCGAGAGCCAGTTCGTTCCCGACGAGTCGACCCAGAACTGATGCCACTGCTTCGTGTTCTGGTCGTAGAAGTTGAAACTGCTGCCGCCGTCGCCGCCCCCGGCGGGCTGCCATTCTTCCAACACGACGCAGCCGCCGTAGCGCTTGGAGATGCGGTTGTGGCCGAGGAGCTGATTGTTGGCGCCGCGGACCTCCCACTCGCCGACCCAGAAATCGAACTGCCGGTACTGCGCTCCGCTGCACGGCGTGAGCTTTTCGAGGAGCGCGTTGTAGCGCGCATCCTTGCGCAACGCTTCAAAGTCGGGCGAAGTTTTCAGCGCGTTCACCACGCCCGGAGCCGGACCGGCGACGCGCTCGAGTGCCGCGAACGCTTCATTCACGCGTCCGGCCTTCGCGTGCTCGCGGGCCTCGGTGAGCGCGGTCTGATTCGGGTTCGTCGCCTGCGCCGCGGCGCTGGTCGTAATGAGGAAAAGAAAAACGGCTGCAATCGCGTGTCTCATGAGTGCTTCATAAGACACGCGGTTGCGAGCCGCTGTCACGGCGTTGCGCCGTTTCTAAGACGCTACAGCCGGAACGTGATCGTGATCCGCCGGCTCCGGCTTCGAGAGCGGATGCGACTCGCGTCCCGCGCGGTCGGTCGTCTTCTGATCCGCCGCGTCGCGCGGCAGGAGCGCGATCCCTAGCACGTCCTCGACGTGCTCGACGAAGTGGAACGACATGTCCCGCTTGATCGGCTCCGGCACGTCGATGAGATCGCGCTCGTTCAGCTTCGGCAGGATGACGGTATTCAGCTTCGCCGCACGCGCCGCGAGCACCTTTTCCTTCACACCACCGATGGGCAGTACATCCCCGCGCAGCGTCACTTCGCCCGTCATGGCCACGTTGCGGCGCACGGGTCGCTGCGTGAGCACGGAAATGATCGCGCACGTGATCGTGATGCCGGCCGACGGTCCGTCTTTCGGAATCGCGCCCGCGGGCACGTGAATGTGAATGTCATGCGTCTCGAAGTAATCGGCGGGGATGCCGTTCTCGTCGGCATGCGCGCGCGCGTACGTCAGCGCCGCCTGCGCCGATTCCTTCATCACGTCGCCGAGTTGGCCCGTGAGAGACAGCTTGCCTTTCCCGCGAACGGCCGTCGCTTCGATGAAGAGAATGTCGCCGCCGACCGCGGTCCACGCGAGACCCGTCGCCACGCCCACCTGATCGCGCTCGAGAAGTTCTTCCGCGAAGTGCTTCATGGGGCCGAGGTACTGCTCCACGTTCGCATCGGTGATGCGGTACGTCGCCTCGGTTTTTCCTTCCGCGACCTGCACCGCGATCTTGCGGCAGATCGTGCCGATCTCGCGCTCCATGTTCCGCAGCCCGGCTTCCTTCGTGTAGCCGGTGATGACGCGCATGATCCCGGAGTCGGTCCACACGACCTGCACTTCGGCGATCCCGTTCTCTTCCATCTGCTTCGGGATGATGTGCTGCTTCGCGATCATCAGCTTCTCTTCGTCCGTGTAGCCGGAGAGGCGGATGACTTCCATGCGGTCGAGGAACGCCGGCTGGATCGTGTCGAGCACGTTCGCCGTGACGATGAACATCACGTTCGAAAGGTCGTATGCCACGCCGAGGTAGTGATCGCGGAACGAGTTGTTCTGCTCGGGATCGAGCACTTCGAGCAGCGCCGATGACGGATCGCCGCGATAGTCCGCGCCGATCTTGTCGACCTCGTCGAGCATGAAGACGGGATTGCCCGTCTGTGCCTGATTGATGCCCTGGATGATGCGGCCGGGCAGCGCGCCGACGTACGTGCGGCGATGTCCGCGGATTTCCGCCTCGTCGCGCACGCCGCCCAGGGAGATGCGCACGAACTTGCGGTCGAGCGCGCGCGCGATCGAACGGCCAAGAGACGTCTTGCCGACGCCGGGAGGTCCGACGAAGCAGAGGATCGGGCCCTTCATCTTCGAGCCGCGCAGCTTGCGCACGGCGAGGTATTCGAGGATGCGCTCTTTGATCTTCTCGAGATCGTAGTGATCCTGGTCGAGCACTTCGCGCGCGCGGGAGAGGTCGTGATTGTCCTGCGACATCACGCCCCACGGCAGGCCGGTCATCCAGTCGAGATACGTGCGGATGATCGACGTCTCCGCGGAGTCGGGATGCGAGCGCTCGAGCCGCTTGATCTGCTTCTCGACTTCCTCGCGCGCCTCCTGCGGGATCATCTTCTCTTCGATTTTCTTGCGGTAGTTCTCGACCTCTTCCGCGAGCTCTTCGCCTTCGCCGAGCTCCGACTGAATCGCTTTCAGCTGCTGGCGGAGGAAGTACTCGCGCTGCGACTTGTTCATCTCGCCCTGCGCCGCGGACGAGATCTCCTGCTGCATGGTCAACAAGTTGATCTCGCGCGTGAGCAGCTCATTCACGCGTTTCAGTCGCTCGACGGGATCGATCGTTTCGAGAATCGCCTGCGCTTCTTCGAGCTTGAGATCGAGGTTCGACGCCGCGAGGTCGGTGAGGCGCGCCGGATCGTCGAGGTTCGCGGCGATGACCATGACCTCGGGGGAGATGTTCTTGCCCAGCGAGACGGCGCGGTCGAGGTTCTGTTTGACGGCGCGGATGAGTGCTTCGACTTCGAGGCCGCGGTCCTTCGTCACCGGCTCTTCGATGCGCGTGATCTTCGCTTTGAAAAACGGCGCGGTCTGGATGAAGTAGTCGATGCGCGCGCGCGACAGGCCCTGCACCAGGATGCGGATCCGCCCGTCCGGCAGCTTCAGCATGCGCATGATGATGGCCACCGTGCCGACGCGGTAGAGATCCTCTTCGCCCGGATCTTCGTTCTGAAAATCCTTCTGCGCCGTGAGCATGATGACGCGGTTCTCGGCCAGCGCCTGGTCCACGGCGTTGATCGACTTCTCGCGCGACACCGACAGCGGCACGATGATGAACGGAAAGATCACCAGGTCCTTGAGCGGCAGGACCGGCAGGACGTCAGGAATCTTGATTGCCTCTTCTTTGGCAGTTTCGTTCGCGTCAGTCATGTCTCAACCTCGGGAAACACGTTGGGAAAATACGTTGGGCCGGGGCGTTCTTGTGCAATGGCTGTTCCCGCTTATTTCAACCGGTGCAGCTCCTTGACGAATGCATCCACATCTTCGAATCGGCGATACACGGAAGCGAATCGGACGTACGCGACGGGATCGAGTCCGCGCAGGCGATCCATGACCATCGTGCCGAGGCGCTGCGACGAGATCTCGCGCTCGCCGGATTCCTGCATGTCCGCCTCGATCGAGTCGGCGATCCTTTCAAGATCCGGCTGCGGCACCGGCCGCTTGCGACACGCGATCTGCAATCCGCGCATCAGTTTGTTGCGGTCGTACGCCTCGCGCCGCTGATCGCGCTTCACGACCTGAAACAGCGGCACTTCGATCTTCTCGTACGACGTGAAGCGCCGCTCGCACCGCGTGCACTCGCGCCGCCGGCGAATCACCTCGCCCTCGCGGCTCTCGCGCGAATCGACCACGCGATCTTCGAGATTGCTGCAGAACGGACAGCGCATCAGCGCCCGTATATCACGGGTCACTCGTCCGCGCGCGTGACGTCTTTCCAGCGCATTCCTTCGCGCGCGAACAGGATCAATCCCGTCACGATGATCGGAAGCGTGCCGATGATGTGGAAGAGCACCGCGATGGCCACGGAGGAGTCGACGTCGATGCCGTAGAAGCGCGTCAGCACCAGCTGACACGCTTTATGGAATCCGCCGATGCCGCCCGGCGTCGGGATCGCCAGGCCGACGGTGGTGACGCCGGTGACGAAGAAGCTCGAATCATACGGTAGCGGATGGTGCGCGGCTTTCGCGCCGAGCCAGAATTGCGAGGTGAGACATGCCCACACGCCGGCGGTGCAGAGCACGATCTTCACGAGCGCGGCGTGATGGTGCGCGATCTGAATCGTGTCCGCGAAGGTATCGAAGAAATGCATCCATCCTTCGCGAAACCGCTTCGGAACGATGCGGCCGAGGCCCGCGTGCATGCGCCGCACGAAATCGCGGCGGAAGTAGAGGCCGATCATGAAGGACCAGAGCACGATGAGCAGCGTCGCGGCGACGATCGCGCCGAAGCGGACGATGTAGAACCACTTCGCGATGTCGGGGTCGTGCGAGAACTCGTTCCAGCGGCGGATGGCGAAGAAGACGAAGAGACCGAGGATGGTGGTGAGATCGAGCACGCGCTCGGTCAGCACCGTGCCGAGGGCGCCGGAGAAGCGGAGCGACGTGCGGCGGGACAGCAGCGCGGGACGGGCGACGTCGCCGGCGCGGATCGGCAGGATCGTCGACAGCATGTAGCCGACCGTGTTCGCGAAGTAGGTGGCGTAAAACGGCGGCGGATCATCGGGACCGAGGATCGTCCGCCAGCGCTGCGTGCGGAAGACCAGCGCCAGCGCATTCGCGACGAAGCCGATGATCACGTACGAATAGCTGGTCGTCTTCAGAATCGCGCCGACCTGCCGCAGATTCGCGTTCTTGAGAAAGAGCCAAAGGAAAAAGATCGTGAGGGCGGCGATCACCACGATCTGGAGAATGCGCTTCAAGGAGCGGGAGTTGTATCACGTCATCGCGCATGTTGAAGATCTACACGAACTCCGTTTTCTTCCGGCATGAAACCGGGGTCGATCATCCCGAGCGGCCGGCGCGTCTCGATGCGGCGCTCGAAGGAATCGAGCGCGCGGGACTGAACGCGAGCCTCATTCGCGACGTCGCCGCGCATCCCGACACCGGCCGGATCATCGAGAAAACGCATTCGGCGGACTACGAGCGCGAGTTCCGGGACACCGTGCGCCGCGGCTCCCGCTACTTCCATTCGCTCGACAATCCGCTCTCCTCGGCGACGTTCGACGCCGCGCGCGCGTCCGTCGCCTCGGCGCTCGTCGCCGCCGATGACATCTGGAAGCAGCGCGAATCGGACAAAGCGTTTTTGATCGCGCGTCCGCCGGGACATCACGCCGAGCGCGCCGAGGCCATGGGCTTCTGCTTCTTCAACACGATCGCCTGCGTCGCGGAGTGGCTGCGCGAACAGCCCGGCATCGAGCGCGTCTTCATCTTCGACTTCGACGTCCATCACGGCAACGGCACACAGCACCTCTTCGAAGCGCGCGACGACGTTTACTACGCCTCGATCCATCGCTACCCGTTCTATCCCGGCACCGGCGCCGCGCGCGAGATCGGCACCGGCAAGGGACGCGGGTTCACGACGAACATCCCCCTCGGCGGCGGCGAAGGCGACGCGACGTATCTCCGCAAAACCGAAGACGAGATCGTGCGCATCATCGACGACTACAAGCCCAACGCCATCCTCCTCTCCGCCGGCTTCGACGCGCACCGCCGCGACCCGTTAGGCGGAATGAACGTCAGCGAAGAAGCGTACGGCGAGATCACGCGCCGCATCGTGGAATGCGCGGACCGCTGGTGCGACGGGCGAGTGCTCTCGCTGCTCGAAGGGGGCTATGACCTCGAAGGGCTCGCGGCGAGCGTGGCCGAGCACGCGAACGCGCTCAGTTGATCGTGTAGCGCGCGCCTCCGGCGCGCCCCCGCCCAAAGGCGCGCCGGAGGCGCGCGCTACACGAAAACGTGGTCTTATATTCGCCATGGAGCCGAAGAAAACAAGCCCGTGGGTCTGGGTCGGCATCGGCTGCGGCGTCGCGTTCGTCGGGCTGATCGCATTCATCGTCTTCATCGTGACGGTCGTGTTCGGCGCGATGCGCTCGTCGGAGCCGTACAAGGAAGCGATGCGGCGCGCGACGACGGATCCGCGCGTGATCGCGGCGCTCGATGCTCCGGTCGAGGCCTCGTTCTTCTCCTCCGGAAACATCCAGGTCCAGAACAACGAAGGCACGGCGAAGCTCGACATTCCGATTCATGGGCCGAAAGCCAGCGCGACGCTGCACGTGGAGGCCACGAAGATGCGCGGGCGCTGGTATTACAACCAGATGATCGTTACGCCGAAGAGCGGCCCGGAGATCGATCTCATGACTTCGCCCGAAGGATCGACGAGTACAGCTCCTCCAAACGGGTGATCCGCAGCTCCTTCGAAAAGCCCTGCACTACGTGCGCGCGCGCCGCGCGTCCGACTCGGGTGGGATCTTCGATCACTTCGAGCAAAGCATTCGTCAACGCCGCGCGATCCTTCATCGGAATCAGCCAGCCGACGTCGCGCGTGGAAACGAGCTCGCGATTGCCGCCGGCGTCCGTGGCAATCACCGGCTTCTCCATCGCCATCGCCTCCCGGATCGTGCCGGTGATTCCGGTCCCGGCCCACGACGCGTCGACGACTAGATCGCACGACGCGAAGACGTTCGGCATGTCGGTGCGGTATTCGACCGGCGTCACCCAGTCGACGTTCGCGTAACCGCGCACTTCGTTCGCCTCCGCTTCGCCGCGGCAGCCGATGAGCAACAGGTGCACGTTCGGATGGCGCGGCACCACGTCGGAGACGGAGTCGATCAACTCCTTCCATCCCTTCCAGTCGCGCACGCCGACCTGCGCGATCACGAAGCGATCGTCGGGGATGTTCTTCTCGCGCCGGAACGCGCGCGGGTCCCACTTCGCCGGGTCGAAGTGCGCGACGTCGGTGCCGGCGTAGACGACCTGCACTTTTTCATCCGGCAGCTTGCCGCTTTCGACGATCACGTCCTTGATCTGCTGACACACCGTCACGATGCGATCGACGCGGCGCGTGCGGTACTTGCCGCGGTTCCAGAGATCGAGCGGAAAGGACACGCCGCGATTGACGACGAACGCGCCGACGGGATCGCGCCACGTCGCCGCCAGCGCCAGCGCGTGCGACACGCCTTTGTGCACGTGGATGACGTCGGGCTTCTCGCTGCGAATCAATCTGCGCAAGCGGCGGATCGTGACGAAGTCGAATTGATGACGGAACGGCAGGCCGTGAAAGCGCACGTTCTTCTCTTCGGCTTTCGCCTCCAGGACCGGATCGGGCTTGCTGAGGATCGTCACCTCGTGGCCGCGCTCGCGAAGACCGCTGGCGGCCTGAAACATCTGGTGCACGGAGCCGGTGTTGAACTGGTTGAACTCCAGGATCTGGAAGATGCGCACTGACCTGACGATGATATCGTTTTCGCCATGCGCCGATCTGCACTCTCTCTCGCCGCGTCGCTTTTGCTTTTCGCAGCCTGTTCGCACGAAGCCACCGACGAACATGCGTCGCACACCACGTCGTCGTCGGATACCGCCACCACCTCCGCCGCCGCGGCAACACCAGCGGCGACGCCGCAGGCGAACGCCGGCGCGAGCGTGACGTTCGGCGACGGCGGCAGCGGGTATCTCTCCGCGCCGTCCGGATCCGAGAAGAAGGGCGCGGTGATCGTCATCCATGAATGGTGGGGGCTCGACAACTGGGTTCGCGAACAGGCGGACCGCTTCGCGAAGCAGGGCTACGTCGCGCTCGCGCCCGATCTCTATCGCGGGAAGTCGACGAGCGATCCGGGCGAAGCGCACGAGCTGATGCGCGGGATGCCGGAGGATCGCGCGCTGGCGGATCTGAAAGCGGCGTACGCGTATCTCGCCTCGCGTCCCGACGTCGATCCGGCGCACATCGGCGTGATCGGCTGGTGCATGGGCGGCGGCTACGCCCTCGCGCTGACGACGAACGAGCCGCGGCTCGCGGCATCCGTCATCAACTACGGCCGCCTCGTCACCGATCCGAAGACGATCACGAAGATCAACACGCAGATCCTCGGCAACTTCGGCGAAGCGGACCGCGGCATTCCGGCGGCGGACGTGAAGAAGTTCGGCAGCGAGCTGGTGAAGTACGGCAAGCTCGGCGACCTCAAGGTCTATCCCGGCGCGGGCCACGCGTTCATGAACCCGAACAACAAAGAAGGCTACAACGCCGAGGCGACGGAGGATGCGTGGCGCCGGATCGATGCGTTCTTCGATTCCAAGTTGCGTGTTAAGATTCCAAACTCTTGATAATACGGGAGATGGCGGAGGCGGACCTTGCCCGGGAAGGCGAACGATAAACAACCTCCGAAGGAGTTGAAGGTCACCGACAAACGGATCTTCACTCCCGACGGAGACATTCGCGAGGAATTCAAAACCGAGATCAGTCCTGCCGAGCCGCAGGCCACCAGAGCTCCGGAGCCGGCGCCGAAAGAGCCCGAGCGTCCGGCGGCGCCGCAGACTGCGCAGCCGAGGCAGGAGCGGCAGGAGGACCGGCGCAAGGGCGAGGACCGGCGTACGCTCGCGGACAAGGCCACGAATCCGAGCACGCCGTTCACGAATTTCATCGAGCCGCTGATCGCGCAGGCGTACATGTCCCTCGGCATGCTGCGCAATCCGTATCAGCCGCAGGCGAAGATCGACACCGCGGCGGCGCGGCAGATGATCGAGATCCTGACGCTGCTCTCGGAGAAGACGGCGGGGAATCTCACTCCCGACGAGGATGATTTTCTATCGACACATCTCGGCGAGCTGAAACTCGCCTTCGTCCAGCGCACCAAGAGCATTTGATGATCGCTCGTGTCGTATTCGTGGTGCTCGCACTCAACGCGGTCCCGATCGACCGCGCCGTGTACGCACAAGTCGCGCCGCGCGACCTCTGGCCGCAGGCGACGGCCGCCGCGCGCGAAGGCGACTTCGATACGGCGGCGAAGAAAACGGCGGAGCTGCTGAACACCGGCCGCTCGTATGGCATCCGCACGTATCCGCAATACGCGGCGTCGGCGTCGGGACTCGCGAGCGCGGCGGGGAAAGACAAGGCGGACCTCGCGAAGTGGGCGACGGCGGCGGCGGCGCAGCTGGATGGCCGCTCGTCGGCGGTCGCGTTCAGCGAAGCGGACCGCGCCGCCGCGAAAAATGAATGGCCCACCGCGCTGCGGCTGGCGATGCAGGGCTACGGGCGCATGTTCGGCGATTACCGCACCGGCGTGCTCGCGCGCTCGGACCTGTTTCTCATGATCATCCTCGCGATCGCGATCACGACGCTCGTCTTCGCGCTCGCCCTCTTCTTCCGCTACGGCCGCGCCATGGCGCACGATTTCCGCGAGGTTCTCAGCAACCGCCTGCACGGAGGCTCGGTCAGCGTCCTCGCGTTCGCGCTGCTCTTCCTGCCGCTGTTCCTCTGGCTCGGCCCGATCTGGCTCGTCTTCTACTGGTTCGCGATCTTCTTCGGCTACGCGAGCTCCGGCGAGCGCGTGGCGATCGTGGCGCTCGTCATCGTCATCGCGCTCCTGCCGATCGTCAGCTATTGGACCGCGAACCGGATTGCCGGCATCGACAGCCCCGCGGTCATGGCCGCGATCTCGAGCTCGACGCAGAGCTACGAGCCCGACGCGCTGCGGCGGCTCGAAGAGCTGCTCGTCGCGGTGCCGGACAACGCCGTGCTGCATCTGCTCGTCGGGAACCTGCAGGTGTTCGAAGGAGCGGAGGACCAGGCCGCGCTGCACTATCGGCGGGCTATGGAGCTGAAAAAGGACTACGCCGGCGCGCACGTGAACCTCGGGAATCTGCACTTCGCGAACAACGAGTTCCAGGCGGCGATGACGGAGTACGAGCGCGCCGAGCGCGCCGATGCGCAGCTGCCGGTGGCGTTCTTCAATCACAGCGTGGCCGCGGGCGAGACGTACAAGTTCGATCTGCAGACGCAGATGCTGAAAAAGGCCCGCGACATCGACGCGTCCTACGTCGAGCGGATGACGCGCAACAAGACCCAGAAGGTCGTCTACTACTCGCCGTCGATCGCCGAGGCGTGGAAGGCGACAAGGGACATCGCCGCGTCGAGCTCCGGCGCGCGGACGCTGTTCGGCAACTACTCGGCGTTCGATCTCCTCAGCAGCGCCACGAATCCGATCACGATCGGCGCGCTGCTGTCGCTGCTGCTCGCGGTGATCCTCTGGTCGCTGCGGCGCGGCGCGGGATTCGCGAACGCGTGCATCAAGTGCGGCCGCACGTTCTGCTATCGCTGCAAGTCGGCGCGCGAGAGCGCGACGTATTGCACGCAATGCATTCACATCTACCTGAAGCGGGACGGCGTTTCGCTCGACACGAAACGGCAGAAGCTCGAGGAAGTGACCGAGCATCACACCGACGTCGTGCGCCGCAACCGCATCCTGGCCACGTTCCTGCCGGGCTCCGCGCAGATGCTCGAGGGCCGCGTCGTGGCGGGCGTCATCGGCATCTTCTGCTTCGCGCTGTTCGTCGGGATCGCGGTGTTCGTCGGCCACCTGGCGCCGGCCCTCGGTCCGGTCGCGCATGTCGCGCAGCTGATCATCCGCATCGCGGCGATCGTCGTCGCGGTCATCATCTGGCTCATGATGTCGCTGCCGGTCTACCGGCGGAGATACGCGGTGTAAGCGATGGCACTCGAAGGCACACTGCGCGACTTCAGCCTGGCTGACATCTTTCAGCTGATCGGCCTGCAGCGAAAGACCGGCGTTTTGACGCTGCGCGGCAAGGACGACACCGTGACGGTGACGTTCCTC
>DATFHJ010000413.1:0-2622 GCA_035248585.1 Thermoanaerobaculia bacterium
GCTGTTCGGCGCCCTTGGTCAGCTCGAGGTACCACTCCACGTCGACAGGGTCACCGGCGGTGATGTGCTCGGCGTAGAAGGCCACCAAATCGCGGAGGTCGCGCGGCCGTATACCGGTTTCACCGTTCTCGAGCCGGCTCATCGACGACTGGGCGCGGTCGATCGCCTTGCCCGCGTCCTCGAGGCTGACACCGGCACGCTCGCGGAGCCGACGGAGTTCGTTACCGAGCTGAAGGCGGCGCACGGTCGGAGTGGGCATGGTTCGTAGCTTGCCAGGTCCGCGGCCACCGTTGCTGACGGTAGACCCTGTTCACCCATTCAGACGTATATCCGGAACGGATATCCATTGCTATGGTATCTAGATGGATATGCATTGAGGATATCCACTGAGAGCTGGCTCGATGGTGGGCCACACGTCGACCGCAAGGAGCCCAGAGGCACGCCGTGATCCCGAGGGGAGGGCACGATGACGAAGCACTGAGCGCAACGGCGCAGCATCCATCCGATGCTGCGGTGCCGGGGATCGGCGCCTACTTGGCTAGCGTCAACGAACAAGATCGTTCGCATCGGCGGCGGATCGCTCCGCACGCAGAGTCGGAACTACTCCAGCGCCTGTCTCCTGCCACGGCGCCGTCAGGGCCGTAAATCACGTCATTCTCGCGCTGGACGATCGCGAAATCACGTCGGAATTTTGAATGGAGTAAACGATGGCGACTGTCCTCACAACCAGTCTTTGCCCGCTGGCCACGTCTCCGGAGGAGGTGATCCAGCCATGAGTGAGGAGAGCACGACCAGCCCCGGCGTGGTCGGCCCCTTTGATCCGGACGGCGACCCATGCTCCTACAAATACAAATTGATGGCCGATCACCTGGCGTCGCGGATTGCCAGCGGCGAGCTGGCACCTGACCAGCCGCTGCCCGCGGAGGGAGAGCTCGCCGTCCACTACGGCGTGTCCTTGGGAACTGCCCGACACGCCACGCGGCTGTTGAGGGAGCGCGGGCTCGTCCTGACCCTGCGGTCGAAAGGCACCTACATCGCCCGGCGCCTCAACCTTCGGCACATCGGCGATGGGAATTCCGACGTCCGCATTGTGGTCGTTGACGGCGTCGATCTGGCCGGGAAGCGGGCCCCAGTGCTTGTCGAACGACATCTGGCCGAGGAGGGTCCTGGGGTGCAAATGCACATTGGCGGCGAGGGCAAAGTCGCGCTTTCCGCCGCCCTCCTGGATGAAATCGAGATCGCCCGCACTGTCGTCCTGAGCGATGACGAAACAGCCTGATTGGCCAACGAGAAACCCAAGTCCGCAGCCGGTAGTTGAGCTCAGATCGAATTCAGTGCGTCTCGACCGCGCCTCCGTTCGAGACAACCGTCCGGCAAGCCGGTAACGAAGGCGAATTCACGATGAATCAAACCAGCAACACGCATCTCAACGAGTCCTCCAGCGGTTTCCGCGCCGAGAATTCAACCACGTCACGCCGGGAGTACCGGGTTTCCCCGATCTTCGGCGACTGGGATGTCAAACGTAAAGACGAAGTGCTCTCGCACCACGGGAATAAGCGGGCCGCCATCCGTGCGGCAGCCCGGCTTGCTCGCGCGAACGGGCCCAGCGTGCTCACGATCGAGCGCCGCGACGGGTCGATCGAGAGCAGACGCCGCTACGGACCCTCTCAGTGATCAGGCGGAAAGTTCCATTACACACGGCTTTGCTCGCTGCCGACGCCCCAGCCGGGCCGGCACCTAATCCAGGTCGCAACGGACGACTCTTACCGATTGCGTAGCCAATTCTTCGTAGCTGACCGCGGATCCTGATGGTGGGCGTATGTCCGCATTCTGTCACGCAGCAAACGCGCCGTACGGCGAAGTCCATGACCTTCAGGATTCCCAGCTGACCGAAGCTGTCCGGAATGGAGACGTCACGGTATACGGCGTGCTATATGAGCGCCATGTCAGTGCGGCCTACACGCTGGCTCGCCAGCTTGCCCATTCGACCCTGGAGGTCGACGATCTTGTTGCCGAGGCATTCAGCAAGGTTCTCGGCGTGCTTCGTGCGGGTCAGGGCCCCGACTCGGCTTTCCGCGCGTATCTCCTCACCGTGCTCCGTCACACGGCTTACGACAAGACGCGGAACGACCGGAGCGTCGAACTGGTCGAGGATATCGAGACGGCAGTCAATCCAGCTCTCGTCAGCGTGCCGTTCGCCGATACGGTGATGGCAGGTGAAGACCACACCCTTGCGGCGAAGGCGTTTTCCCAGCTGCCCGAGCGATGGCGAAAGGTGCTCTGGCAGACGGAGATCAAGGGCCGGTCGCCGGCTGAGGTTGCGCGGAGTCTGGGGCTCACCGCCAATGGGGTGTCCGCACTGGCGTACCGAGCACGTGAACGACTCCGGCAGGCTTACCTGCAGGCACACCTCGCGAAACCTCGAATCAAGTGTTGCGAACCGACGGTCGACGTGCTGGGTGCCTGGATCCGGGGCGGGTTGCCGCGGCGCGAGTCACGGCGAGTTGAGGAGCATCTCGCCGCGTGCGAGTCGTGCCGTGCGCTGTCTGTCGAACTCGCCGAGATCAACGCTGCCTTCCGCATCGGAACAGCAGCAAAACCCTCGCGCGGCCGGAGGGCCAA
>DATFHJ010000414.1:0-5817 GCA_035248585.1 Thermoanaerobaculia bacterium
GCCTCGGCCAGATGACGCGCGGCCTCGTCGAGGCCCTCGGCACCATCAACGTCCCGACCTCCGCGCCCGTCCTCGGCAACATCCGGATGGACAACGACCTCGCGCCGGAAGACTTCATCCGCAAGTACGACGCGGCGAAGGGAACGAACATCTTCGTCAGCTATCCGCACCTGCACGACTCGCTGCTGCGAAGCACGCCCGATGAAGTCATCGACGGCCATCGCAACATCGTCTATCTCGCGTGGGAGCAGGTCGACGGCACGCATTACTGGAAGGACGTCTACGCCGAATACGATCAGGTGTGGGCGCTGTCGGATTTCGCGGCCGAGTCGCTGAGCCGCACATTCGAGCGCACCGTGCACTCCGTGCCGTGCATCGTCGATACGTCGCTCTTTCCGCCGGCGTCGACGAAAGAGAAGCACGGCGTCGATCCCGGTCTCTTCACGTTCCTCTTCATCTTCGACGCGAACAGCTCGACCGAGCGCAAGAACCCCGAGGCCGCGGTGCAGGCGTTTCGATCCGCGTTCCGCGCGGACGATCGCGTGCGCCTGCTGATCAAGGCCTCGAGCGCGGACCGGATGGGCAATCGCGCGCGGCTGCAGCGGTTGCGCGATGCCATCGGCCACGATCCAAAGATCGAAGTACGCGTGGAGGATCTGAGCCGCGACGATCTGTACGGACTCGTCTCCGCGTCCGACTGCTACGTCTCACTGCATCGCGGCGAGGGCTTCGGCTACACGTGCGCCGAGGCCATGGTGTACGGGAAGCCGGTCATCGCGACAGGCTACTCGGGGAACATGCAGTTCATGAATGACGCGAACTCCTATCCGGTGCGTTACACCGAGGTGATGGTGAACGTGCAGGAAGGACCGTTTCAGCGCGGCAGCTTGTGGGCGGAGCCGGACGTGACGCACGCGGCGGAGCTGATGCGGCGCGTATACGAGCATCCTGATGAGGCAGCGACACGCGGCGAGCGCGGACGCGTGACCATCGAAACCACGCTCTCGCCGGCGGCGGTGGGACAGCGCGTGCGGGTGCTGCTCGAAGGCGAAGCGCGATGAAGCTGCTCAGGCGGGCCGTCGCCCGCATTCCGGTGCTCGGTCCCTCGCTGCAGCGCGCGTACTGGCGGCGCCTCGAACAGCGCGTTGTCGAGCCTTTGGTCAGCGCCGTCGACGTCTCGCAGGGCGAGATCGACGTCGAGTTTCTGCGGAGCCTCGGATATGACTTTGATCCTGTGGAGCGGCGGGCTTCAGCCCGCCGAATGACGGACGGCGGGCTAAAGCCCGCCGCTCCACAGTTTCCGCAAGACCCGCTCTTCTTTGTCACCGTCTGCACGATGAATCACGTGCCGTTTGCGCGGACGCTCATCGAGTCGGTCGTGCGCAGCCACGGGAACGTGGCCTTCGTCGTGGCCGTCGTCGACGCACCAACGCGCGACGCGGTGGCGATCGACGGCGCGGTCATCATCACGGGCCGCGACATTTTTCAGGGAGAGCTCGACTACCTCGCGCTCAAGTACGACGCGTCCCAGCTCTGCTGCGCGGGGAAGGCGTACGCGATCGACTACCTGCTCCTGCACTCGAAGGCGCAGAAGATCATCTACCTCGACTCCGACATCTACGTCTTCGCGCCGGTCGACGCGATGATCGCAAAGCTCGACGACTTCGACTTCGTCGTCACGCCGCACGTCGTCGAGCCGTTTCCGGTGACGGAGAAGTTCTGGCAGAAGCCGAGTCTCGGCGCGCTGATGGGCGCGGGCGTCTACAACGCCGGCATGTTCGGCATGCGCCGCAGCGCGGACGCGCTGAAGTTTCTGGAAACGCTGAAATGGCTGGTCATCGCGCCCGGCACGTTCGTCGACAGCCAGGGCGGCCAGGCCGAACAGCACATGTTCAACTGGATCACGTGCTTCGCCGACTCGGTGGCGATCCTCCGCGACACGGCGTACAACGTCGGCTACTGGAACCTGCACGACCGCGCGTTCCGCCACCTCGGCGGTGAGCAATGGACGATCGATCAGAAGCCGCTGGTCGCGTTTCACTACAGCGGCTACTCGTTCGCGCGGCCGTTCGACCTCTCCCATCATCAAAATCGCTACAGCTTCTTCGACTTCCCGGCGCTCGCCCGCATCCGCGACTTCTACGTGAGCCGCGTCGAAGAGAACAATCGCGGAGAGCTCGGCACGGCGTACGGCTTCGGCGCGTTTCCGTCCGGGATCAGGATCGACGGGATCATGCGCGAGATCTTCCGCAACGAAGAGGTGTTCCTTCGCGCGGACATGAGCCCGTGGACGCCCGAGGGTGAGGCGTTCTATTGCCGCGCGTTGCTGCAGCCCGTGCCCTCGACGTCGTCGCTCGTGCCGATTCTCGTCAAGCGTCTGCAGGAACTGCGTCCGGACCTCGGCCGGTTCGGCGATGTCAGCTTGAATCCGCGCCCGCTGCTCGAATGGATGCTCGCCGGCGGCGTGCAGGATCATGCTTATGAGGCGCTCTTCGATCGCTATCGCCCCGTCGTCCCGACGCATCACGGCGCGATGCTGCTGTCCGCGATCCGGAAGAAGTGGCCGCGCCTCTTCGAGGGATTGAAGGCGCCGCTGCGCGAGGACCGCCGCGCCTTTCTGGCGCGCCTGCAGGAAGTCGCGCCGTATGAGGCGAATCAGATTCTGATCGGCGCGGGCGAGCGATACCTCGTCTCGCCGGTCCGTGCGATCCGCGAGCTGTACGACGCGCGCGCCGATCTGCGCGAAGCGTTTCCGGATGTGCTGTTCGATGACGGAGCGGCGTTCGCGCAGTGGCTGCGCGAGCACCGGCTGAAGGAGCACTTCCTTCCCGCGGAGGCGATCGAGTTGTTCGCGGAGCGCGCGAATGGAAGGCCGCTGGCGCGGATCTTTTCGCTCTTCTCGCGTACCTGGCACTTCATGGAGCCCTGGCCGCTGGCGATGGTCGGCGAATCGAAGCTGGAATTCGGCCGCGCGCTGCTCGACATCTTCAAATACGCCACCGAATATGACCTGCACGACGTCGAGATGTTCCTTTGGACGATGGACGTCAAACCGTGGGCCGGGCTGCCGCTGACGCTGGAGCTGCCGATTCACACCATGCGGCATCCATCGTCGCGCTCGCGCGCCGGACAGCAGGAGATCCTCGAGCCGGTGCTGCGGCGCGACCGCGCGTTCGCCGTGGCGCTCGACGACTACCGCCGCCGTTATCCGCCGGTCGAGGATCCCGCGCCGCGCTCGCAGCGCATGTCGAAGGACGTGATCGTGTTCTCGGCGATCGGAAAGCCGCCGAAGAAAATCCAGCCGCCGCCGCGTCCGATCCCGCCCGGCGCGAACGTGTTCGGCTTTCACCGCAGCGACACGGGCCTCGGACAAATGACGCGCGGGCTCACGCAGGCGCTGCACACGATCGGCTGCCCGACCTCGGACATCCCGCTGCCGACGAGCCGCATGGATGATGACCTTCGCCCCGAGGATTTCATTCGCAGATACGACGTCGCGAAGGGAACGAATCTCTTCGTCAGCGTCACGCATCTGCATCATCTGTTGTTGCGCTCCGTGCCGGACGAGGTCGTGGAGCGGCATCGCAACATCGTCTATCTCGCGTGGGAACAGCGCGAGGGCAATCACTACTGGAAGGACGCGTTCGCGGAATTCGATCAGGTGTGGGCGCTGTCGGACTTTGTCGCGGACGGGCTGACGGAGACTCTGCAACGAAAGGTTCACTCCGTTCCGTGCGTCGTCGATCTGGCCGCGTTTCCGCCGCCGTCGACGAAGGAAGCGCATCGCCTCGATCCCGGCGTCTTCACGTTTCTTTTCATCTTCGACGCGAGCAGCGCGACGGAGCGGAAGAATCCTGACGGCGCGATCGAGGCGTTCCGCCGCGCGTTCGGCAACGACGACCGCGTGCGCCTGCTCATCAAGTCATCGAGCTTCGCCGACATGGGCGGGCGCGCGCGGCTGCGCCGGCTCATGGAGAAGGTGCGCGGCGCGCGCAACATCGAGATTCGCGCGGAAGATCTCAGCCGCCACGAGCTCTATGGCCTCTTCTCCGCCACGGACTGCTACGTCTCGCTGCATCGCGGCGAGGGCTTCGGCTACACGTGCGCCGAGGCGATGGCGTATGCGAAACCGGTGATCGCGACCGGATACTCGGGCAACATGCACTTCATGAACGACGAGAATTCCTATCTCGTCTCCTACAAGGAAGTGGAGACGAATGTTCAGGAAGGGCCGTTTCATCGCGGCAGCGTGTGGGCCGAGCCGGACGTCAATCACGCGGCGGAGCTGATGCGCCGCGTGCTCGAGCAACGCGACGAGGCGACGGCGCGCGGCGCGCGCGGACGCCTGACGGTCGAGACGATGTTGTCGCCGCGCGCGGTCGGCGAGCGTGTGCGTACGCTGTTGGACGGAGACGTATGACCGGCGATTGGCGCGACTCGAAAACTCTCGGCGGACCCGACCTCGAGCTGCCGGAGCGCGCGTTTCCGGGCATGCCGAACGCCGGTTTGATCGCGGAGCACTGCATGCGCTACGCGTTCGCGCAGCACCTCGTGCCGCGCATGCGCGTGCTCGACCTCGGATGCGGTACCGGCTACGGCAGCGAGATGCTGACGTGGGTCGCGGCATCGGTGCAGGGCTTCGATCTGTGGGCGCCGGAAACGCACGAGCGCCCGCGGTGGCCTGGCGGCGCGACGCTGACATACGGACACGATCTCTGCGCGCAGCCGCTCCCGCCGGCGGACGCGGCGGTGATGTTCGAAGTCATCGAGCATCTGCATGATGCGCCGCGGGCGCTGCGAATCGCGTTCGCCGCCGCGCCGCTGCTGATCACGTCGTTTCCGAACCCGAAGTATCACGGCTCGCACATCAACAAGTACCACGTGAACGACTGGTCGCTGGAGCAGTTCGAAGACGAGCTGCGCGCGGCGGCGAAGCCGCATTACCCGTCGCTGGAGCTGACGCATCTGCAGCAGTTGCAGGGCGCGCCGCTGATCGTTCCGGGCCGCGATCCGGAGGGCTCGTACTGGATCGTCGTCGCGGACGCGCGCGTCACGCCGCTGCCGGCCGACGTCTTCGAGCGGCGCCTGCGGCAGTTGCGCGCGATCGGCGCGTATCCGCCGTACGGGCATCCGATCGTGGTCGATCCGGCATGGTCGCCCTCTGAGACCGCGCACGACGTCGTCGTCATCGCGACGACGGCGGAAGAAGAGGCACAGGCGCAACAGCTGTGCGGCCGCGTGCAGCGGAACGTCTACATCATCGACTCGCACGCAACGCGTGAAGACATTCTCAGCGCGCTCGCGCAGGCCTCCGCCTATCTCGGTTCGTCGCCCGAGCTCGCGGCGATCGCGCGCACGGTACGCGTTCGCGAGGTGGAAGAGCCGCGCGCCGATCAGCAGCTGCGGCTGGAACGGGCCATCTTCGCCGAGGCGCTGAATCGCTTCCGCGAAGGGGATCTCGACGTGGAGAGTCTCGTTCGCCGGAACGCGGAGCTGCTGCGGAAAGAGTCGGACGCGAACCACGGACACGACTTCGCGCTGCAGCGCGCGTGGGAGGCGGAGACGCGCGTGGATGCGGTCGAGGCGCGGCTCGGAGAAGTTCAGGCCGCGCACGATCGGGTGCAGAGTCAGTTGGAAGAGGCTCGTCGAAGCGTGGACGAGGCTCACCGGAATGCGCATGACGCGCTCGCGGCGGAACACGCGCAGACGGAGCAGGCGCGCGCGGAACTGGAGACCGCGACCGCGGAGAATGAGCGCCATCGCCTCGTGCTGCGCACGCGCATCGTCTCCGCCGCGCTGCGCGTGCAGCGCTGGCTC
>DATFHJ010000415.1:0-2700 GCA_035248585.1 Thermoanaerobaculia bacterium
CTTCACGATGCCGCTCGTTTCGCCGCTTCCACTGATCTCGAAACGATTGTCGGGCGTTTTGCGAAACGTCCCGGTGATCGATCCCTGCCAGTCGAACGCGTTCACGCTCGCCGTGTCGCGGTTGATCATCTGCGCGGCAGCGAGCTCGGCTCCGTTTTCCGCGAGCGTCGCGGCGACGACTTTGGCGCGAAAGCGCCGCGCCTCGGAGAGCTCGCGCGCGGAATCAATCAGCAGCAACTCGACGAGCGCGACGTAGAGGACGGCGAGCACGATCGCGGCGACGAGCGCGAACCCGCGCTCGCTATTCGTGCGCGCGCGGCTGGAGGATCTGATCGATCGCAACGCGTCCCTCTCCATCTTTCGCGCTGATGCGCACGCCCCACGGCCGTCCCGGGATGCCGACCGCTTCGAGCTTGAACGAGCTCGAGAACTCGGCCGGCAATCCGCGCGACGTCCAATCCGTCGGCACGCCGACGTTCCACGCGCGGCTCCCGAAAATCCCACACGATCGTCTGCACCCCGCCCGTCTCCTGCACCGCCTGCACGATCAGCGTCTGCGACGACTGCGTGTACTCCTTGAACGACTGCGGATACGGATTCGCCCCGAACGCATCCTGCACATCGCGCCGCAGCTTCGTGACGACGACGGCGATTTGCGGATGGCGCATGAAATTGACCGGCATCCGCTTCTCCTGCGAGCGCATCTCCACGGTCAGCACGCCGAGGATCATGAGAAAGATGCCGAAGACCGCCATGGCCACGACGACTTCCATGAGGGTGTAGCCCGCGACGCGCCGATTCACCACAGGCTCGTCCCTCCCGTATCCACGCGCACCAGCGTCAGCTTCGCGTCACGCTGGCTCTTGCTCCAGCGGATGGTGAGCGTCACGTTCTTCACGCCGGGCGTCGTGCTTTGCACGGCCACGGCGGTGGTAAACGGCGCGAGCGGCGCGAGAAGGGCGGTGTCGCTGATGAACGCGGACGGTGCGGCGTCGAGCGCGGCGAAGTCGATCCGCCGGCGGTACTCCGCCTCATTCGCCAGCGCCTGATACGCGAGGATGATCTCGCTTGCCTGCCGCTGGCGCTTGCTCCGCTCCACGAACGCGGCCAGCGACATCGTGATCACCAGCGTGAGGATCAAAAGGGCGGCCAGCACCTCGACCAGCGAGAATCCCTTTTGACGCCCCTTTCCGCAGCGCATGCGCCGATTGTAGACTCCGCGCCCGATGAAACTGCGCTTCGCGCCGTCCCCTACCGGATTTCTGCACGTCGGCGGCGCGCGCACGGCGATCTTCAATCTGCTGCACTCGCGGCGTCACGGCGGGTCGATGCTGCTGCGCATCGAAGACACGGACGTCGAGCGCTCGAAGCAGCATCACGCCGAGCAGATTGTCGCGTCGCTGCGGTGGCTGGGCGTGGAGTGGGACGAGGGTCCGATCTATCAAAGCGATCGCCTCGACCGTTATCGCGAGCGCGCCGAGGAGCTCGTCGCGAACGGCAAGGCTTACCGCTGCTATTGCACGGTCGAGGAGTTGGAAGCGGAGCGGACGGCCGCGGAGAAGGCGGGCGTCGCGTATCGCTACTCCGGGCGCTGCCGCACGCGCATCGCGAGCGGCAACGAGGAGCACATCATCCGCTTCCAGGTCGAGCCGGGCTCGATCGCGTTTCACGATCTGATCCGCGGCGACGTGCAGTTCGAGGGCGAGCTGATCGACGACTTCGTGCTGCTGCGCTCCGACCGCAATCCGACCTATCACCTCTCCGTCGTCGTCGACGACATCGACATGCAGATCACGCACGTCGCGCGCGGCGACGATCACCTCTCGAACACGCCGAAGCACATCCTGCTCTTCCGCGCGTTCGGCGCGGACGTCCCCGTGTTCGCGCATCTCCCGCTGATCCTCGGCAGCGACCGCAAGCGGCTCTCCAAGCGCACCGGCGCGACCTCGGCCGAGGAGTACCGCGATCTCGGCATCGTCCCGCAGGCGCTCTTCAACTTCCTCCTGCTCCTCGGCTGGAATCCCGGCACCGACCAGGAAATCATCGCCCGCGACGAAGCGGATCAGATGTTCGATCTGTCCGGCGTCCACAAAGCGCCGGCGGTCTTCGATGCCGAGAAGCTGCTCTGGATGAACGGGCAGTACATGATGCGGATGTCTGCTGATGCATTATATCCGCACCTCCTTCCGTTCATCGGCGACCAGACGCTCGAGGAGCTGCGGCCGGTCATCGAGCTGCACAAGTCGCGCGCGCGGACGCTGAAGGAGATGGCGGCGCAGATGGAGCCGTTCCTCATTGACGACGCAGCGATCGTCTATGAGCCGGAGGCGGAGAAGAAGCATCTGAAAGGTGACGATCTCGCGTCGCGCATGCGTGAATTGCACGAAGTGCTGGCGAAAACGGAGCCGTTCGACGTGGCCACGACCGAGCAGTCGCTGCGCGCGCTCGCCGAATCGCGCGGCCTCGGCGCGGCGAAATACATCCATCCCTTGCGCCTCGCCCTCACCGGCCGCGGCGCGTCGCCGCCGATCTTCGACGTAGCGGTCGTGCTCGGAAAAGAGAAGACGTTGGCACGATTGCAGCGTCTCATCGAGCGGCTTCCGGTGTAGGATACTGCCCCGTCCCGGAGAGAGAAGTTGCACCATTTCAGCGAGGATTGGCTTCCACAGCTCGTGGAGGCTCTGCCTGTCGGCGTGTTCA
>DATFHJ010000416.1:0-9771 GCA_035248585.1 Thermoanaerobaculia bacterium
CGCGGAGCGCCGCGACGTGATCCGCATCGTCCTCCGCCGCGGCATGTCTCTCGTTGCCATCGGCATCGTCATCGGATCGCTGCTCGCCGCCGCCGGCAGCCGCGTCCTCGGCGCGCTGCTTTTCGGCGTGCATCCAATGGACCCCGCGACATACGCGGCGTCGATCGCGCTCTTTTGCGCAATCGGCCTGGCCGCGTGTTACGTACCTGCACGGCGGGCGACGGAGGTGGAAGCAACGCTGGCGTTGCGCGGCGAGTAACTATCCGCCGAGGTACGCCTTCTTCACCTCGTCGCTCTTCAGCAGCTCCGCGGTCGGGGCGTGATGGACGATTTTTCCCGTCTCCATCACGTAGCCGTAGCTGGCGGTGACGAGGGCCATGTGGGCGTTTTGTTCGACGAGAAGGATGGTCGTGCCTTTGCCGCCGTCGTTGATCTCGCGGATGACGCGGAAGATGGTCTGCACCATCTGCGGGGCAAGGCCGAGGGATGGCTCGTCGAGGAGCAGGACCGTGGGCTTTCCCATCAGCGCGCGGGAGATGGCGAGCATCTGCTGCTCGCCGCCGGAGAGGGTGCCCGCATTCTGCTTGATCCGCTCTTTCAGCACGGGAAAAAGGGTGAAGACGCGGTCGTACTCTTCCTGCTGAATCTTGTCTTTGCGCAGATAGGCGCCGAGCTCCAGGTTGTCGGCGACGGTCAGGTTCGCGAAGATGCCGCGCCCCTCGGGGACGTGCGAGATGCCGCGCGCGGTGATGACATGCGGCTTCACGCCGTTGATGTTCTGGCCGCGGAACGTCACTTCGCCGCGGCGGGGCTTGAGCAGGCCGGAGATCGTGCGCAGCGTGGTCGTCTTCCCCGCGCCGTTCGCGCCGATGAGCGTGACGATCGCTCCCTGGTGCACTTCGAGACTGATCCCGTGCAGCGCCGGGATCGTGCCGTAGGCGACTTCCAGATCGCGCACCGAGAGGAGCACGGTCATAGTCCCGCCGCCTCCGCCGGCTCGCCGAGGTAGGCCTCGATCACGCGCTTGTCGACGCGAATCTCATCGGGGGTTCCGATGAGGATGGTCTTGCCGAAGTTGACCACCGCGATGCGGCCGCAAAGACCGCTGTCCATGACCAGTTCCATGTTGTGCTCGATGAGGAGAATCGCGAGCTTGAAGCGCTCGCGGATCTCACGGATCTTCCGCGTCAACTGCTGCGTCTCGCCGGTATTGAGTCCCGCGGCCGGCTCATCGAGCAGCAGGAGCTTCGGCCGCGCCGCGAGCGCGCGCGCGATCTCGAGCCGGCGCTGATCGCCGTACGGAAGATTCTTCGCGTAGTCGTTCGCGCGCCGGTCGAGGCCGAGCAGTTTCAGCAGCTCATAGGCCTGCGCCTCCGCCTCGTCTTCCGCCTCGCGGAAGCGATTCGTGTGCAGCACCGCCGAGGTGCCGGAGTACTTGTAGTGGATATGCCCGCCGATTTTCACGTTGTCGAGAACGCTCAGCTCTTTGAAGAGGCGGATGTTCTGAAACGTGCGCGCGACGCCGAGGCTCGTGATCTGGTACGGCTTCATCTCCGTCGTCGGCACGCCGCCGACAATGATCTCTCCCTCGGTCGGCTTGTAGACGCCGGTGAGCATGTTGAAGATCGTGGTCTTGCCGGCGCCGTTCGGGCCGATCAGCCCCACCAGCTCGTTCGACTGGATCGCGAGATTGAAGTCGGAGACGGCCGTCAATCCGCCGAAACGGATCGTGACGTGCTGCGCCTCTAAGAGTGCTCCGTTGCTCATTTACGTGACGGGCGGTCCTGCGTCGCGATCGAGTTTGCCGCCGTCCTCATCGCGCGCTTCCTGTGGAACCTTGTCTTTGCGCCGCGGCAGGAACTGCCACAGCTCCTTGCGGCCGAACAAGCCCTGCGGGCGCGTGAGCATCAGCACGATGAGCATGATCGAGTAGATGACCATGCGCGGATCGCGGCCACCCGGCATGTAGTCCTTCACCATGCGCAGCCCTTCGGGCAGGAACGTGAGGATGATCGCGGCGACGATCGAGCCGGAGATCGATCCGAGTCCGCCCAATACCACCATGGCCACGACCTCGAACGACTTGATGAACGTGAACATCGTCGGGTTGAGATACGCGGGCGTGTAGTGCGCGAACAGCCCGCCCGCGACGCCGGCGAGGCACGAGCCGATGATGAACGCCTTCACTTTGTAGCGCGTCGTATCCACGCCCATCGCCTCGGCGGCAATCTGATCCTCGCGAATGGCCAGGAACGCGCGGCCGACGGACGACTGCACGAGCCGGTGCGAGATCAGGATCGTCAATCCGGCGAAGAAGAACACCCAGAAGAAATTGTTCCAGGGCGGGATGCCGGTGAGGCCGCGCGCGGCGCCGATCTTGTCGATGTTGAGGATCATCACGCGGATGATCTCGCCGAAGCCGAGCGTGACGATGGCGAGATAGTCGCCGCGCAGCCGCAGCGACGGCAGGCCGACGATGTACCCCGCGATCGCGGACATCAGCGCGCCCGCGAGCACGGCCACGATCAGCAGCACGTTCTGCCAGATGATGCGCGTCGAGCCTTCCGGCATTTTGTCGACGTACGGACCGAAGTAGTAGACGGTGAGGAACGCCGCGCTGTACGCGCCGACTGCCATGAAGCCGGCGTGGCCGAGTGAGAACTGTCCCGCGTGGCCGTTGATGATGTTCAGCGAAACCGCGAGCGTGATGTTGATGCCCATCATCACGAGGATGCGGTTGTAGTAGCGCATCGCCGGCCAGTAGGCGGTCGCGTACTCGAGCGCCCACCACGCGGCGATGAGAATGACGATGTAGAGGGCGAGGAAGATGAGGTCGCGCAACCACCAGGTTCGCGGCATCACGCTACACCTTCTCCGGCTGGTATTTGCCGAACAGGCCGCTCGGCCGGAACAGCAGAATGATGATCAGGATCACGAAGGCGATGGCGTCGCGATAGTTGGAGAAGCGCGAGCCGCCGACGAAGGCTTCGATGACGCCGATGAGGAGGCCGCCGACCACTGCGCCGGGGACATTGCCGATGCCGCCGAGGACCGCCGCGACGAAGGCTTTGAGGCCCGGCATCACGCCCATGAGCGGCTCGATCTTCGGGTACGAGAGGCCGAAGAGGATGCCGGCCACGGCGGCGAGCATCGAGCCGATGATGAACGTAGTGGAGATGATGCGGTCCGTCGGGATGCCCATCAGCGACGCGGTCTCGAAGTTGAACGAGACGGCGCGCATGGCGCGGCCGAACTTGGTGCCGTAGACGATGTACTGCAGCAGTGCCATGAACGCGATCGCCACGGCCAGGACGATCATCTGGTAGTTCGTCGTCACGACCTCGCCGAAATTGAGCACATGCTTGTCGATGAGCGTCGGAAAGAATTTCGGATCAGGACCGAACACGAACTGGCCGCCGTACTCGAGGAGGAACGACACGCCGATGGCGGTGATGAGCGAGGCGATGCGCGGCGCATTGCGCAGCGGGCGGTAAGCGATGCGCTCGTTGAGATAGCCGAGCAGTCCGCAGACGATCATCGACATCAGCAGGATGAGCACCGCCGTGCCGAACGACCCGTCCGACTTCGCGAGCGAGCGTCCGGCATAGAAGCCGACGAACGAGCCGATCATGAACACGTCGCCGTGGGCGAAGTTGATCAGCTTCAGGATGCCGTACACCATCGTGTAGCCGAGGGCGATCAGGGCATAGATCGACCCCGCGGCAATCCCGTTCAGCAGATTCTGTAAGAGCTCTTGCAAGCGGCCGCGATTCTACGTCAGTGCGTGCCGGTCGTACCGGTCGTTCCCGTGGCTCCGCCCGCCGCGCCTTCCGGCTCGACTTTCGCCTTCAGGACCAGCGCGCCGCCTTTCACTTCGACGATCACGAGCGTCTTTCCTTCCGGATCGCGGTTCGGACCGAGGTTGATCGTGCCGGTGACGCCCTTGAATCCCTTGGTCGCGGCGATGGCATCGCGCAGCGCCGGGCCGTCGGTGGTCCCTGCCCGCTTGATCGAATCGGCAAGCACGCGCGCCGCGTCGTAGGCGAGCGCGGCGAGGGCGTCGGGAGTCGCGCCGTAGCGCTGCTTGTACTTCTCGACGAAGTCGCGAACCGAAGGATCGGGATCGCCGGGGAAGTAATGGTTCGAGTAGAAGCAGCCTTCGAGGGCCTTGCCGCCGATCTCGATGAGCTTCGGCGATTCCCAGCCGTCGCCGCCGGCGAGCGGCATGTTCATGCCGAGGTCGCGGGCCTGGATGGCGATCTGGCCGATTTCGTTGTAGTAGCCGGGGATGTAGATCAGCTCAGGCTTCGCGGCCTTGAGCGCGGTCAGCTGCGAGCGGAAGTCGCTGTCACCCTGCGCGTAGCTCTGCGTGGCGACGACCTGGCCGCCGAAGCTCACGAAGGCGTCGCTGAAGAATTTCGCGAGGCCGGTGGAGTAGTCGGACTTGTTGTCGATCAGCACCGCGACTTTCTTGATGCCGAGCGAGTTGTGGAGATAGCGCGCCATCGACGCGCCCTGGTAGTCGTCGAGGAAGCACATCCGGAAGATGTAGTCGCCCTTCTTCGTGACGTCGGGGTTGGTCGAGGAGGGCGTGATCATCGGACGCTTGTTGCTCTGGCAGATCGGCGCGGCGGCGAGCGAGTTCGAGGAGGCGACTTCGCCGAGAACGGCGACGACGTTGTCCTGCGAGATCAGCTTCGTCACGACGGTGGCCGCTTCTTCGGCCTTGGATTGATCGTCTTCGGACTTGATGACGATCTTGCGGCCGTTCACGCCGCCAGCGGCGTTGATCTCGTCGACCGCGAGCATGATCGCGGTGTGCGTCGACGTGCCGAACGTGGCCTGACCTCCGGTCATCGAGCCGTATTCGCCGACGAGGATCTCGCCGGTGGTTGCGGCGGCACTGGTGCCCGTGCTCTCCGTGGTGGTCGGGGGGCATCCGAGGAATGCGAGCGCGAGTGCGCACGTGAGGGCAACCAGCAAGTTCCGTTTCATCGTTTCTCCTAGTCGAGGCTCAATGGCTCAGAGGCACAAAGGCTCAGAGAGGTTTCCTGTGAATCGGCGCGGATTCTACACGACGGAACAGGCAAGACGTGCCACAGGACGGTTGCGAGGGCATGAGCGGCGGGAAAGAGGGAGCGAGCGGAGGGGAGGCGACACATCGCACCTGATTTGCGTATCAGAGGGCAATGGTGCCCCGGTTTTCCCTTGCCCTCGTTTTCCTCCTCGCCTTTCCCGCTCTCGCGTCGATCCAAAGCAGCCCGGAGCGCGAGCTGTCTCCACGCGACGCTGATCAGCAGGCTCCCGGCATCGCCGCAGCCGGCGAACTGAGGCTGGTGATCTGGAAAGAGAATCAGTCGCTGATCGCGACGCGCATCGATGCGAACCGGACCGTGCTCGATGCGGCGCCGATCGACATCGGCGTGTACCTCGACGAGACCTCGCAGCCGCACGTCGCCTCGAACGGCACGGACTGGCTCGTCGCGTGGCAACGCGCAACATTCGTCGAAGGCGTGCGCATTCGCCATGACGGCACGCTCGTCGACGCGACGCCGCTGCGCATCGCCGGCGAAGCGATGAACGAAGCGATCGGCGTGACGTGGGACGGCCGCGGCTACGTCGTCGTGTTCGATCGCGGCTCGAGCTCCGCGGCCGGATTGCGCGCGCAGATCTTCGCGGTGCGCGTCGAGTCGAGCGGAGCGATCGGACTGCCGTTCGCGATCAGCGAGCGAGCGTGGAACTGGCACGTGGCCATCGCCTCCGGCCCCGAAGGCTCGCTCATCGTCTGGAGTGAATACGATCGCCTGCGCGGCGCGCTTCTTTCTCGAGGCGACACGGTCACGCCTCTCGGCTTTCCGAACGGCTACGGCCGCAAGCCCGCCGCGGCCTGGAACGGCGAGACATTTCTCGTCGCCGCGGGAACGTGGAGCGGCGAGCTGCGCATCCTCCTCGTCGATGCGCACGGCAATGCGCGCGAGTCGATCTCGCCGATCGTCCCGCGCTCGACGGCGTTCGCGGGCTACGTGACGCTCGACGTCGAGCCGCTCGGCAACGGCTTTCTCCTGTATTGGAGCGAGAGCGGAAAGCTGATCGCGGCGGTGATCAATCGCGACGGCTTCGTCGCCGACGGTCCCGCGATCGTCGGAGAAACGCTCGGCGGCTACTTCTCGTCCTTTGCCGCCGCCGGCGCGCAGTTCGTCACGCAGCACGCTTCCCGCGTCTTCGTGCAGTCGCTGCAATGGACGCCGGAGCCGGCTCCGAAACGGCGCGCGGCAAGGTTCTGATCATGATCCGATACGCCCTCGCGCTTCTCCTCGCGGTTCTCACCTTCGCCGCGTTGCGCACGAGCCCGGAGCACGAGCTGACGCCGCGCACGCTCGACATCGCGGCATCGCCGCAAAGCTTCCCGCGCCTCGCCGGCAACGGCTCGGAGTTCCTCGCCGTGTGGACCGACGGACCGTATTACGAGAACGACGTCCTCGCGGCGCGGCTCGCGCCGAACGGAGCGGTGCTGGATCGCGTGCCGCTCGTCATCGCGGCCACAAGCGCGCGCGAGGAATTCGCGACGGTCGAATGGGGTGGCGATCGCTATCTCGTGGTCTGGAGCAACAACGATCGCATCCTCGGCCGATTCGTCTTCAACGACGGATCGCTGTCCGACGTCTTCCCCATCGCGACTCGGGTCAGCCAGTTTCCGACGCAGCGGCTGGAGGTGGCATTTCATGGAGGCGTGTTCCTCGTCGCGTGGCACGACGGCGCGGCGTTTCAGGCCACGATCGTCGATCGCGCGGGCCGCATCGGACCGGCGCGCGAGCTCGCCCGCGGCTCGTTCGTGTTCGACCTCGTGGCGACGCGGGATTCGTTCTACTTCGTCTATCTGAACGAATCCTCGCCGAAGACGTTCGTCGCGCTGCAGCTCGACGACGACGTGCGCGTCCGCTCGCGGTTCGACGTTGCATCTGCGGTGGATTACGTCGTCACGTTCCGCGCGGAGCCGCGCGGCGACGAGTTTCTGCTGGCGTGGACGGAGAGCGGGTATCAGCTCCACAGCGTGCGCGTGACGCCCGCCGGCGTGCAGGAGCACCTGTTTTTCGACGCCGGGTTTCAGACGCTGCAGGCCGTCGCCGCCGATGACGCCGGATACCTGCTGATCTACGGCAACTCCCACAATACGCACTGGCGGCGGCCGGGCGACAGCAGCGAGTCGAATGTACCGGTTCCGGCCCTTTCCTCCGGAGCGACGGCTGTCTTTGCCGCCACGAGCAACGGGACTCACACGATTGCGCTCGTCCACACGTTGCCGCCGTATGACCTGACCGCACAGGATCTCTTCGTTTCGATTCTCGACGAAGACACCGCGCCGCCGCTCGTGCTGGCGCCGCAACAGCAGACGGCTCCCGAAGCCGCCGCGGCCGGCGACACGACGCTCGTGGTCTGGAGAGAAACGCATCCCTCCGAAGACCGCACGATCATCGCCGGACGGCGCGTCGATCCGCGTGGCGATCCTCTCGGCGATGCGTTCGAGATCGGCGGCGACGTTGATTACGCGAGCCGTCCGCGCATCGCCTCGAACGGCGCCGGCTGGCTCGTGATCTGGGAAAGCGGCTACAAGCTCCTCGGCCGCCGCATCCGCCACGACGGCACGTTCCTCGATGGCGCGCCGCTGGTGCTCGACGAGCCGGTGTTGCAGGGTCACACCACCGTCACCTGGGATGGAAGCAGTTACGTCGTCGCGTACTCCTACGGCCTCATCACGCGTTTCCCTCAGTTCCAGATCCGCGCGCGACGCGTGCCGGCGAGCGGCGAGCCGCCGGCGGCATTCGGCGTCACGACGAGCGGCAATCACGTCAATCCCGTGATTGCCTCGGGATCGAACGGCTCGCTTCTGGTTTGGGTCGAAGGACTGGCACTGCGCGGTGTGCTGCTCTCGCAAACCGGCACGGTCACGCCGCTCGCCTTTCCGGCCGGCTTCAGCCGCGCGCCGTCGGTGGCGTGGAATGGGGACACGTTTCTCGTCGCCGCGGATTCACCATCGAATGCCGTGCGTGAGCTGCGCTGGCTGCGCGTCGATTCGTCCGGGAACGTGCTCGAGTCGCCGTTCACGTTTCGCGTCGAAAGCGCGCTCACGGTGCCGGACGTCGAGCCGTTCGGCGACGGGTTTCTGCTGTACTGGATCCACGACCAGCAGCTCTTCGCCGCGCTGCTGCAGCGCGACGGCACGCCGCTCGAAGCGGCGACGGCGATCGCGCCGAACCCGCACAGCTTCGCCGCCGCGGGCGCGCTGCTCGTGATCGCGCACGCGATCGATCATCCGACGAAGCCGGTGCGTGTGTTCGTGCAGACGATCGAGCGGACGCAGCCGCCCGTGCGACGACGAGCTGTGACGTTCTAGAGATTCACCCAGACGCTCTTCGTCTGCGTGTATTTCTCCAACGCGTCTTTCCCCTGATCGCGGCCGAAGCCCGACTCTTTGAACCCGCCGAACGGCAGCGCGGGGTCGTAGAGGTTGTACGTGTTCACCCAGACCGTGCCGGCCTTGATGGCGCGGGCGATGCGGTGCGCTTTCGAGACGTCGCGCGTCCAGATCGCGGCGGCGAGTCCGTACACCGTGGCATTGCCTTTCGCGATCGCATCCTCGGCGTCATTGAACCGGATCGTGGCGAGCACCGGTCCGAAGATTTCCTCGCGCGAGATGCGCATGTCCGGATCGACATCGTCGAAGATCGTCGGCTTGACGAAGTAGCCTTTGCCCGTGCCGATATCGGCGCGCTCGCCGCCGCAGACGAGCTTCGCTCCTTCGCTCTTACCGGCCTCGATGTACGAGAGCACGGTCTCCATCTGGTCCTTCGAGACGATCGCGCCGAGGCGCGTCTTCGGGTGGAGAGGATCGCCGGCCGTCATTTTCGCGGCGCGCTCGCAGACCTTGGCCATCAGCTCGTCGTGCGCGGCTTCTTCGACGAGCAGGCGCGAGCCGGCGGCGCAGACTTCGCCCTTGCCGTAGAAGATCGCGTTCAGCGCGCCCTTCGCAGCGGCATCGAGATCGGCGTCGGCGAAGACAATGTTCGGCGACTTGCCGCCGAGCTCCAGCGACACTTTCTTCAGCGTCTTCGCCGCGCGCGCCATCAGCTGCTTGCCGACCTCGGTCGAGCCGGTGAAGGCGATGGCGTCGACGCCGGGATGATCGACCATGGCGTTGCCGACGACGCTGCCGCGTCCCGGGATGACGTTCAGCACGCCGGCGGGAAGTCCGCACTCTTTCGCGTACTCCGCGAACTTCAGCAGCGACAGCGAAGTGTTCGACGCGGGCTTGATGACGACCGTGTTTCCGGTCGCGAGCGCGGGCGCGATTTTCCAGACCGCGAGCATGAGCGGGAAGTTCCAAGGCGTGATCGCGCCGACGACGCCGACCGGCTCGCGCAGCGTGTAGGTGAACGCGTTGTCCGCGACGGGGAGCGTTTCGCCCGTGACTTTGCCCGACCAGCCGGCAAAGTAGTAGAGGCACTCGGCGGCAGCGGGCGTGTCGACGTACTGCGACTCGAAGATCGGCTTGCCGTTGTCGAGCGTCTCGATGCGTCCGATCTCCTCGGCGCGCGCGGAGAGCATGTCGGCAATGCGCCAGAGGACCTTGGCGCGGTCGCGCGGCTTCATCTTCTGCCACTCCGAGCCCGGCTCCATCTGCGCGCGCGCCGCCTTCACCGCGGCGTCGACATCCTCGACGCCCGCCGAGGCCACGTCGGCGATCGTCTCCTCGGTCGCCGGATTGATCGTGGC
>DATFHJ010000417.1:0-28948 GCA_035248585.1 Thermoanaerobaculia bacterium
CCGGCATGCACCGCTTCGTATGGGACCTGCACTACCCGCCCTTCCCCCCCAAAACGCCATCGTTCCCCATCGCCGCGATTCCCCGCGACACTGCACCGGACTATTCGTCGCCATGGGTCCTCCCCGGCACCTACACCGCCCGCCTCACCGCCGACGGCAACTCGCAATCGCAACCGCTCGTCGTGCAGATGGACCCGCGCGTGAAAGCCACGCCCGCCGACCTCGAGCAACAGTTCGCCCTGTCGATGAAAGTGTACGAGGCGCTGAAACAATCGACCGACGACGAGCGCAGCGATCGGCTCCGCACGCTGCTCGACATCCTCCAAAACGCCGACGCCCCGCCAACGGCGCAGGCGGTGGCCGCGGTGGAGGAACTGATCAAATAGCATTTTGGACTGCGGCAGCGTAGCTGCCGCTTTTCTACACGGTGTACAAAAGCGGTGGCCTTGCCACCGCAGTCCAAATCACAGCGGGTAGCACAACGCGTACACGCGCAACTGATAAAACGACAGCCACGACGCGCACAACACCGTCACCAGCACGACCGCGCCGCGGTTGTGCGTGTACGTCTCCGCGAGCGCGGGGAGGATGGCGAAGAGGGCGAGGATGAGCGGCGCGGCGAGGACGATGTCGAAGAGATACGGGTGCAGGGCGACGAGCTGGCTGAAGACGGCGGCGAAGAGAACATACGCGCCTAACAGCGAGGAGAGCGAAACGAGCGTGATGCGTGGGGCGCGGGCGCGCGCGTATGCGAACAAAGTAACCAGCACCGCGAGCACGCCGCCGAAGAAGAGCGTGGGCCAGTGGAAGAGGTACTTTGAATTGCCGAGGCGGCCGGCGCGGACGACGTCGCGGCCGAGGGCGATGTCGAGGTGGGTGCCGTAGAACATGGCGTCGCCGTCGAGGCCCGTGCGGTAGAGGAAACGCGAGCCGACGAGGCGCACGGCGGGATCGTATTTCGCGAGCAACAACTGCGCCGCGAACAGCGCCATCGCCGCGAGCCAGGCGGCGAGCAGCCATCGGAGAGGCGGGCGTTCGGCGCGTAAGAGCAGCACCGTCGCGATGTACGCAAAAAGAAACGCGAGCGTCAGCATGAAGTCGACGTACGTCATCGCGAAGACCACCAGCGCCTGCAAACGCGGCTTGCGGAACGGCGTCTCTTCAAGCAACAGGAACGCGATCGCCGGCAGGAGCCAGAAGGCCTGCGAGATCATTTCCCAATAGAGCGACAGGCTTTCCGGAAACGTGAACTGCACCATTTGCGTCGCGATCGCCAGCGCGATCGCATGCAGCGGCTCGACGCCGATGCGCGTCGCCAGACGGCACGCGAGCAGCGCGAGCAGCGCGGAGATCAGCAGCGCGATCGCCGCGTTGTGCATCGCCAGCAATTGCCAGCTGTACCGGCCGGTGATTCCGATCCAGAGCTTCTCGGCGAGAAATCCGCTGACTTTGTACACGCCGCTCGACCAGCGATACACGACGTGCGGGTCGGTGGTCGGCACGAGCAATCCGTACGACGCGAAGTAGCCGTCGTCGAGCCAGTGCCTCATTTCCAGCGACACGCGATGCGTGCCGACGTTCGCCCGCAACTGCGTCTCCGGCCGCCGGTGCACGGTGAGCGCGGCGTACGCGTAGACGAGCAGGCCCGTGCCCAGGAAGAGGGCCAGGAGCGGCAGCGTGCGAGGGCGATGCACGGCTGCATCGTAAAGCCAGGAATCGCATCCGCGCGAACGCCGTTTCCGCTGCCGTGCTGGCGGAAGCCACGATGCGCCCCTACATGCCGCGCGGCAGCGTCTCGCGCGGCGACGCCTATTTCGCGCAGGGCCGCGTGCGCCGCGTCGAGGACGTCGGCGACGGCGTCATCGAAGCCGACGTCCAGGGCACGTATCTCTATTCCGTCCGCCTCATCCTCGACGACGACCAGCTCACCGTGCAGTGCGAGTGTCCGGCGTTCGAGGACCGCCTCGAAGAGTGCAAGCACATCTGGGCCGCCATCCGCGCCGCGAGCGCGAAAGGATTGCTGCCCGAGCGCGAGCTCTATTCCGTGATCGACGAGCCGATCGTCGAAGAGATGGTTCCGGCTCGCCAATACCCGCGCGCCGTTCCGTCGCGCGACGAGCGTCCGCAGTGGCAGCGCTTCCTCGACGCGTTGCCCGCGGCGCAGTTCCACGAGCCGTCGTCGAAGAACATCCCCGACGAGATCGCGTACGTCCTCAGCTCCTCCGGACGCGTGCAGGGTGTGACCCTGGAGATCCTCGGCCGCTCGCGCAAGAAAAGCGGCGAGTGGGGGAAATGGAAGCGCGTCGCGTTGCGCACCGACGAGCTGCCGCTGCTGCCGCAATTCGATCGCGAGAGCGTCGCGCTCCTCGGCGAGCGCACCTTCTCGAACACGACCGAGTCCGTGGCCATGATCCCCGCGGCGTCGACGTCGTGGTGGATCGAGCGGCTCGCGCGCGCCGGCAAGCTGTACGTGGTGTACCGCAAGAGCGAGGAGCTCCAGCAGGTGATCTGGGACGACGGCCCGCCGTGGAAACTACAGGCCGGAATCGTCAACGTGCCGGCGCAGAAGAAGTACCGCATCGTCGCGACGGTCGAGCGTGACGGCCAGACACTGCCGTTCGAAAAAATCGACGCGATCATGGGCGACATCCTCATGAGCGGCCTGCGCGCGAGCCGCGTCGAGACCGGCGGCTACGTCGACTGGCTCAACGCGCTGCGGGCCGGCGGTCCGATCGAGGTGCCGTACGCGGACGCCGATCGATTCCGCCAGGCGCTGCTGCGCGCGCCGCTGCCGAACGTGCAGCTGCCCGAGGAGCTCGGGTGGTCGACGGCGGAGATCAAGCCGAAGCCGATCATCTCGCTGTCGTATGACGGATGGAGCGAGCTGCACGGCGATCTCTTGTTTCAATATGACGAGTGGCGCGTCTCGAGCCGCTCGACCGAGATGCAGACGACGATCGGGCGCAAGCTGATCCGCCGCGACCGCGCGAGAGAGAAGAGCTATGGCAACCGCCTCGGCGCGTCGCAGGCCATTGCCGTGTGGGACGGCTGGCGCGTGCGCCTGCCGCAACTCGAAGAGCTCGCGCGAACGTTGGGCGCCGAGGGCTGGACGATCGAGATCGACTCCGCGCCGCTGCGCGTCACCGACGACTTCGACGTCGAGATCACGAGCGGCATCGACTGGTTCGATCTCGACGCGCACGCGAGCTTCGGCGACGCCCGCCTCGGTCTTCCGGAGCTGCTCGCGGCCTCGGAGGCGAAGCGCACGCTGCTGCGGTTGTCCGACGGCTCGTACGGCATCGTCCCCTCTTCGTGGACGGACACGCTCGCGCCGCTCGTCGACCTCGGCAAGCGCGAAAACGATCGCATCCGCTTTCGTCCCACGCAGGCGCTGCTCATCGACGCGCTGCTGCAATCGCGGCTGAAAAAGAGCGACGGCGCGTTCGCCGATTTGCGCCAGCGACTCGCCGCTGCGGCACCGGTCCCGCGCAACGAGCCGAAGACGCTGAAGGCCACGCTGCGTCCCTATCAACGCGCCGGCCTCGGGTGGTTGCACTTTCTTCGCTCCATCGACACCGGCGGTTGTCTCGCCGATGACATGGGCCTCGGCAAAACCGTGCAGACGCTGGCGCTGCTCGAAGAGTTGCGCGCGGGCGGAAACACGCGCCCGTCGCTCGTCGTCGCCCCGCGCTCGCTGCTCTTCAACTGGGCCGCGGAGGCGCGGCGATTCGCGCCGCAACTGCGCGTGCTCCAGCATCACGGGACCGAGCGCGCGAGGAACGAATTCGCCGGCTACGACCTCGTGCTCACGACGTACGCGACGATGCGCCTCGACGTCGCGCGCCTCGCGGAGACGGAATTCGAGTACGTCATCCTCGACGAAGCGCAGGCGATCAAGAACACGACGAGCCAGGTGGCAAAGGCGAGCCGCCTCCTGAACGCAAAGCACCGGCTCGCGCTCAGCGGCACGCCGATCGAGAATCACCTCGGCGAGCTTTGGAGCCTGTTCGAGTTTCTCAATCCCGGCCTCCTCGGCTCGTCGCGCGCGTTCGGCCGCACGTTCGCCGCGAAGACCACGCCGCCCGAGCGCCGCGAAGCGCTCGCCCGCGCATTGCGTCCGCTGATCCTGCGCCGCACGAAGGAACAGGTCGCGCCCGAACTGCCGGAGCGCATCGAGCAGACGATCTACTGCGAGCTCGATGGAAAGCAGAAGAAGCAGTACGACGAGCTGCGCGAGCATTACCGGCAGTCGCTGCTGACGAAGGTTCAGAAAGGCGGCATCGAGAAAGCGCGCATGCAGATCCTCGAAGCGCTGCTGCGATTGCGCCAGGCCGCCTGCCATCCCGCGCTCATCGATCCGCGCACCGACGCGGAGAGCGCGAAGATGGATCTGCTGATGGACGAGCTGCGCGAAGTCGTCGACTCCGGCCACCGCGCGCTCGTCTTCTCGCAATTCACGTCGCTGCTCGCGCTCGTGCGCCGCGAGCTCGATCGCGAAGAGGTCGGCTATCTCTATCTCGACGGCAAAACGAAAGACCGCCAATCGCTCGTCAACGCCTTCCAGCACGATCACGGTCCATCGCTCTTCCTCATCAGCCTCAAGGCCGGCGGCCTCGGGCTGAATCTCACGAACGCCGACTACGTCTTCCTGCTCGACCCGTGGTGGAACCCGGCCGTCGAAGCGCAGGCCATCGACCGCGCGCACCGCATCGGCCGGCAGAAACCCGTCGTCGCCTACCGCCTCATCGCCCGCGACACCGTCGAAGAGAAAATCGTCGAGCTGCAAGCGAGAAAACGCGAGCTCGCGGAGTCGATCCTGTCGGAGGACAACAGCGTGCTGCGAAAGATCGAGGTGGAGGACCTGGAACTGCTGTTGTCCTAACCGCCGACCGGCGAGTGATCGACGAGATAGCCGAAGAGCTGCACATTCTCCGCGCGGGCGTCGAGCTCGATCGTTTCATAGCGCTCGTTCGTGCTCGTCAAGCGAATGGTGTGGCCGCTGATCGCGAATCGCTTGAGAAAGAGCGCGTCGTCGCGGCGAAGCAGTACGACACGTCCGTTCGCGGTGCGCGGGCTGCGCGTCGGCTTGAGATACGCGAGCTCGCCGTTGCGCAGCGGATCGTTGCCGCCGTCCATCGAATCGCCGACGACCTTGGCGATGATCCGCGCGCCGCGATTCCACGCCGTCCGGGGGATCAGCACGCGCTCCGTCTCCAGCTCCGCGATGAGCTCCGCATTCGGATCGGCCGCGGCGCGAACGGGTGACGCCGACCGATCGCGCGCCGGCTTCACCAGCGACACCACCGGCGCCATCGCCGCCGGCGGCAGCCAGCTGCTCAGGATCTCCTGCGCGCGCAGGACGGCGGCATGCGCGGTTCGCACCTGATCGACTTCGACGACGATGTCGCCGTCGGTGAGCAGCAGCGCCGGATCGGCTCCGATGGCCCGCGCGATGGCGATGAACTCCAGCACCGTCGGAATCTGCTTCCGGTTCAGAATCTTGCTCAGCTTCGTCGCCGGCATTCCCGCGTCCGTGGCGACGCGAAGCCGTTTCAGACCGCTGGCCTGGACTGCGGCGATGAGCCGCTCGATGGCATCCATCTACCCGGACGGTACGTCGGCACTTCGAACTGGTGTTGCGCGAGCAGTTTCGCGAGACGCAAGTCGGATGCACCGAATTGCGATTATCGCGAGAAGACTCCAGTAAGTTACTTATTAAGCAACAAATGTTACTTGTCAAGCAACTCGGTTCTCACAACCTCGGATCGACCGGCTCGCTCTCGAGCGCCAGCACGCCGAAGACGCACTCGTGCACGCGGCGCAGCGGCTGCCGCGCCACGAAGCGCTGCAGCGCCTCGATGCCGAGGGCGAATTCGCGCAGCGCGAGCGATCGCTTCGCGCCGACGCGGCGAGCGCGCAAACGGGCGAGGTTCTGCGGCGCGGAGTATTCGGGGCCGTAAATGATGCGCAGATACTCCGACCCGCGGCACTTCACCGCCGGCTGCACGAGGCCGTGCGGGCCGCGGGCGACGAAGTCGAACGGCTTGACGACCATGCCTTCGCCGCCCTTCGCCGTCATCGACGTCCACCACTCCGTTGCCTCGGCGACCGACGCGTCATCGCTCAAATCGACGACGCGATACGGCGTCGTCATCACGATCTCCGATCCGCGCGTCATCGCCGCGATCGACTCCATGTGCCACACGTGATCCTTGTCGGCGTGCACCGCGCCCTCGGTGGCGAGGACGTGGAACGGGGCGAGCCGCACGTTGTGCAGCGACGTCACCGGCCAGCAGTAGCGGCGGTACGCATCGACGTACTTTGTCACCATCTCCGCGCGCGCGGCGAAGGCGTCGGCGATCGGAGTGCCGCGCAGCACGGCGACGGCGCGGTTCATCACCGCGCTCGCGACCGCGCCGACCGACGCGTACTGGCCGCGCACGAGCTCCTCCGCCTTCACCGACCACGGCATCAGCTCGCAGTCGAAGACGAACCAGTCGGTCGAGAATCCGGACCACGCGTCGTTGTTCGTGAGCGTGTCGCGCAGATGCGCGAGCAGTTCGCTCTCGAGCTTCGGCATCGAGTCGCCGAAGAACCGCCGTCCCGTGCGCGTGTAGACGATGCCGATGCCTTCGCCGCTCACGCCGAAGAGCCGGCGCGCAACGTCCTCATCACGGCACACGATCACCACCGCGCGCGAGCCCATGTGCTTTTCTTCGCACACGACTTTCGCCACGCCCTCGGCGCGGTAGTACGCGAAGGCCTCGTCCGGATGCTCGAGCAGCCCTTCGCGCGACGTCGTCTCGCACGGCGACATCGTCGGCGGCAGATAGACCAGCCACTTCGGATCCGCGGCGAAGCGGCTCATCACCTCGAGCGCCGCCATCGCGTTCGGCTCGCGGATCGTGACGCTCGGCTTCAGCGACGTCTCGATGATGTGCTTGCCCGCGACGTCTTCGAGATCGAGCACCTGGTCGATCTCCTGCTGCACCGACAGCGACGGCTGCGCCGGCTGCAGCGGCTTCGCCGGCTCGTAGTACATCCGCGCCGCGGCGACGGAGACGAGCTCCTTCTCCGGATAGCGCAAGGCGGTCAGCTTACCGCCGAAGACGCAGCCGGTGTCGACGCAGATCGTGTTGTTGACGAACTCCGCCTCGACCGCGGGCGTGTGTCCGTACACGACGAGCGCGCGGCCGCGATAGTCGGCGGCCCAGTTGTAGCGCACCGGCAGTCCGTAGTCGTCCGTCTCGCCGGTCGTTTCGCCGAACAGCGCGAACTGCCGCACGGCACCCGAACCGCGGCCCTGCAGCTCCTGCTTCATGCCGGCGTGCGCGACGACGAGCTTGCCGTCATCGAGCACGTAGTGGCTGACGAGCGAGTCGATGAACGCGACGACGCCGGCGCGGAACTCGGGCGTCCGCTGCCCGAGCTGCTCCAGCGACTCCGCGAGGCCGTGCGTCAGCTTGACGTTCTTGCCGTTCATCGCGCGCATCAGCTTCATGTCGTGATTGCCCGGCACCGCGAGCGCATCGCCGCGCGCGACCATCTCCATCACCAGTTCGAGCACCTCGGGGGTCTTCGGTCCGCGATCGACGAGATCGCCGAGGAACACGGCCTTGCGACCGTGCGGATGACGGCCGTCCTCGTAGCCGAGCTTCTGCAGCAGCGCCGTGAGCTCGTCGAAACAGCCGTGGATGTCGCCGATGATGTCGAACGGTCCGTGCTCGTGCTTGCGATCGTTGTACAGCGGCACGCGCTCGACCGCCGCCGCGTCGATCTCTTCGACCGAGCTCAGTTCGTAGACGTAGCGGAACCCTTCGCGGCCGAGGAAGCGCAGCCCGCGGCGCAGCGCGCCTTGCTGATTGCGGATCACGTGCGATCCGAACTGGCGGTCGGGACGCGACGCATTGCGGTCGGCGCAGACGCGCGCCGGCAGGTTCAGCACGATGGCCACTGGCAACGCGTGATATTCGCGCGCGATCGCCAGCAGGTGCTTGCGGTTCTCCGGCTCGACGTTCGTGGCGTCGATGACCGTAAGCTGCCCGCGCGCGAGGCGCTTCCGGGCGATGTAGTGCAACACGTCGAACGCATCGTTCGACGCGGCCTGATCGTTCTCGTCGTCGGCAACGAGGCCGCGGCAGAAATCGGACGAGAGGATCTCCGTGGTCTTGAAATGCTTCCGCGCGAACGACGACTTGCCGGAGCCGGACGCTCCGATGAGCACGACGAGCGAGAGCTCGGGAATCTTGAGGTGCGTCGTCATTTCGCAAACACTCCCATCTGCGTCGGCGGTCCGACCTCGGCGTCCTCGACGCCGATCGGCAGCCATTCGAACGCGTAGCCGTATTCGCCGGCGACGCGCTCCGCCCACGCGCGGAACTCCGCGCGCGTCCATTCGAAGCGATGATCGCGATGGCGCAGACGCCCGGCCGGCAGCGACTCGAAGCGCACGTTGAACTCGACGTTCGGCGTCGTGACGATCATCAGCCGCGGCTTCGTCTCGCCGAACATCACGCGCTCGAACGCCGCCAGCCGCGGCGGATCGAGATGCTCGATGACTTCGACCGCGGTGGCCGCTTCGTACTCGCGCAGGCGCTTGTCGCGATACAGGAGTGAACCCTGGAACAGCGTCAGCTTCTCCGCGAGCCGCGGCGGCAGCCGATCGATGTGCAGCTTGTCGCGCGCAACCTCCAGCGCGCGCGCCGACACGTCCATTCCGCCAACGCGCGTGAACGCCTGCTCCTTCAGCAGATCGCGCAGCAGCCGGCCTTCGCCGCATCCAAGGTCGACGACGGTCGTCGCGCCGCGCGCTTTCAGCAGCTCCACGACGCGCGTCATCCGCTGCTCGTTGAGACTGATCTTCTTCTCGATCACCGCCTCTTCCTGCGCCTTCTCTTCCTGCTTCTCTTCTTCCTCGACGGGATCCTCGGCGGTGAGGCGCTCCACGGCCTCGCGCACGAGATGCTTTTTGTGCTTCAGATAGCGCCGCGCGATGGCGTTGCGATGCGGATGCGCCGCGAGCCATCCCTCGCCGTGGCGCAGCAGCTTGTCGACCTCGTCGTCGCCGACCCAGTAGTGCTTGTCCGCGTCGAGCACCGGGATGCAGACGTAGATGTGCGACAGCGCGTCATGCACCGTGACGCTCGCCCGCAGCGTGACGTTGAAGTAGCGGCTCCCGCCCCACTCCGGAAACCGCGGATCGAGCGGAAGGTGCTCGGCCTCGACCGCGTAGCCGAGCGGCTCGAAGAGCTGCCGCAGGATCGTCTCCCCGCCGCGGCACGGCACGCCGAAAATGCGCAGCTCGAGCGGCAGCGGAACGGTCGCCAGCTCCGGCCGGTCCTTGCAGCGGCCCGCGAGCGCCGTGGCGAACGCCGTGCGCAACGCGACGCTCAAAAACGAGCTCGCCGCGTACGGGCGATCGTTCACGTACTGCGCGAGGCCCTCGCGTTTGCGCACGAGACCGACCGTGTCGACGTCGACGACGAGCGCCGCCGTGCACAGCTCCTCCGTCGCCACGGCGTACGTCACGTACGCCTCCCCGAAGCCCAGCTCGATCCGGTGCAGCCGCGCCGGATTCTTGTGCAACAGATACCCGAGGTCCGTTGCCGGTGTGTGTGTCGTCGTAATCGTCAAAAGCATGTTCTGGCCAAAAAAAAGCGACCCGGTGAAGGGTCGCTCGTATTTGCAACTGGCAGTTGGAGCGACCTATGGATGTGCACGGGGGCGACCTTCGTACGCGAAGGGACTCCGGGCAGGCGAATAGAATCTGACGGTCATTGTGAGCGCGAGAGGTTACGTGGACGCGGCACTGTTGTCAAACCGGCTCTTCGGCATCGAGCTTCCGATCATCCAGGCGCCAATGGCGGGCGTGCAGGGAAGCGCGCTCGCGGCGGCGGTGTCGGCGGCCGGAGGATTGGGATCGCTGCCCGCGGCGATGCTCAGCGCGGACGCGTTCCGCGCCGAAGTGGAAGAAATTCGCAGACGCACGGACCGGCCGTTCAATGTGAATTTCTTTTGCCACACCGATCCTCCGTTCGACGCCCAACGCGACGAAGCATGGCGCGACGCGCTCGCGCCGTACTACGACGAATTGGGCGTCCCGCGCGACGCCGCCGCGGCCGGACCGGCGCGCGCACCGTTCAACGCAGATCACGCTGCGGTGCTCGAAGAACTTCGGCCGGCGGTGGTCAGTTTTCACTTCGGGCTTCCGGATGACGCACTGCTCGACCGCGTCCGAAAAACCGGCGCGAAGATTCTCTCGTCGGCGACGACGGTCGCCGAGGCGCGCTGGCTCGAGGAGCGCGGTGTCGATGCGATCATCGCCCAAGGTGCCGAGGCCGGCGGACATCGCGGGATGTTTCTCGACGAAGACGTGACGACGCAGCTCGGCACGTTCGCGCTCCTGCCGCAGATCATGGACGCCGTGCGCGTTCCCGTCATCGCCGCCGGCGGCATCGCCGACGCGCGCGGCGTAACCGCCGCGTTCGACCTCGGCGCGTCCGGAGTCCAGATCGGAACCGCCTACCTCCTCTGCCCCGAAGCCACGACGAGCGCCGTCCATCGCGCGGCACTGCGAAGCGACGCCGCCCAACACACCACACTCACGAACGTGATCACCGGCCGGCCCGCGCGCGGCATCGTGAACCGCATCATCCGCGAGCTCGGACCACTGCGCGACGACATCCCCGACTTCCCCCTCGCCGCCGCCGCCGTCCAGCCCCTCCGCTCCGCCGCCGAAGCCCGCGGCAGCGGCGACTTCTCCCCGCTGTGGGCGGGAGAGAACGCGTTCCGTTGTCGCGAAGTTTCGGCGGCGGAGCTGACGCGCGAACTTGCGGCGGGGGTGCCGCGGTGAGCGTCACCGCACGAGCTTCTCGAACAAATGCACCAGCGCCGCCGGCAGATCGGCGTTCACCCCCGAATGCACCGGCGAGGTCTGAATGATCGTGCTGCGCGGCGCGACGAGCCAGTGGAAGCGTTCGCTCTGCGACAGGAGGCCGATCGGTCCGGCATCGGGGCCGCCGGCGCAGATGCGCGGGATGGCGTCGAGGTAGCTCTGCACGACGTCGCAGTCGATCGACGGGGCGAGTGTGCTCAGACGCGCCGCGTCGAGCGCGATACGTGAGTCGAGAAAGCGCGCCGTGCGGCTGAACAGAATCACGCCCGCGTTCACGAACTCACCGCGCTCCACGCGGGGGACGACGCGCACGACGGCGTAGTCAAACGCGTGCACGAATCGCCTCCTCCAGCCACGCGCGCGGCGCTTCCAGACGGTGCACGAGATAGTCGACGTAGGGAAAGTTCTCTTCCGACCATGCGTCCGGAATCATTGCAACCACGCGCTCGATCGCATCGCGCGTGAGCAGCGCGCTCAACTCTTCATCGACTTCGCGCAACATCGTCGCCCAGCGCAACAGCACATGATCGCGGATCTGCGGGAACGCGCCTTTTGCGCGCGACCAATCGCCGTCCCACGAGTGATGCGCGATCAGCGTCGCGCCGTGGTCGATCAGCCAGAGATCGCGATGCCAGACCAGGAGGTTCGTGTTCTTTGCCGTGCGATCGACATTCGTGACCAGCGCGTCGAGCCACACGATGGAGGAGGCGAGCCGCGGCTGAGACGCGATGGCGGCCGCGCGCTCGACGAGCGGATCGAACGTGATCGATCCCGGCAGGTAGTCGAGCGCGAGATTCAGTCCCACGCTCTTCCGCAGGAGATCCTGAATCTCGGGATCGGGCTCCGTCTTCGCCATCCGCTCATCAACCATGGCGAAGACGATCTCCGGCACGCGCAGGCCGAGGAGCCGGGCCAACTCGCCTGAGACCAGCTCGGCGATCAGCGCCTTCACTCCCTGCCCCGCGCCGCGGAACTTGAGGACGTACGTGCCGTCGTCATCGCCTTCGACGATCGCCGGCAGCGATCCGCCCTCGCGAAGCGGTGTTACATATTCGGTAGCAGTGATGGTGCGAATCATGCGCGACGCGCGATTCTCTCGTAAAATCGCGAGGATGCGAACGCGCGCGCTCCTCGTCTCCCTCGTGCTCCTGCTGGTTGCGCTCGGCGCATTCGCGCAGAGCGACAACGAATTCGGCCGCGCCTCCAGCGGCGCGATCGACGCGATCACGAAGGGACCGAGCCAGTTCTCCGGCTCGCTCTCGCTGAGCACCGGCGGCGGCCACGGGGCCTCCTTCGGCGGCGAGGCGATCAAAGATCGCCTCTGGGTCTTTGCCGCGGCAGCGGTCCTGCCTCAGATCCACTTCTCGGAATCGAATGCCGTGGATGCGAAAGCGACCGCGCAGCCGGTCGATTGGGCGAACGTGACGGCGTCGTTCCGCCAGATGCGTTCCGGCTCGAACGACGCGCTGCTGCCGTCGTCGTTCCTCTCGCTGCGCTCGACGGCGATGCTCTCGGATCGGATGATGATGAGCATCAGCTATTCGAGGAGTGGGCGGTAGATGGAGCCGATGACCGGACTCGAACCGGTGACCTGCTGATTACGAATCAGCTGCTCTACCAACTGAGCTACATCGGCTTACCTGGCAGGACCCGTCGTAACGGGGCGGGGGCGCATTTTATTCACCCGGGGCGGGGGTGTCGAGTAGCATGTGAACCGACGCGCCCTTAGCTCAGCTGGATAGAGCATCAGACTTCGGATCTGAGGGTCGGGGGTTCGAATCCCTCAGGGCGCGCCAACTCCACTTGTCGAAATCCGAACGCATCGGTCTCTGGTCCGTGGCGGCAGCCTCGCTCGTGCTGCGGGCGCTCGCGTTTTTTCGCTATCGCTTCGACTCCGACGAGCAGCAGCATCTGCACGTGGCGTGGGCCTGGACGGACGGGCTCGTGCAGTACCGCGACGTCTTCGACAACCACCTGCCGCTCTTTCATCTCCTCACCGCGCCGCTGGTCGCGCTGTTCGGCGAGCGTGCGGACATCCTCCTCTGGATGCGCCTGCCGATGCTCGCGCTGTTCGCGGTCGTCCTCTGGGCCACGTACAAGATTTCCGGGAGCGTGTGGGCGGTGGTGCTGCTCTCGCTCTTCCCGCCGTTCTTTCTGAAGTCACTCGAGTTTCGCAACGACAACCTCTGGACGGCGCTCTGGATGCTGGCAATCCTCGGCGTGGTGCGGCGGTGGCGGCCATTCGTCATCGGTCTGCTCCTCGGCGGCGCGTTCGCGGCGTCGATCAAGACCGCCGTGCTGCTCGTCGCATTCGTCATCGCCATCCCGAAACAGAGATGGCTCGAAATCCTGGCCGGCTTCCTCGTCATCCCGGCCGCGCTCGCGATCTACTTCGCCAGCGCCGGCGCGTTGGATGACCTGCTCTACTGCAACGTCACCTTCAACTCGCACTTTGCGATGACGCGCAAGGGTCTCTGGGTTCTGCGCGTGCTCTTCCCGATTCTGCTCGTCGCCGTGCTCTGGCTCGCGAGGCGCTATCGGCCTCACGCATTCGCGGTCCTGATCGCGGTCTACGCCATCACGCTCCTGCCCCTCGGCGTGCCGATCTCGCCGCGCGATTTCCTCCCGCTCATGCCGCTGCTCGCGATCCTGATCGCCGAGAAAGCCACGCACCTGCAGCGCGTGGTGATCGCCGGAGTCTGCGTTCTCGCGCTCTTCAAGTACGCGGACGGCTTCAGAGACCGAACCGAGTGGCACGTCACGATGCTGAATCAGGCGCTGCGACTCACGCGGCCGGGCGAGCTGCTGATGGACATCAAGGGCGAGACGATCTTTCGCCGGCGGCCGTTCTATTACGTCTTCGAGAACCTGACGCGCGCGCAGATGGATCGCGGGATCCTCCGCGACACCGTGGCCGCGGACGTGATCCGCACGCGCACGCATGTCGCGCAGGCGGACGGGCCGATGTGGCCGCCGCGCGCACGCGCGTTTCTCACCGAGAACTTTCTCGACATGGGACGTTTACGCGCATCGGGACAGTGGCTTCGCAACGACGGCTCGTTCACGATCGCGGTTCCCGGCGAATACGTCATCGTCAGCGAGCACGGCGCCGTCGGTCCCGCGCGTGAGTACGCGGCCGGCACGTATCGCGTGACGTCGAGTGAGAAGCTCGCGGTGATGTGGGCACCGGCGTTCCGGCGCGGGCACTCACCGTTCCATCTGCGGGACCGCGAGTTCTAGGTGTGACCGTTACGTATACAGGCCGCCACTCACGTTCACCACCGTGCCCGTGATGTAGCTCGCCTGTTCGCTGGCGAGGAACACCGCCGCGTACGCGATGTCGTCCGGAACGCCGAGGCGTTTGAGCGCGATGTGCTCGGTCATCTTCGCGCGTTGCTCGTCATTCAGCGCCTCGGTCATCGCGGTCTGGATGTAGCCGGGCGCGATCGCGTTGACCGTCACGTTGCGCGAGCCGATCTCCAGCGCCAGCGCTTTCGTGAAGCCGATGATGCCGGCCTTCGATGACGCGTAGTTCACCTGTCCGGGGTTGCCCATCATTCCGACGACGGACGTGATGTTGATGACGCGGCCCCACCGCGTGCGGATCATCTTCTTCACGATCTCCTGCGTGATCGCGAACGCGGAGTCGAGGTTCGTGCGGATCACGTTCGCCCACGCCTCCGGCTTCATGCGGATGAAGAGATCGTCGTCGGTGATGCCGGCGTTGTTGACGAGGATGTCGATCGGCCGCTCTTTCACCAGCGCCGCGACGCGCTCCCGCACATCGGCAGCGGAGATGTCGAGCTCGACGCCGGTCGCGTTGCCGATCTCGCCGGCGATCTGATTCACGCGATCGGCCGAGCGGGCGGCGCACAGGACGTGCGCTCCCGTTTCGCCGAGGCGGCGGGCAATGGCTTCGCCGATCCCGCGCGAGGCGCCGGTCACGAGCGCGGTTTTTCCGGTGAGATCGATCTTCATTCCGATTCCTTTCAAGCGAAAAAGCGCGGCCCGAGGATGTGCACCACGATGTCGCCCGCGAAGTGGCCGAGGATTGCGGCTTCGATGCCCCACCTCACGTACAGCAGTCCGAGGACGACCGCGATCAGGCCGTTCACGAGCATCACCGCGGTGATCGCGATGGGTCCCGCGGAGAGCCAGCGATTCAGGTGAGCTGCGCCGAAGAGTAAGGCGGCGATGATGATGGCGATGCGGATGTGGGTGCCGCTGCCCTCAGCGGCACCGCGACCGCTGAGGGCAGCGGTCGCCACATTGAGCAGCCAGACCACGAACGAGACGAGGAAGAGACGGAAGATGATCTCTTCGAGCGTCGCCGAGTCGAAGGCGATGATCAGCCACTTCCAGACGGGGATCGTGGCTTCTTTGATGATGCGCGACTGCAAGCCGCCGAGCGGCAGCAGGGCGAGGACGACCGCGCCGGAAAGGGCGCCGATGACGAGCGAGAGCGCGGCTCGGCGAAGAGAGGGAATCGATGAGCCGAGGCCGTGCTTCGCGCCGAACCAAAGGCCGGCCCAGATTAGCAGGACCACGAGGAGCTCGGCGACAAGCAGCGCGAGAAAGTTGGGCGGGTACGGGAACGAGAGCAACGTGGCGATCACGCCGAGGACGTAGATCCACCACGCGCGGTTCATGGCCGTGCCAGGAACGCCTCGATCGACGGCACGTCCGAGACGTTGATCAGCTCCACGTTCGCGTCGATCCGTTTGATCATGCCGGTGAGCGCGTTCTTCGGGCCGACTTCCACGAATCGCTTCACGCCCATCGAAATCATCCTCTGCACCGACTCGACCCAGCGCACCGGCGAGGCGACCTGGCGCAGCAGCGCGTTGCGCACCGCCGTCGCCGTCCCGATCGGCGAGGCGTCGACGTTCGACACGAGCGCCACCCAGAGATCGTGAAAGTTCGCGTCGTCGAGCACCGGCTTCAATCGCTCTTCAGCGGGCCTCATCAGCTCGCAATGGAACGGCGCCGAGACCGGCAGCGGCAGCACGCGGCGCACGCCATGTTTCTTCGCGATCTCGACCGCGCGGTCGATGCCGCTCTTCGTGCCGGCGATGACGACCTGCTCGGGCGAGTTGATGTTCGCGACGGACAACACGTCGCCCTGCGCGGCCTCGTCGCAGATCGCGCGTGCCTGTTCGAGCGTGCCGAGAACCGCGGCCATGCCGCCGGTGCCGACCGGCACCGCTTCCTGCATGAACTTGCCGCGCAGATGCACGATCTTCGCGGCCTCGGCCGGCTTCAATCCGCCGACGCTCACGATCGCGCTGTACTCGCCGAGGGAGTGGCCGGCGACGAGATCGCGCCGCGCGGCGTTGTGCTCTTCGAGCACCGCGTGAATCGCCGACGACACGGCAAGGATCGCCGGCTGCGTGTTCTGCGTCAGCTTCAGCTCATCCTCGGGGCCTTCGAAGCAAAGTTGCGAGATCGAGTAGCCGAGCGCGGCGTCGATGTCGTCGAACACGCGGCGCGCGGCGGGGTATTTTTCGGCGACGTCTTTTCCCATGCCGGCGTACTGGCTGCCCTGGCCGGGAAAGACGAAGGCGGTGTTGTGCTCCATCGCGCTGGATCATAATCGAAGGCGATGAGAGTGGAACTGCTCGACGCGGTCTCGAAGGTGAAGTGGGCGGTCTACCCGTGGGTCGTGCGGTTTTCGCCGCGCCTGGCGATCGCCATCCACGAGTCGAAGTCGGCGGGCGCGTGGTGGCGCGCGATCGACGAAGGGATGATCGTCGTCGACGGCGGCGCGAACCTCGGCGGGTACACGATGCTGGCGTCGAAACGCGCCGGCGCGGCGGGACGCATCTTCGCGTTCGAGCCGGAGCCGGGAAACTTTGCCAAGCTATTGCGCCGCGTTCACGGGCTGCGCAACGTCATCCCGGTGCAGAAGGCGCTCGGCAGGCGTTCCGGCGAGGCGCAACTGCACCTCGACCGGTTTCACGCGCGTCATTCACTGACGCGGGACGGCAGCCACACCATCACCGTGCCGGTCACGACGCTCGACGATTTCGTGCGCGACGAGAAGCTGGAAGGCGTCGACGTCCTCAAGCTCGACATCGAAGGCGCGGAGCTCGAGGCGATCGCCGGGATGAGCGGCACGCTCACCGCGCCGCGACGCCCGGTCGTGCTGTGCGAGCTGCATCCGCCGCATGCGCCCGAACAGTTCCGCGACGCGCTCGCGGTTCACGGATATCGCAGCGAGTTGCTCGACGCGCGGTTCACCGGCGCGGTGCATCATGCACCGGTGCACATCCTGGCCACTCCCGCATGAATGACGATCTCGCGCTTCTGATCCGCCAGCTGCGCGGCGCGTATTCGGGCGAGCTCGCCGCCGGCTACGCGTATCGCGGGCACTGGCGCAGCGTCCGCGACGCCGCGGAGCGCGAGCGGATCCAGACGATCGAGCAGGAGGAGTGGCATCACCGCGAGCTCGTCGGCGGACTGCTCGCGCAGCTCGGCGCGAAGCCGAGCCGCATCCGCGAGGCGATCTTCTTCGTCATCGGAAAAACGATCGCGGCGATCTGCCACGTCGGCGGACGCTTCATCCCGATGTACGGCGCAGGGAAGCTCGAGCGCAGCAACATCGTGGAGTATGAAGACGCTGCGAAATACGCGGCGAACTGCGGGCACGAAGAGATGGTCGAGTGCCTGCTGATGATGGCGGACACCGAGTGGGAGCACGAGCGCTACTTCCGCGAGTGCATCACCGGCCATCCGCTGCTGCGCGTGTTCAGGTTGTGGGAGCCGCCGCCGCCGAAGGAAACGATTCGGAGTGTGGAGCGGCGGGCTTCAGCCCGCCGGAACGGGACGGCGGGCTCAAGCCCGCCGCTCCACTAATCCGCGGCCAGCGCCGCGCTTTCGTGCTCCCGGCGATGCAGATCCCCGATCTTCTCGCGGATCTTCGCGTCGATCTGATTCGCCGCAAAGTCGCGGGCGACGCGGATGGCGTTCTTGATCGCTTTCGCGTTCGAGCGGCCGTGGCAGATGATGCAGCCGCCGTTCACGCCGAGAAGCGGCGCGCCGCCGTACTCGTCATAGTCCATCCGCTTCTTGATGTCGTCGAACGCGCCCTTGAGAATCAGCGCGCCGACTTTGCGTCCCGGCGTCCGCGTGACCTCGGCGCGCAGCCACTTGCCGACCAGCTCTCCGAGCGACTCCGAGGCCTTCAGCACGACATTGCCGATGAAGCCGTCGCAGACGATCACGTCGGCGTTGCCGTTGAAGACGTCGCGGCCTTCGGCGTTGCCCATGAAATTCAGTCCCGTCTCTTTCAGGACGCGGAACGTTTCCTTCGTCAGCTCGTTGCCCTTGCCCTCTTCCTCGCCGATCGAAAGCAATCCGACGCGCGGCGACTCGACGCCGAGAATCATCTGCGCGTAGAAATGCCCCATGACCGCGAACTCGCGGAGGTTCGAGACCTTCGAGTCGACGTTCGCTCCGACGTCGAGGATGAGGACATGCCCATTCTCGGTGGCGCTCGGCAGGATGGTGGCGAGGGCGGGCCGGCTCACGCCTTCGATCGTGCCCATGACCTTGTACGCCGACGTCATGGCCGCGCCGGTGTGTCCCGCCGACACCATCACGTGGGCGCGCCCCTCGGCGACGAGGTTCGCGGCCACGCGCACGGACGAGTTGCGCTTGCGCCGCAGCGGCGCGAGCGCGTTGTCCGTCATGTCCACGACTTCGCGCGCGTCGACGATCTCGATGCGCGGCGCCTTGCCGATTTTTTCGCGGAGAACTTCTTCCCGGCCGACGAGCAGGATCTCGACCGCCGGGTATTCTTCGACGGCGAGCAGCGCGCCTTTGACGATTTCGTCCGGCGCGTTGTCGCCGCCCATCGCATCAAGAGCGATGCGCATCGTCACCGCCAACGGCTAGAGAACGTCCTTCGCGGCGATGACTTCGCGGCCCTTGTAGTAGCCGCACTTCGGGCAGACCCGGTGCGGCAGCTTGGCCTCGTGGCACTGCGGGCAGGTGGAGATCGACTTCTGCTCGAGGAAGTCGTGCGCGCGGCGCGTGCGGGTTCTCGCCTTGGAATGGCGTCGTTTCGGATTCGGCATCGGGAAGCTCCTTAAACGTTTTTCTTCTTCGATAACTCGTCGCGGATGCCTTTCAGCGCATCCCAACGCTCGTCCACGATCGACGCCTCACACGAGCACGACTCGCGGGAGCGGTTCGCGCCGCACTGCGGACACAAACCGAGACAGCTCTCGTCGCACAACGGCTTCATCGGGATCGAGAGCTGAATCTGCTCCAGCGCGAGGTCGCGCAGAGGGATCGTTCGTTCCGAGTAAAACTCGACATCGAGCTCGTCCTCATCGGTGATCTCGATCTCTTCGTTTTCTTCGGTGACCTCGGGACGAGGGCGAAATCTTACGTGAAACGTGGACGTGTTCGCAAACGGATACGGCTCGAGGCAGCGCGAACAGTTCAGGTCGGCCGTGAACGTCGACGTGCCGTCGGCAAGGTACTCGCCGTCCGCATCTCCTTGCGACACCGTCGCTTCGAGACGGACGCTGCCGGGCACCGCGACTTCATCGCGCGCCAGCTCCTCGGCCGGCACGTCGTACGTGCCGCGGTAGGTTTGCGGTCCGTTTTCGTCGATGACGTCGAAATCGATCAGGTCGTTCATTTAGGCCGCTCCCGTAACCTGACGAGGCCGTAAATCTATTTCGATGCAATGCGCACGCGCAATTCTTCGAATCCGCCGGAAATCGAATCCGCGGCCTCGATCGATCGGGCCTGGCGCAGCGCTTCCGTCCAGCGATTGAGGTCGCGCGAGGCGCGATGGACGCGCGAGGCCACGAGGCGTAACCCGCGGCTGTCGCTGAGTTTGTCGAGGATCGGCGGCATGCGCTGGGCGTCGATGCGCAGCGACCAGGCCGTCGCCGGCCACGCCGCGGGCTCGAACGTATCCTTTATATATAGGGGCATGCTCTGGCGGTCGAACGAGACCAGGACCTCGGAGCCGGTGTCGCGGGTCTCGCCGACGAGATCGATCGCGCTCTTGAAATCGCCGATCGTTTGCCGCGATTGCTCGCTGGCCGGCAGAGAGACGACGCCCTTCGGACGCGGGAGGAACGTGCCGGCGTCGATGTCGTAGAGCGCGACCGAGCCGCCGTTGCCGAGGAGCGTGGAGAGGTCGGTGCCGAGGAGGCGCTGCACGTCGCCGAGGATGCGCGGCGGGCGGGCGAAGGTGGCGGAGAGCAACGCACTGCGCGGATGACGCGCGGTGATCATGTGGGTGCCGCTGCCCTCAGCGGCACCGCGACCGCTGGGGGCAGCGGTCGCCACATTTGCGCGGGAGACGAGATCGATTGCCGCCGGCGTCACGCGCACCGAGGTCACGGACGGCCGTCCGATCGGCGGAAACATGCCGCGCGCGGGGTCGCGCTGGACGGCGAAAAAGTCGCCCTCGGGTAAACCGTTCGTGAGCGCGAGCAGCTCGTTGAGCGCACGCGCGTCGAGCGGCGGGCCCGATTGGCCGATCACGAACACGCTGCCGTCCCACACGCCGTTCGCGTTCGTCGAGGACATCAGCCAGAGGCGGACGAGAAACGCGCGGAAGGGATCGAGGCGGATGGCGTAGCTGATTTTCTTGGCGCGGCGCCACACCACGGCGTCGGCGCCGCCGAGCATCCACGGTTTCGGGACGTCGTGCTCATTCGTCCAGCGCTCGACCGCGTCGCGCGTGACGGGATTGGCGAGCAGCCGTTTGTGCAGCAGCGCGGCCGTGGGAATCAGCGCGAAGGAGTCGGCGGCCGCGGGGACGCGCGCGATGAGCGCGCGCTGCGACGCGCTGAGCGGAAAGCGGACCGGCGTCGCGGCGCTCGGCGTCGTGAGCGCGAGATAGAGCGCCACTCCGCCGATGACCACGGCGACGATGGCCAGGATGATGAGAAACGTACGCATGGCTTGCACTACTATCGCGCGCGCGAATGTCGCTGGTCTCGACGATCCGGATCGTTCTTCACACTCTACGCCATGCGCTCGCGGATCGTGTGAACCGTGTGTGGCGGAGTGCGGCGCATCGCGAGCGGAAGCTGCGCATCGGCGTCGACATCCGCCCCTTCTACGAGCCGCTGACCGGCGTCGGCTGGTATCTCTATTTCGTCCTCCACGAGCTCGCGAAATACGAGCACGTCGAGCTGTATCTCTTCGGCGATGCCCGCGTCACCGACGCCGGCCCGTCGCTGCATGCCGACATTCCCGCGAACGCGAAGCTCTGCTCCTTCGACCTCCGCGGCGTCCCCTGGCGCAACGCCATGCGGCCGATGACGGCCGCGGCGTACGTGGCCTGGCTCGCGCTGAGCGACTGCGACGTCTACTTCGGCGCGAACTATTTTCTGCCGCGGCTGCACGGCGCGATCGCGAAGCGGCGCGTGATCACCGTGCACGACCTGACGTACAAGCGCTTCCCGGAGCTGCTGCAAAAGGAGACGCTGGAAAACCTCGAGCGCGAGATGGCGCGCGAGGTCGCGATCGCGGACGCGATCATCTGCGTATCCGAGTCCACGCGCCGCGACCTCGTCGAGTTTTATCCGATCGATCCCGCGCGCGCGGTGGCCATTCACTCCGGCCTCGCGCCCGCACCCGCGCCCGAGCCGCTCGAAGGTCTCCCCTCCCGCTACATCCTCTTCGTCTCCACGATCGAGCCGCGCAAGGACCTCGGCACGCTGATCTCCGCGTACGAGCGCCTGAACGATCCGGCCGTGTCGCTCGTCGTCGTCGGCAAGGTCGGCTGGAAATCGCAGGCGCTGCTCCCGCGGCTGCGCGGACGCGGCGTCGTGCACCTCGACTATCTGCGCCCCTCGCAGCTGGCGACGGTGTACGAGCGCGCCACGGCGTTCGTGTTCCCGTCGATCTACGAAGGATTCGGATTCCCGCTGCTCGAGGCGATGCGTCACGGGATTCCGTCGATCGCCGCGCGCTCTTCGTCACTGCCCGAGATCGGCGGCGACGCGGCACTCTACTTCCCGCCGGGCGACGTCGATGCGCTGGAAGCGCAGCTGCGCCGCTTGCTCACTGACGACGCGCTGCGCACGGATTTGTCGACGCGCGGAAAAACGCGCGCCGCGGAGTTCCGATGGGAGATCGCGGGCGCGAAGACGCTGGAGGTGTTACAAAGAGCGGCGGAATGAGAGTCGTCATCGACGGCCGCCCGCTCGTCGGCAACCGTACCGGCATCGGCGTGCACACCGCCGAGATCGCGAAACGCCTTCCCTTCGAAACGATCATCGCCTCGCACAAAGAAATCGAAGATCGCGACGACCTTTCCAACTCATCGTTCTGCGTTCTGCGTTCTGCGTTCGGCGTCCTCTGGCAACAAACCAAACTCCCCCATGTTGACGGCGACGTCCTTTGGGGCCCGCACGGCACTCTCCCCCTCGCCTCGCGCATTCCGTCCGTCATCACGCTGCACGACTTCACGTCGATCACGATGCCGGGCCGGCATCGCCTGAAAACGATCCTCTCCTTCAACGTCTTCATCGGCGCGAGCCTGGAGAAAGCGTCGCGCGTCGCATGCGTGTCGCGCGCCGTGGCGGACGAGGCGATGCGCGGCTTCGGCGTGCCGGCGTCGAAGATCGAGCTCATCCCGAACGGAGTCGACTCGTTTTTCTCTTCCGAGGGTGAAGAAGGCGACTACGTGCTCTACGCGGGAACGATCGAGCCGCGCAAGGGACTGAATGATCTGTTCGAGGCATGGAGCGCGCTGCCGCATCCGCGGCCGCGGCTCGTGCTGTGCGGCGACGCGGGCTGGGGCATGCGCGTGCCGGACGGCGTGGAAGTGACGGGCTACGTGTCACGCGAGCGATTGCGCGAGCTGTACCGCCACGCGCGCGCGTTCGTCTATCCGTCGCACTACGAAGGCTTCGGCATCCCGCCGCTGGAAGCGATGGCGTGCGGCGCGCCGGTGATCGCCACGCGCACCGGCGCGATTCCCGAATACGCCGAAGGCGTCGCGGAGCTGATCGCGCCCGGCGACGTGCACGCGCTTCGCACCGCGATCACGCGCGTGCTGCGCGATGCGACGCTGCGAAACGAGCGTCGCGCGCTCGGTCCGCAACGCGCGCGCGCGTTCGGATGGGACGAGAGCGCGCGAAAAATGGCGGCGCTGATTCGTGGAACACCGTGGAACACCGCGTGATCATTTCGATTTTGATAAACAAATGCTTGACAATATCGAATAAGGATTCTATTTTTCGATCAGTAAAACGATGATCGCCGAAAAGAAGACGAAATCTTCATTCACGCCGCAGGTCATCGATGCACGTTTCTCCACCCCCTCGTTAACGATTAGCCGGAGCAATCCGGCGCGTTATGCCAAGAGCGCGACCGGGAGGTCCCGTACGGCATGAAAGGTGGTGAGCACTAATGGCTGCTAAGAAGGGTGGCAAGAAGGCCGCTGCGAAGGGCGGAAAGAAGACCGCGAAGAAGAAATAAGCGATCATCACCGAACTTTTGGGGAGTCGTATGCGTCAGGCCGGCAAACGCCGGCCTGACGTTTTTTGGGGGAACGCAGAACGCAGAGCGCAGAAGGAAGAATGAAGAAGCACGGCCAACGAGGCCCCGCGGCCGGGATTCTCCTTTCTTCGTTCTGCGCTCTGCGTTCTGCGTTCCCGGGCCGTGTGCGCAAAGCCCGTCCGCAACTTTTTGATGCCCCCAACGTAACCTTCATCATGCGATACGCCTTCGCCTGCCTCACCGCGGTCGTCCTCCTCGCGCCGGCCGCACTCGCTGACGATGTCGAGCATTCCTTTCAGACGTCGGTGCCGCGCGGGCAGATCCAGCGCGTGGTGGTCGACATTCCGTTCGGCGAGTTCACCGTGCGCAACGGCGCGGCGAACGCGCTCACCGTCGCAGGCATCGCCTCGCGCGACTACGACGGCTCCCGCGAGCGCCTCTGGGCGCAGCAGGTGGTCAACGACACGAGCGTCGAGATCGTGGTCCGCGGCGCCGAGGCCACCGTGCGGCGGAAGTTCGGCCCGAAGGCGCAGAACTGGCGGGCGAAGAAGTTCACCGGACTCGACGTGAAGCTGGAGCTGCCGCCGGGACTCGACGTGAAGTTCGAGACCAGCGCGGGCGAGATCGACGTCGCCGGCCACTTCGGCGATCTCGACATCGATCTCAGCGCGGGCGAGATCGACGTGCGCATGCCTCGGGCGACCGTGCGCGAGCTGAATGCCTCCTGCCGGATCGGCGAAGTGCGCGCGAACCTCGGACACCAGATCGTGTCGCGCGAAGGGATCTTCCCCGGCAAGACGCACTTTTACAACGCCGCCGGCCAGGGACACGTGAACGTGCACACGACGTTCGGCGAGGTGCGGGTCACGCTGACGCAGTAACGAACGCGCGCGCTTCGTCCTTCGTCGTCACGTCACCGCGGATCTGCGCCTCGAGCAACGCCCGCTTCACGCGGCCGAGCTCGGGCCCGGGCGCGATGCCGATCTCGTCGCCGGTGAGGAGCGGGCGGATCGAGAAATCGGGGAAGTCGAGCGCGTCGTCGCGGCCGAGGGCACGAAGGAGCGCGGGCAGTTGCCGCGCGACGGATTCGCCGGCGTCGTAGAGCGCGATGCGGTCGTGATGCTCGACGAGGCGGCGCAGCGTCTGCACGTCACGCAGCAGCGCGTGACTCCAGCCCAGGTGATCGCCGCCGAGCAGCGCGAGCGAGCCGGCGAACGAGACGTCATCGGCGTGAAATTCGCGGGTTTGAAATCCGAGGACCTCATCGAGCGCCGTGCGGTGCAGCAGCTCGACGGCGTTGCGGAATGCATTCGACGAGAAGATCACCGACAGCTCGTACATCACGCGCTCTTTCGCGACGCTCGCCAGCTTCGGCGCGCGCGCGCGGATCGCCGCGATCGTCGCCTCGTCGATCGACATGCCGTACTTGACGGCCATGCGCACGCCCTTCAGCGTCCGCAGCGGGTCATCGTCGAAGTTTTCGGCGTGCACCATCCGCACGATTCCGTCGCGGAGGTCCTGCTGTCCGCCGTGCGGATCGAGCAGCGCGCCGTTGGAGAGATCGACGGCCATCGCGTTGACGGTGAAATCGCGGCGCGCGAGATCGTCGGCGATGTTGCCGTCGAGCAGCTCCGCGAAGTCGTAGACGTGCTCGGGAAGCACGACGCGGTACGCGCTCAGATGCTCCTGATCGCCGAGGCGGATGACTTTCGGAGAGATCGTCCGCGCGGCGGCGAGAGGATCGAGGCAGGCCACGTCGGCGTCGGCGGGCTCGCGTCCCAGGAGCAGATCGCGGATCGCGCCGCCGACGACGTACGAGCTCGGCGGGAGCGTCGCCAGCGCGGGGAAGCGGCGAACGAGCTCGTCACGCCACGGCATTGGAGAGCACGCCGATCCCTTCGATCTCCACCTCCACCGTGTCGCCCGCGTGCAGCGAGCCGACGCCGGCGGGCGTGCCGGTCAGAATGACGTCGCCCGGCATCAGCGTCATGACCGCGCTGATGAACTCGACGAGGAAGGCGCAGGAGAAAATCATCTGTGAGGTCGAGCCGTCCTGGCGGGTCTCGCCGTTGACGCGCGCCGTCACCCGAAGGTTCGAGACGTCGAGCTCCGTCTCGATGCAGGGACCGATCGGACAGAACGTATCGAAGCCTTTCCCGCGCGTGAACTGGCCGTCCTTCTTCTGCAGATCGCGCGCGGTCACGTCGTTCGCGCACGAAAAGCCGAGGACGTAGTCGCGCCAGTCGGAGGCCTTCACGTTCTTCGCTTCCCGGCTGATGACGATCGCCAGCTCGGCTTCGTGATGAACCATCTGCGATGCGGCGGGGCGGACAATCGTGCCGCCCGGATCGAGGAGCGCGCTCGGCGGCTTCATGAAAATGATCGGCTCGGGCGGCGCCTCGTTGCCGAGCTCTTTTGCGTGCTCGGCGTAGTTGCGCCCGACGCAAACGATCTTCGTCGGCGTCACGGGCGTGAGCAGCTTCGCGCCGTCGGGAACTTCGGAGGATTCCAAAACACGACCATCGTGTAGATAGCGGTACAGTTTCATGCGCCGCGATCGTAAATCAACCAGAGGCCGGAAAAGCCTCGGAGCAGACGAAATCGCGATCGATAGAGCTGATGCAGGATCTGCCGGTTGGAGTAGTACACCGCTTCCTGCAGGAAATCGGCGAACAGCGCGTCGAGCTCTTTGGCGAGATCGAGGCTCTGCTTCGCGCGCGCGAGCAAGAGAGGCTCCGGATGCACGCCGGCCGCGATCGCGGTAGCGAGAATGGTCGCCTCTTCATCCACCTTGATCCGCAGCGCCGCCGCGCGCACATGCAGCACCCACAGCTCCTCGGTGTCATCCTCGGAGTCCGCGTCAACCCGCCCGAACAACTTCTCGAACGCCGTGATCTCCCACGGCTCGAGGCGCAGCCGCTCTTCCGCGCCGGCGTCGATGGCGGCGCCGATGCGAACGAGAAATTCGAGCAGCGGCTCGGCGCGCCCGAAGCGCGAGGTCACGTCTTCGACCTGCCGCGTCTCGTCGAAGAACTGCGCCGGCGGCTCGGGCGACGGCTCCGGCTCCTCCTCGACGTCCAGCCCGCGATCGAGCTGGGCGAGGATATTGTTCATGCTCGACTTCAGATGGGCGACGACGCCGTGCTTGATGTTCGACTGCGCGCGCAGCGTGTCGAAGCGCTCCTTGAACTCGCGGAAGCGGGCGATCTCCTCGACCAGCGCCGGATTGGCGTCGCCGAAATTGCGCTCGATGGCGTCGCCGTGCTCCATCAGCTTGGCCGAGTCCTCGACGATGCGCTGCTCCTCGCCGCGATAGAGCCGCAGGAAGCGGTTCTTCGCCGCGACGTTGAGCTCGATGATCGCGAGCAGGACGTCGGGATCGAAGAAGAGATCGCCGACGCGGTGCTTGAACGTACGCGCGTCCTTGAGCAGGTTGCGCTCGGTGAGATCGTCGAATTTCGCCGCCGAGGCGATGTCGTCGCGCATCGAGCGCACGGCGCGGATCACGTGGATCACTTCGTCGCGCGGCGCGCCGGCGACGTTGAGGAGGGCCACCAGTCCGATGATCCGCTGGCGCAGCTCCAGCGACTCGCGCACGGAATACTCGCCGCGCTGGGCGTTGAAGTCTTCGCCGAGACGGGTGAAGAGAAAATCGAGCTTGTCGCGGCGGTCCGCTTCGACCGAGTCGGCGTAGAGATAGAACTTGATCAGATACTCGATGATCGTGTCCTCGTGCCGCTTGAGCTTCTCGAAGAAGCGGCGCAGCAGCGAGGGACTGATGGCATCGTCGGCGGCAAGGAGGTAGCGCGTGACGCGGTCGAGCGCCTCCTCGAGATCGGTGACGGCGGCGATCGTGGCCACGAGCCTGTTGTTCTCGATCGTCGCGGTGAGATCGCGCACGCGGTCGTAGATGCGCGTGAAGTCGACGTTGTAGGGCAGCGGCGCGGCGAGGAAGTGCCGATAGGTCCCGGAGACGAACTGGTGCGACGTCCAGGCCGCTTTCAAGCGATCGGAGATGCGCTCGTAGCGCTTCTGCAAGGACAGGCTTTCTGCGACGGTCACCCGAAAACCTCGATGCTATGATTCTGGCACGAATGGCACAGACGACGTTAATCAGCCGAGAACAAATCGACCGCCGGGTGGCGGAGATGGCGAAGGAGATCAGCGCCGACTTCGCCGGCACGGACGCCATCGCGCTCTGCGTGCTCAAAGGGGCCGTGTTTTTCTGCGCGGACCTCGTGCGCAACTTTCCGTTCGACATCGCCCTCGATTTCATCCAGATCAGCAGCTACGGCAACGAGAAATACTCGTCGGGCGTGGTGACGATCCTCAAGGAGCCGCAGCTGGACATGCGCGGCAAGGCCGTGCTGATCGTCGAGGACATCATCGACAGCGGCCTTTCCATCCGCGAGGTGAACAACTACATCGAAAGCCGCGGCGCGTCGATGGTGAAGACGGCGGCGTTCCTCGACAAGCCGAAGGCGCGCAAAGTGCCGTTCGTGCCGACGTACGTCGGCTTCTCGATCGAGCCGCAGTTCGTCATCGGCTACGGGCTGGACTTCGCGGAGAAGTACCGGAACATTCCGGAAGTCCAGGTGCTGAGCGACTAGTGGAGGACAGGCACTCTTGCCTGTCCCCGAGCAAAGCGATCGAAGCAGGACAGGCAAGAGTGCCTGTCCTCCACCTCAGTCACAAGCGGAACGGCACGGTGACGTGCAGCAGCGTTCGCACGGGCTCGCCGCGAACATTGCGGCCCGGCTCGTATCGCCAGTACAGGACGGCCTGGCGCGCGGCGGCATCCAACCCCATCGGCAGAGGCTTGAGCACGCGTGCGTCGCTCACGCGGCCGTCGCGCTCGATCAGCAACTCCACGATGACCACACCCTGAATCCGCGCCCTTCGTGCCCTCTCGGTGTACTTCGGCGGAACGGATTTGATCAACTCCGGCGGCGTCGCTGGATTCCGGACGGGATCGTCGGGCCGCGGCGCGCTCGGAATCCGATCGAGCGGATGTTCGCCTCGAGGCGCGGCCGGCGGGACCGCCGCGGCACTCTTCACGGGCCTCGACGGCGGCTTGTTGGGCGTTTCCTGCGCGCACGCCGCGAGCAGGAGGAGACAGGCGACCCGGGCGTTCATGCGCGCAGGTAATCCGGCCGCCAGTTGCGAATGCGCCGCTTGATCGCGTCGCCGCTCCGCAGGTTCTCGTCCGCGATGCAGCGCGCGAGCTCGGGCAGCTCGTCGTTCGCGCAGAAGCGCATCGCGATCAGTTGCGACGTCGAGAAGCCGGACGGATCGACGCCAAGCTCGCGCAGACGCGCGCGCTCTTCGAAGCGGATGAGGCGATTCTGCACCGTCAGCGCGAAGACGCGCGCGGCCAGCGCCACGGCAACGAGCGCCAGGGCGACGAGGACTTCCCAGAGATTCCACCACGCCCAGAAGCGCGCCACGTTCACGAGGCGCAGCAGGACATTGATGATGAGAATGGGCAGGGCCACGAAGTGATACGGCCAGTAGTAGCGTTTGTGGTTGGCGTAGCTCTGTTCGGACATCTAGCGGGCCTCCGGCAGAAGG
>DATFHJ010000418.1:0-22061 GCA_035248585.1 Thermoanaerobaculia bacterium
TCCCGTAGCGAAGACCCGCGAGATACGCGCGGCCGAGGCCGCGCTCGTCTTTGCGCTCGAGCAGAAGCAGCGACGGAAACTCCGCCTGCAGCTCGCGGCACAGCGCGGCGGTGCCGTCGGGCGAGTCGTCATCGACGATCAGCAGATGACAATCGGGCGCGGCGGCGAAGAAACGCGTTGCCAGCTCCCGTAGGTTCAGCCGCTCGTTGAAGGTCGGAGAGATGACGAGCGTCCGCGACTGCATCGGGCCGGCGATCCTATCATCGCGGTTTCCTCGGCACGGGCACTTATGAGATAGTCCCGCCGCACCTCACTCCGGCCATGCATACCGAATCCCAATCCTCCCGCAGTTCCACAGTCGACGACCGCACGTTTCTCCACGATGTCTGCGTCGTCGGCGGCTGCGGCCACGTCGGCCTCCCGCTCGCGCTCACGTTCGCCGAGGAGGGATTGAACGTCGCCATTTACGACATCAATGACGCCGCGGTGCAGAAGGTCAAGAGCGGCGAAATGCCGTTCCGCGAGAACGGCGCGAATGAGCTGATGCAGCGCGTGCAGAGCGGGAAGAATCCGCTGCGCGTTTCCTCCACTCCCGAAGTCGTCTCCGATTCCCGCTGCGTCGTCGTCGTCATCGGCACGCCGGTCGACGAGCATCTCAATCCGACGTTTCACTCCATGCGGCGTTTCTTCAGCCGCATGCTGCCGCACCTGCGCGACGGGCAGTGCGTCATCCTGCGCAGCACCATCTATCCCGGCTCGACCGAGAAGATGCGCGATTTCCTCGCCTCGAAGGGACTGAACGTGCACGTGGCGTACTGCCCCGAGCGCGTCGCCGAGGGGAAGGCGCTCGAGGAGCTCCGCTCGCTGCCGCAGATCGTCGCGGGCTGCGACGCCGAGGCCACGCGCATGGCGGAAGAGCTGTACCGCGCGATCGCGAAGACGATCATCCATCTGAAGCCGATGGAAGCGGAGTTGACGAAGATCTTCGCCAATGCCTGGCGCTACATCCAGTTCGCGACCGCGAATCAGTTCCTGATGATCGCCAGCGAGCACGACGTCGACTTCTATCGCATCTACGACGCGCTGACGCGCGAGTATCCGCGCATGGCCGGCCTGCCGAAAGGCGGCTTCGCCGCCGGACCGTGCCTGCTCAAGGACACGATGCAGCTCGTGGCCGCGACCGACAACACGTTCGCCCTCGGACACGCGGCGATGCTGATCAACGAAGGCATGCCGAACTTCATCGTGCGCCAATTGAAGGAGCAGCACGATCTCTCCAACCTGACGGCCGGCATCCTCGGCATGGCCTTCAAGGCCGACAGCGACGATCCGCGCGAGTCTCTTTCGTACAAGCTCCGCAAGATCCTCGAATACGAAGCGGGACAGGTGCTCTGCACCGACCCTTATGTGAAAGACGAAGCGCTGCTGCCGCTCGAGGACGTCCTCGCGCAATCCGACATCATCATCGTCGCCGCGCCGCACAAGCAATATCGCGAACTGCGGTTCCGCGAAGGGCAGCACGTCGTCGACATCTGGAATACCTACGGTAAAGGAACGACATTCGCGTGAAGATCCTCATCACCGGCTCGTCCGGTTTCATCGGCGGCTACGTCGTCGAAGAGTTTCTCAATGCCGGCCACGAAGTGGTCGGTCTCGATAATTTCTCCAAGTACGGCAAGGTCGAGCATTCCTACGACTCGCATCCGCGCTATCAATTCGTCGAAGCGGATGCGAAGGACGCGGAGCTGCTGCGCGGCCTGCTCTCCGATTGCGATCACTTTCTCGCCGGCGCGGCGATCATCGGCGGCATCTCGCTGTTTCACGAGCTGGCGTACGACCTCATCGCCGAGAACGAGCGCCTGACCGCGGCCTCATTCGACGCCGCGATCGGCGCGCGCAAGGAAGGGCGGTTGCAGAAGATCACCGTCATGTCGTCGTCGATGGTGTTCGAGAGCGCGACGAGCTTTCCGACCGCCGAGGGAGATGAGCGCAAGTCGCCGCCGCCGCAGTCGACGTACGGCTTTCAGAAGCTGGCCACCGAATATTTCGCGCAGGGCGCGTGGGAGCAGTACAAGCTCCCCTACACGATCATCCGTCCGTTCAACTGCGTCGGCGTCGGCGAGCGCCGCGCGGTGTACGACAAGGAAGTGATGTCGGGCAACGTGCGGCTGGCGATGAGCCACGTCGTGCCCGATCTCGTGCAGAAGGTGCTGAAGGGCCAGGACCCGCTGCACATTCTCGGCGACGGGTCGCAGGTGCGGCATTACACGTACGGCGGCGATCTCGCGCGCGGGATTCGTCTGGCCATCGAGTCGCCGGCCGCGATCAACACGGACTTCAATCTCTCCACCGCCGAGCGGACGACGGTGCTGCAGCTCGCGGAGCTGATCTGGAAGCGCGTGCACGGCGATGAGCCGCTGCGGCTCGTGCACGACAAACCGTACCCGTACGACGTGAAGCTGCGTGTGCCTTCGGTGGAAAAAGCGAAGGCCGTGCTCGGCTTCGAAGCGACGACCTCGCTGGACGAGGCGCTGGACGAGATCATCCCATGGGTTCAGAAGCAGATCGAACAGGGAACGATCTGACGCTGGAGCGCTTGTACGCGCTCCGCTTCTCGCCCGAGGAACGCGCCGCGACCGAGCGGCTCTGGCGCGTGTTGTGTGAGCACTCGCTCGCGCGGCACGTGCCGGCCGGCTCGACCGTCGTCGACGTCGGCGCCGGCGGCTGCGGCTTCATCAATCACATCCGCGCGAAGCGGCGGATCGCCGTCGATCTCGATCCGCGCGTGCGTGAGCGCGCCGCGCCGGGCGTCGAAGTGTTCAACTCCGACATCGCCTCCCTCCCCGACCTCCTCGGTCCGGAGAGCGTCGACGTCGCTTTCGCCTCCAACATCTTCGAGCATCTCCCGAGCGCGGAGGAATTGCTCCGCGTGCTCAATGCGATCCGCACGATTCTTCGTCCCGGCGGACGGATCATCATCCTCCAGCCGAACGTCCGTCTCGTCGGCGGCCGCTTCTGGGATTTTCTCGATCACACGCTCCCGCTCACCGAGGCCGGCATGCAGGAGGCGCTTGCCGTCGCCGGCTTCCGCACGACGTCGTGCAAGGCGCGCTTCCTCCCCTACACCACCAAGAGCCGCGCGCCGAAAGCGGCGTGGCTGCTGCGCCTCTACCTCGCGCTGCCACCCGCGCAGTGGATCTTCGGGAAACAATTTCTGATCGTCGCCGAGCGATGAGCGTCGACTTCGTCATGCCGGTCCGCAACGAAGGACCGAACATCGCCCGCGCGCTGGCGGAGCTGTACGAGAAGGTGCCGCTCGAAAAGCGCGTGCTGATCGTCTACGACTCCGAGGACGACGACACGCTGCCGGTCGTCCGCGAACTCGCGTATCCCGGCCTGACCCTCGTGCGCAACACGATCGGCCGCGGATTGCTGAACGCGATTCGCGCCGGATTCGCCGCCGCGAAAGCGGACGTCGTGATCGTGACGATGGCCGATCTCTCGGACGACGTCGCGGTCGCGAACGAAATGGTGCGGCTCATCGAAGAGCAGCAGGCAGACGTCGTCTGCGCCTCGCGCTACATGCGCGGCGGAAAACAGATCGGCGGGCCGTGGCTGAAGTCGCTGCTCTCGCGCGTCGCGGGCCTCTCGCTCCACCTCGCCGGCTTCCCCACGCACGACGCCACGAACGCCTTTCGCGCCTATCGCCGCACCGTGCTCGAGCGCTTCCCGATCGAGAGCACGGGCGGATTCGAATACTCGCTGGAACTGACGGCGAAAGCGCACGCGGCCGGATACAAGGTCGCCGAGGTCCCGGCCGTATGGCGCGACCGCGTCGCGGGACAGACGGCGTTCAAGTTGTGGGCGTGGTTGCCGCGGTATTTGAAGTGGTATTGGTTCGCGCTCACGCACCGTGGTTGATTTCGCTACCTGTGGAGCGGCGGGCTTTAGCCCGCCGTTTTTCTTTTCGGCGGGCTGAAGCCCGCCGCTCCACGGTCCCGGAAATTGCAATAGTTCCCTGCAAATGCGGACCTATGGCGCAGTTCTCCTGATCACTCTCATCACTTCGACGGCCTCAGCCGGCACGAACGAAGTGCTCGATCGCTGGAACGGCTGGATGGCCGAATCCGCTTCGCATCTGAAGTCGGGCGAGCACAAGGCGGCGCTGAAGCTCTGCAACCGCACGATCAAAGAGATGATCGATCAGCTCGGCCCGGGCGATGCCTCGACCGAAATGTTCGGAACCGTGCTCACCTATAAAGCGATCGCGCACGCGGGGCTGCGCGAGCAGGATGAGGCCGTCTGGTATTGGCAGACGGTGCGGAATCTCTATCCGAAAGTCGCGGACGCCGATCTGTCGATGTACGGCGAGGCGGGTGAATTTCTGAAAAACAACATGACCGACGCGGAGTTGCCGGCGCCCGAGGGCGACTACATCACGCCGGTGCTGCGCAAGAAGTACAAGCCGAAGTTTCCGAACGGCGCGCATTACTTCGGCGTGACGGGCGAGCTCGTGGTGCAGGTCGTGGTCACGCCCGACGGACGCGTGCAGTCGCCCGCGATCGTGCAGGCCCTCCCCGCGCCGACGCTCTCCTACGTCGCGCTCGAGGCGCTGCGGCGCTGGAGGTTCGAGCCGGCGCGGGCGGGCGGGACGGCGGTGCCGTACCTATTCACGCTCACGATCAACTACAAGGACTGACTCGATCCGCTCGATCCGTTCCTCGAGCGTCTGCATCTCCAGCCGCACGCTCTCGCGCGAGCTGCGGACCGCGCCGAGAAGCGCGCGATCGACTTCGCGCTCGTGCACCCAATAGTTGCGGATCAGGCGCAGCATCAACTTGCGCCAGAGGTTCGCCAGCCACGGCATGCGCGACGGCATCTGCGGACGCGGTCCTGCGATCAGCGCCGCGGCGCGCTCGTCCGCCGCGAGCGCGGCCGTCGGCGGCGGCGCGATCTTCCGGGTACGGCGCGACTGCTTCGGTTCGAGCATGGCTTTCAACCGCGGCGCACGCGCCTCGGCGCTGTGCAGCTCCACGATATCGCGCCTCGCCCGCTCGCCGATCGCGTTCGCTTCATCACGATGTTCGTACACGCGGCGCAACGCGGCAGCCGCGGCATCGACGTCCGGCTCCGCCCATTGTGCCGTTGAGGGATACACGGGCGTTCCCTTGGGCACCGGAACGACGGTTGCCGGAACGAGATAGCTGTTCTCTTCGGTCGTGAACTCCATCGTCGACGACCACGCGGTGGTGATGACCGGCTTGCCGAGCGCCATCGCCTCGGCGACGGTGAGCCCGAAGCCTTCCGCGCGATGCAGCGAGACATACACGTCGCAGCTCTGCATCAACGCCATCTGCTCCTCGGCCGATCGATAGCCGTCGATGAGCACGATGTCGTTGCGGTCCGCACACGCATCGCGCAAACGCTGGAGGTCCGCCGCGTGGCGATCGCCGTTCACGGTCTTGATGCAGAGTTGCGCCTGGCCCGGCTTCGGGAACGCGCGCCGAAATGCTTCGACGACAGCGAGCGGATTCTTGCGCTCGAAAACGCTGCCGAAATCGAAGCAGAAGAGCGCAAGGAAACCTTCCGGCAGTCCGAGCTCGCGCCGCGAGCGCTCGACGGCGGGCGGCGCCACAACCGGTAGCGGAAACGCGCGCACCGGAACACGCACGCGGCGCCTGACTCCCTCGGCCGTGTATTCGCTGATGCCCCACACCTCGTCAAAGTAGTCGCCGTTCCGCGCCATCGGCTCCGGCATGTCGTCGACTTCCCACGCCCACACGCCGATGTTGTACCGCCGCTCGAGCGTCTCCGCGCCCATCTTCTCGAGGAACACCGGCACCTGGTCGGCGTTCACGCAGATGAGGTTCGTGTCGTAGACGGCGTTTGCGTCTGCCGCAAACGCGTGTTGCTGCCGGTTCACCGTCTCGACGAACGGGATCACCGCGTACGGAATCCCCGCCGCCTGCAGCGCGGCGACGATCGAGCGGCCGATTTGTCCCGTGCCGCTTTCGGCGAAGACGTAGCCGTACAGATTCACGCCGCGCGCGAGCGGCTTCCTGCCGGGAAGGAGCTCGTCCGGAATCTCTTCGCCGTCCTGGCGCACCCAATCGACGAAACGCTGGGTGTCCCCGCCGGGGACGTCCGGAAACGCGGAGTGCAGCTCCGGACGCTCGCGATAGACCTCGTACAAGTAGCGCGACGGTTCGCGAAGAAATTCGACGAGCTGCTCCGCGCCGTCCGGCGTAAACGGATCGGGCAGCGTGGACGTCTGCCCCGCCGCTTCCTGCCGCACGAGCTCGCGACGGTACGCGCGGCGGATCGCGCGCACGAGCTGCATCCCGTTCGCCGCGGTCTCGTAGCGATATGGAAGGCGCGCGTAGCGCGAGCTGCCGTGGCGGCGAAGGCGTTTCGCGTACTCGCGGCAAAGCGACGCCAGCGCGGGCTGCTCAGTCAAACGGATGCGCGGACGCTCGCCCTGATGCTTCGACAGCAGATGCGGCGCGTCGGCGGAGAATCCGCTGAAGTGGAAAAACCGCAGCGGCACGCCGTCGACGCGGTAGTTCCCGTCGCCGTTTTGCACATGCCGATTCGGCAGGTTCCAGTACGCGACGTTGCAGCCCGGATCGCGCAGCACGAAGTGCGGGAAGTAGCTCGGCACGAGATCGATCCAGCGCTGATCGACGAAGTAACCGTCTTCGATCGAGTTGAGGCACTCGCGCCGCAGCCGCTCCGCCCACCAATCGAGAAACGGCGCACCCTTGAGACCGACGCCGATGAATCCGAGGTTGTACGTGCCGGAGATCAGGAGATCGCGCTCCGTCGGCATGAGGCCGTCACGCGGCAGCGGCTTCATCGTGTGCGGATTGATGAGGATGCCGTGCGCATCCGCGAGCTCGCCGAGATCATGGAGCGGTGCGAAGACCTGGATGTCGGGATCGAGATAGAGCACGGGCTCGTTGAAGCGCGCGAAGAGATACTGAAACGCCCACGGCTTCAGCGCCGTCGACAGCTCGACGACGTCGTAGATGGTGGCCATGCGATGAAACTCGGCGGCGTCGCCGAGGGGGAGCTCGGTCGGCAGGATCACGTCGGCGAAATCGAGCTTCGTCGAGGCGTCGCCGTCGATCAGAACGACCGAGAGGCGCAGGCCGTCATGGGTTTGCGCGAGCGATTCCGCGAGGACACCGGCGAAGGCGAGATAACTCTGGGTGCAGATGGTGAAAACACGCATGAGAGAGCGAGCCGGGATTATCTTACGGCGCGTGTGCGTCCTCGCCCCATTTTTCGCGGTAGCGGCGGCGGTTTTCCTCGAAGATGCGGTCGTACTCGTCGTCGCCGCCGAGGAGGCGGAAGGAGGCTTTCTGCCAGTGATGGACGAACGCGTCGCGCGCGCAGACGAGCTCGTAGCCGAGATCGCGGAGGCGGCGTGAGTAGTCGTCGTCTTCGAACATGCCGATGACGAAGCGCTCGTCGAGGAAGCCGACGCGCTCGAACACCGCGCGCCGCATCGCCACGCAGAACATGCCGAGCATGGGAATCGGAAACGTCTCGCCGTCGTGCGCGCGGACATACTTTGCGGCCCACGCCGGCATGTCGCGCACGTCGGTGTAGCCCACGTCGATTTTCGCCTCGTTGCCGACCGCGTTGCTGACCGGCCCGATCATGCCGATGGAAGGACGCGCGACGAGATGCCGCGCGAGCGCGGAGAACCAGCCGCGCGGCAGCACGGTGTCGTTGTTGAGGAGGACGAGGAACTCGCCGGTCGCGAGGCGAAGGCCGATGTTGTTCGCCGGCGCGAAGCCGAGGTTGCGGTCGTTGTAGAGCACGCGCAGGTTTGAATACGTCCGCTCCGCCTCGCGCAACAACTCGACCGTGCCGTTCGCCGAGGCGTTGTCGACGATGATCACTTCGAAGTTCGGCCACTCCATCCGCCCGAACAGCGTCTCGAGACAGAGCTGATTGATGTCTTTGTTGTTGTACGTGACGATCACGATGGAGACGCGCGGAAACGCGCTCGCGGTAGCGCGCTCGAGCTGTTCGGCGCGCCGCGCCCAAGTCTGCTCGCGCGCAAATTCTCTTCCGCCCTCCGCCCTCCGCCCTCCGCCCTCCCCCAACGCCGCCTCGATCTCGCGTTCAAACTCGTCCGCGTTTTCCGCCAGCCGCACGAGCGGCGCGAGCGCCGCGACCTCCGGAATCGGCACCGACACCACCGGCTTCCCGCCCGCCAGCATTTCGTACACTTTCACCGGATTCGTGGCCTCGGTGAGGCTCGTGCGTTTGAACGGAATGATCGCCACGTCGAAGCGGGCGAGCCAGTGCGGGATCGCGTCGTAGGGCTGCTCGCCCGGCAGCGAGACGTTCGGCAGCTCCGCGAGCCGGCCGAGGTTCGCCTTGTACGTCGAGCCGACGAGGACAAAGTCCCAATCGGGCCGCCGCCTCGCGAGCTGCGCGACGAGCTCGGAGTCGAACCAGTCCGCGATCGCGCCGTAGTAGCCGATCAGCGGACGCACGTTCTTCGCCGTCGAATCGATCGCGAAGTGCTCGTAGTCGCACGCGTTCCTTACGACGACGACGTTCTTTGCGTGCTCACGCGCGTTGTTTTCGAGCTGCGCCGAGGAGACGACGACGAGATCGGCACTCGCCAGCAGCTCGCGCTCCTGCTCCAGGAGCGGCGCGGCCGCGTCGCCGAAGCCGGCGTGATCGTCCATGCAGTCGTAGATGACGGGCCAGCCGAAGGCGTCGCGCGCTTTCTTCGCCAGCGGCCACCACGACGGCAACTGGACGAACGTCGCCGTCGCGCCGAGGTTCAGATCGCGGCGCAGCGCGTCGAGCGAGCGAAAGAGGCGATCGATCTTCAGCGGCTCGCGATAGAGATCGACGGCCGGCCCGCGCAGCGAGACTTCGTACACGTTCGGCGCCTTCTTCGTGATCTTCCACGGCGCGCCGAACGGCCGGAACTGATGGCGGAGGTAGAACACGCGATGCCCCGCCGCGCCGAACCGCGTCATCAGCTGCTGCGGGCGTTGAAATCGGAAGTCCCATTCGATGATCGGCAGGCAGACAATGTCGTGTTTGTTCTCGACCTCGGCCGCGAACGGGTTCCGTTCCAGCGAGCGCCGCGTCGTCCCGCCGCGGGTGGCGAGAAACGGGTCGACGAGCCGCTTCTTGATCGTCCGCAGGAACGGGATTTTCTTGATGAACGGGATGCGACCGACGCGCGTCATCAGCATCCGCAGCGCGCGCGGCCCCTGTCCGACGCCGAAGCGCGAGGAGAGCTCGCGGCTGATCTTGTCGGCGTCGCTCATTCGGGCGCGATCATAGCAATCGTATGCGCGCGCTCGTTTTCGCGATGTTGCTTCTCACCTGCTCTCAGGAATCGCCGCAGGGCGCGCCGGAGGCGCGCGCGACACCGGCGGATTACGACCTCATCATTCGTAATGGCGAAGTCATCGACGGCACGGGCGCGCCGCGCCGTCGCGCGGATGTCGGCGTGCGCGGCGATACGATCGCGTTCGTCGGCGATCTGGCGAAAGCCACCGCGAAAACAACCCTCGACGCGAAAGGCAAGATCGTCACGCCCGGCTTCATCGACCTCCTCGGCAATTCGCAGTCCGCGGTGCTGATCGATCCGAAGCTCGAAGGAAAAGTACGCCAGGGAATCACCACCGAGGTCACGGGCGAAGGGTTCTCGCCCGGCCCGTTGGACGAAGCGATGGCCGCGGAGATGGAGCGCACGAAGCCCGCCGGGTGGCCGCGCGTGACCTGGCGGACCCTCGGCGAGTTCATGCGCGTGGTCGAACAGCGCGGCAGCGCGCTCAACTTCGCCTTCTTCATCGGCGCGCGCAATCCGCGGGAGATGGTCATCGGCCACGCCGATCGCGCGCCGACTGCAGAAGAACTGAAGCGGATGGAAGCGATCGTGAAGCAGGCCCGCGACGAAGGAGCGGTCGGCCTCGCCAGCGCGCTCATTTACCCGCCCGGCCGCTTCGCGACGACGGAGGAGCTGATCGCAATGTCGCGCGTCGCGGGCGCGTACTGGACGCACATGCGCAACGAGGCGGATCGCATCGAGGCGGCGATCGATGAGGCGATCCGCATCGGCCGCGAAGCCAACGTGCCGGTCAACATCTTTCATCTGAAGATCGGCGGCCGGCAGAATTTCGGCTCGATGCCGCGCATCGTGAAGAAGATCGAAGCCGCGCGGAAGAGCGGCGTCGACATCGCCGCGAACATCTATCCGTTTCTCGCGACGTCCACCGAGCTCACATCCATCGTGCCGGCCTGGGCATTGGAAGGCGGCTACCTGAGTTTCGTCGCGCGCCTGAAAGATCCCGCGACGCGCGAACGCATCCGCTCGCAACTGCGCACGGGACCGCACATCACCATCCGCGGCACGCCATCGAAACGCCTCGACGACATCGCGAAGGAGATGCACGTCGATCCCGCCGAGGCCGCGCTGCGCTTGTTCGAAGCCAACGCGAAATCGCCGATCGCGATCTTCTTCTCGCTGAGCGAGGAGGACATGAAGACCGCGCTCGTGCAGCCGTGGGTCGCCTTCGGCTCCGACTCCGGCTCCGTCCCGCCGTCAATGCGCGAGGGCGGCGCCCACCCGCGCGCGTACGCGACGTTCACGCGCGTGCTCGCGAAATACGTGCGCGAGGAAAAGCTCATCTCGCTGGAAGAGTGCATTCGCAAAATGACCTCGCTCGCCGCTTCGCGGGCGAAGCTCGCCGACCGCGGCGTATTGCGCGCGGGGATGAAAGCCGACATCGCCGTCTTCGATTACGCCAAGCTCCGCGACGTCTCGACGTACGAGGATCCGCATCATTACTCCGAGGGGATGACGCACGTGATCGTCAATGGCGTGCCGGTGCTACGCGACGAAAAAATGACCGGCGCATTTCCCGGTCATATTTTGAGAATGATGTCGCGCCGATAAAGCAGCGCGAGGATCGCCCACCAGAACACCACGAACGCCAGCGCCCAGAGCAGCGACGCGAAGTGCGGTTCGAAGACTTTGAAGGGCTTGTACGTCCAGGCGTGGAGCGTCTTGCCGTCGATCTTGATGATGCCGAGGAGGCGCGCCATGGCGCCGGAGCCGAGGAAGGCGATGAGCGGGTTCACGCCGTAAACGATGAAGGGTTTGGTCCAGCCACGGGATTCGCGAATGTCGATCGCCCAGATGCAGCTCGCGAGGATGACGCAGGCGAAGCCGGCGGTGAAGACGACGTAGGAGCTGGTCCAGAGATTCTTGTTGATCGGGAAGACGAGGTGCCAGAGCAAGCCGATGGCGAGGCCCGCGGCGCCGGCGATGATCAACTTCTTGACTTCCCGCGCACGGACCCACGGCGTGACAAGCACGCCGAGGAGCGCCGTCGCGACGGCGGGGATCGTCGACAGCGGTCCTTCCGGATCCCAGGTCTTCGCCGCCTTCCAGATGTGATTCGGGGCCAGGACGGCGCGGTCGATCGTCGCCGCGACGGTGGCATCGGGCGGCTCGAGCGGGCCGAGGGTCAGAATGCCCCAGTAGCCGAGGAGGATGACGATCACGATCGCGAGGATCGTTTTGCGCGAGGCGTAACGCGCGATCAGCGCGGCGAGGATGTAGACGACGCCGATGCGCTGCAGGACGCCGGAGAAGCGCAGCGTGCCGAGGCGAAAGTACGGGAAGGCGTTCAGGAGCAGGCCGCAGAGGACGATCAGCGCGCCGCGGCGCAGGATCAGCAGCGGCTCCTTGCGCGAGAGCTCGGTGGTGATGCCGACGATGAAGAGGAAGAACGGAAAGATCAGATCGGTCGGCGTGCAGCCGTGCCATTCGGCGTGCTCGAGCGGCCAATAGATCGCGCCCCACGTGCCGGGGTTGTTGACGAGGAGCATGGAGGCAACCGTTGCACCGCGGAAGACGTCCAGCGACTGCAGCCTACCCACGCAGAATCCGGTACGTCTTCAGATGCCGCAGCGCATCCTGCTTCTGTCCCCGCCGCTCGTAGATGCCGGCGATGTTGTAGTGCGCGTCGGCGTTGCCGGGATCGAGCTGGATGGCGCGCTTGTACGCGCGCATGGCATCGGCGGTGCGGCCGAGGTCCTCGAACGCGACGCCGAGGTTGAACGCGGCGGTCTCGTGATCGGGATCGCCTTCGAGCGCGGCACGATAGTGTTTTTCCGCGAGCGCGGGCGCGCCCTGCTCGTGCAGGATGCGGCCGAGGTTCACGTTCGCGTCGGGATGATCGGGCTCGACTTTCAGCGCGCGCTCGTAGGCGTCGATGGCCTGTTCGATCGACGACATCTCGAGCTCGCATCCGAGCTCGTACCATTCCTCGGCGTCCAGCTCGTGCGGCCGCTCGCGGGCGTCGGCGGCGTTGCGATGGATCAGCGGCTTAGCCTTGGCAGCAAGATCGGCGACCGCAAAGTCGAAGAGCGATTGCCCCGACTCCGGATTCCACACCACCTCGCCGTCCCTCACCACCACACGCTCCCCATCCGCCGTAATTCTAACCCCTGTTAGGCTGCGTCCCTCCGGCAATTGATCACGCAGCCTCTGCAGTACGCGTCGCACCTTGCGCGACGGAATGTGGGCGGCCGTGAGCTCGCCGGCGGTGCGAAGCAGAATCAGATCGTGAAATCCGAATCGCAGCTCGCCGCGCGGACCGCGCTCCGGATCGAGGAACCCTTCGGTGGCATACGCGCGGATCTGCGCCGGCGATAACCCGAGCATCGCCGAGACCTCGCGAAGGGAGTAGGACATGCCGCGTCCATTGTAAGTGTGGAGCGGCGGGCTTTAGCCCGCCGAAAACGAAAACGGCGGGCTGAAGCCCGCCGCTCCACGATTATCGGGCGCGCGCTTTTGGCGCCGCGACGCGCTTCGCGCTCGCGGCCGGTGCACGCTTCGGCGCTTTGCGTTCCTGCTTGGCTTTGATCGGCATTTTCGTCGGCGCCGACGCCTTCGCCGGCGCCGGCTTCGCGGCCGGTTTGGGGGAGCTGCCGAGACTGCGGCGCAGCGCGTCCATCAGATCGATGACCTGCGCCTTCGGCTCCTCAATCAGCGAGCTCATGATCTCTTCGCCTTCGACCTTCCGCTGAATCAGGCCGCGGACGCGCTCCTGCACCTCGTCGCGATAAGCCTCGGGGTGGAACTCGTCGCTCGCGCTCATCTCCGCGAGCTGGATGGCCATCTTCAGCTCCTGCTCCTTGATGCTCTCATCGCCGAGATCGAGGTCGTCGATCGAGCGGAGCTCGTTCGGATAGTAGAGCTGCTGCATCACCAGGCCCTTGCCGAGCGGACGGATGCAGACGAGGTAGCCCTTGCCGCGCGCGGCATACTTGGCGACGGCCCAGCGGCCGGTCTCCTTCAGCGCGGCCGCGAGGAGCTGATAGGCGCGCGAGCCGCCTTTGTCCGGGCCGAGGTAGTACGGCTTGTTGAAGTAAATCGGATCGATGAGATCGGACTTCACGAACTCCGTGATGTCGATCTGCTGCGTCGATTTCTCTTCCATCGCCTTCAGCTCTTCGTCCGTGAAGAGGACGTACTGTCCCTTCGAGAATTCGTACCCCTTCACCGTTTCCGTGCGGTCGATGGTCCGCTCGTCGGTGGGGCAGAAGAGCTGCTGCTGAATCCGGCTGCCGCAGTCTTTATGCAGCATGTTGAACGCGATCCGCTCCGACGACTCGGCCGCGGAGAAGAGCTTGACCGGAATCGACACGAGTCCGAAGGCAATCTGTCCTGTCGCTATCGCACGTGGCATGGAGACACCTCTCAGTTCCTCTTTGAAACGCGGATTCGGATTGCGTTAATCCGTTCAATCCGAAGCGGATATGCCCAGAAACGTGTGCATTTTACAATGCGCGCGCGTGAATCGCTACGCTCTCTTCTGGTCGTGGATTCGCAAGATCCCGCGCGGCCGCGTCGCCACCTACGGCCAGATCGCGGAACTCGCCGGACTCGACGGTCACGCGAGACAAGTCGGCTATGCCCTGCACAACCTGCCGGCGAAATCAAACGTGCCGTGGCACCGCGTGGTGAACGCGCGGGGCGAGATCAGTCCACGCAGTGTAGGAGACTCGCACGAGCTGCAGAGGATGCTGCTGGAGGCCGAGGGCGTGGAGCTCGACCTCCGCGGACGCATCGATTTGAAACGATTTCAGTGGCGCCGCACCGGCCCCTCCCCGACCGCCCGGCGCAGGTAGCTCGACGCGCGCGCGTGATGCTCGAGCTCCCGCGCGAGCCGCTGGAGCTGCACGGGCGACGGCGCGTGCTCGAAGTCGCCGTTCATGATCTTGCGCAGGCGCGGCTCGGTGGTGACGAGCTGCGCGAGCTCGAGCTGCAACATGCTCTTGTGCAACTCGGCTTCCTTGCCGGACGGCGGCGGATCGTTCGGATGGATCCCGAGGATCGCGACCAGGAGCGTGATCCAGTCGAAGCCGATCTCCCCCGGCTTGCGCCTGACCGGATCCGTGATCTTCAGGTCGAGCGCTTTGTCGGCCTGGATCACGCCGGCGCCGAAGTAATCGACGGCATGCCCGCCGGCCGGCAGCTTCGCCGACTTTGTGAGCGCGTCATACACCGACTGCGTTTTCACCCAGCTTCGCCATTGCGCGTCGTTGAAGTCGCGGCGATGGACCTGCAGCCAGAGCGCCGCCGCGGCCGCGGCCTGCGGCGTCGCGGCGGACGTGCCTTCGAAGGCGAAGCGGATCTGATTCGGTGGGTACGAGGCGCTGCCCTCGCGCGCGGTGATGTTCGGCGAGACCGCGGTGAGCGCGCGGTCTTTCATCAGGTACTCCGGACCGTAGCTCCCGCGCAGCATCCAGCTCGAGGCCTCGCCGCGCAGGACATGGAGGAAGCAGCTCGGATTGAGGCCGTAGCTGCGGCCTTTGGCGGTGATGCCGGCGACCGGCGTGGCGGTGGAGAATCGCGCCGGATAGACCATCGTGTGCGGCGGGATGTCGATCGGAATCGGAAGCGGGAGGCGGAAGTAATCGGCGGCCGCGAAGAACATGGCGATGCCGTTGTCGTAGGCGAGGTTCACGGTGTCGCGCAAAAAATACGAGGGCGCGCCGCCCATGCTCATGGAGATGACGTCGGCCTTGTTGTCGATGGCGCCGAGGATTCCCTGGCCGATGTGGAACGGCCAGAGGAGAACGACGGAGGGCGACACGCGATACGTGAAGACCTCGGCCAGCGGCGCGCCGCCGACATAGTTGTCGTACTCGGGATAGCCGTTGCCTCCCGCGAACTTCACCTTGCCTCCGGCCAGCACGCTCAGCGTCGACGGACCGTGGCCGTTCGGGAGTCCGCCCTGATAGCAGTCGATGCCGGTCTCGCCGCACGGATCGTTCGGGAGGAAGGACTTCGAGATCGCCTTGATGAATCGCGGCGGCGTGATCGTGTCGTCGGTCGCGTAGTAGCCGGTGTCGAAATGGGCGATGCGCACGAGCGGCGACTCGAAATACGGCTCGGCGCGTTTTTGCGCCGCACGCAATTGCGTGCGGTCGTCGTCCATGTGCCACGACACGCCGTTGACATTCGGCCATTGAAACGATGCCGGCGTGCAAACGACGACTTCGCCCTCCTTCGGCGGCGGACACTGCGACTTCGCGGCCTGCTTTTTCGTGACATGACGCCCGAGCCGCTCGGCGAAGCCGCGCATTTCATACGCGGCGACCGGCTCGATCTCGATGATCTGCGCCGGCTCGATGGCCGCGAGCACCGCGCGATGCGCGCGATCCCACGGATGCTCGCTGGACAGCTCCGCGGCAGGAGGCGTGAGCAGCAGCCACGTCTTCTCCCCTCCGGCCGTCTCGTCCGCGCCCAGCGCCGTCTGCGGCATCGTGGCGAGCGTCTGCACCGTCCATCCGCGCAACGCCTCGGCATCCATCCGCAGTGCTCCCGGATTGCGCACGGAGACGAGCAGCTCCCCGCTGAAATGAACGCCCGGCGCCACTTCCGCGGGCCACGCGTCCACCGCCAGCAACACAAGCAGTCCAGCAAACACCACCCCACGAGCCAAACGCATCGCCGCCTCCGTCCGTGCTTATTTCGGGATGGAGAGCATGATACGCGGCCCGCTGAGCAGCGGGCGATCGCGAAGCGAACTCCGCGCATCGCCAGGTAAGGGATGCGCGGAGTTCCATCGATTACGTTTGTGCGGTCGTCTGCGTGTTCACCGGCTCGATCTCGAGCTCAAAGCGGATACGGATCCTGCTGTCGCGCGTGCGGGCAATCAGCGCATCGACGAGCGATCCCACCTGCCGCCCGCTGGCTGGAAGGTAGTCTGCGCCGACGACCTGCGGCTCGACCGCCGTTGCCGGCGGCTGCGCGGGAAGCACTTGCCTCACGGCCGCTGCCGCAAGGACGCCGCCGTTGCCGGAACGTCCGTTCCAGCCGGTCGCCGTTCCGAGCGTGCGGGCCGTTCGGATGAGCGCGTCGCGAATCGCCGCGTTCGTGAGCGACGCACCGCCGGCTTGCAGCATGAGGGCGATCACGCCGGTCACGTGCGGCGTGGCCATGCTCGTCCCTCCCATCGCTACGGTTCCCTGGGTCCTCGATTTCGCGGCGAGGACAAGGTTCCCGGGAGCCGTGATCTCCGGCTTGCGCACGCCCCGCCGCGTCGGACCTTCCGAACTGAAGTCCGACAGGTCGCGGGCTGTCACGGAATGGTTGTACGACGCGACGACGATCGTCTGCGCGCCGCAGGAGATCGAGCCGAGCGTATGCGATGAGAGGCTGTCGGCAGACGTGAAACGCGAGCGGCCATTGTCGTCGCGCTCGATCCAGGCATGGAACTCCACGGGCGTCGTACCGCTATTGCGTAGCTCCACGGTCCACGTGCCGCTCGGGAGGACCGGCTCGAGAATGATGTCCGCCTGGTGGCTCTGATTGTTCGGATCATTCGCACGGTGGATGATCTGTCCCGCGGTCGTGCCGCCGGCACTCAGTACCTTCACCGGATCGCCGGGAGCCACGGGGCCGATGCGCTGCCCCGAGGGGGTCACGAGCGTGACGGCGAGGGTGCCGCTGTTTGCGTACCAGATCTCCATCTCGTTGGACGTCGGATCGCCCGACGGCACCTGCCAGCCCAACGAGCGCGTCGCGCCGGCGGCGATCGTGCCGGTCGCATGGCTGTTGTGCATCCGCGAGTTACCGGCGGCGATCGCAATCGCGCGTCCGGGCAGAGCGAGCATCGAATCGAAGAACACTTCTGCGTGCGTCGAGCCGTCGTGCGGACCGCCGTTCGTCCCGAGGCTCATATTGATCACCGCGGGGCGCCCGAGCGCGGCCGCTTTGCGGAAGATGTATCCGGCGGCCTCGGCGAGACGGCGCGAGTTTCCGAACGCCTGATCCATGGTGAAGTCGTTCGCGGCGAGATGAACGAAGATCACATCGGCGCCGGGGGCTACCCCGGGTGCTCCAGTCGCGCGCCCGTTGCCGGTGGCGATGTCCATCACATGGGTTCCATGCGCGTCGACCCCCGGATCGTAGGTCACCGCGATGTACGGCGATGGAGTGGCGAGCGCTGCGTCGAGCTGCGTCTTCGTGATCTCGCGGCCGTAATTGTACGGACTGGGCGACGCGCTGCTGCTCGAGCCTCCGCGCTGGTCCCACAGAGCGAGCACGCGGGAGGTGCCGTCGGCTTTGCGAAAGTTGTTGTGCACGAAGTCGCAGCCGAAATCGATGATCCCGATGATCACGCCGCGACCATCAATCGCCGGCGAGCCAGCGGGCAGCGCCGCAGAGATGTCGGCCGGCGTCGATTGAATGTCATGCACGCTGAACGCAAGCGTCGGCTTCACCGGAAGCGCGGCCTTGAGGCTGACGACATTCGGATGCGTGCGCACCGTTTCGATGTCCTCGACCGCCACCGTTCCGGTCACGATCGGACCGGCGACTTCGACCTTGTTCAGGCCCGGCACCTCTGCGTCGACATCCTCCAGACGCGCGAGCACATCGACGAGCTGCCGGCCGTCGGGAGAGACGGAGACCAGCGACTGATCCACGTCCCCGCCGCGCTTGCGATTGACGATCACCTTCTGCAGGCGCGGATCGAGATTCGTGAGAACGCTCTCGTCGTCGTGGACTTCGAGCGTCGGAAATGCCTCTTGCTGTTTCTTCGCCATGGCCTCTTCCTTTCAGCCGATGCGACGGTTGCCGAGATGACGTTTGATACGGGCGGCGAGCGCTGACGCCGAGACCTCCGCGCCGGCGACGACGTTGTTCGGCTGCTGCGAGTCGAGCAGCGGAACCGCCTGCGCCAACATTTCGGTCGAACGCTCGGACCACGCCTGCTCCTGCTCGAGCTTCTGCGTCGCTGTAACGGCCTGCGTCTGCGACTGCACCGCGACCTGCTGCGCCTGATCGGCCGCCGCGCGCGAATCCGCGGCCGCCTTTTCCGCCGGCACCCGGCCGGCGTAGTAGCCGACAAACGCCGCCAGAATGCCGAACAGCGCGGTCGCGATCTTGTCGACATTGGCGGCGTTCGCCGCGCGCACGGCCTGGTCCGCGATCGCGGTGTTCGGAAGCTCTCCGAGACGCCAGTAGGCCGCGAGCAGCGCGCCGAGGATGATGAGCGCGAGCAACGCGGTAATGATCTCTTTGAACCAGAGCCGGGCTGACTCCTGCTTCGTCTCGCCGCCCGCGGCGGGCACAGGGACAGCAGGCGTTGCCGGCGTAGCCGGTACGGGGAGCGAAATCGCTGGATCGATCGTCGTCATGGGATCCCTCCTGATCGCTGAATTGATCAGTGAGAGAGACCACGCGCACCAATTCCCGGAGGTGATGTGCATTTTGGTGCGCCCAGCAGGATTCGAACCTGCGACCTTTAGCTCCGGAGGCTAACGCTCTATCCAGCTGAGCTATGGGCGCCTAATCGGAAGGCGGGTGGATTGTAAGGGGGACAACGCGGGGCGGCAATGGGCGATTCCGGTGGAGGTCGCTCACGCCACCGACGCACCGGCCGCACCTGACCCCGATTGCGACGACACGTGCAAGCACCGCCGCACCGACCCAAGCAGCCGCGCCGGAATCACCGGCTTCGACAGCGTCTCGCACACCGTCGGGAACAGCTTGCGGATCTCCATCACGTCGAGGCCCGTCACCACGATGATCGAGGCGAGGGTTTCGGGGCGGGTGCTGGCGAGGTACTCCATCACGTCGGTGCCACTGAGCTTGGGCAGGACGATGTCGAGGACGATGGCGTCGGAGCGGGTTTGGGCGAGGCGGCCGATGGCCTTCTCCCCGTCCACGGCCATCTCCACGTCGCAGCCCTCCTCCACCAGCACTCGGTGCAGGGCTTCGCGCGTAGCAACGTCGTCTTCCACGACTAAGACACGAGGTGGCATGTCCGGATCGCAGTCTATCAGGAAGTCATTCTATAACGCTGACTTCCTGAAGGAAAGCGGCCACGGCGTCGACCGCCCGATTCATGTTACCGGTTTCAGCGGCCTGGGAGGCCGGTTTCGGCTTCAGCGAGTGATTGCCGCTCTCGATCCATTCGAAGCGGATCGACGGGGCGAGGGCGTACTGCGCCACCTCGTCGTGCGACCCGAACTCGTCGCGCGTCCCCTGCACGATCAGCGTCGGCGTGCGCAGCGTTTCGAGATGCGCCGTGCGCAGCTGCTGCGGCCTCCCCGGCGGATGAAACGGATAGCCGATGCAGGCCACGGCGCGGACCTCCAGCTCGTCCGCGATCATCGTCGCGATCCGCCCGCCCATCGACTTCCCGCCGATCGCCACGCGCGCGCCGCCGCCGTGATCCGCGATCACCTGCCGCCACGTTTCCAGCAGCACCGGCGGCCGGTCCGGCGCGCCGCCGCGCTTCTTCGTCGTCCGTCGCGCGGCCATGTACGGAAACTCGAACCGCACCACGCGAAGCCCGTGCGCCGCCAGCCCGCGCGCGATCGTGTTCATCCACGGCGTATCCATCGGCGCGCCGGCGCCGTGTGCAAACGCGAACACGAACGGCGCGCGTTCCGGCCCGTCGTAGAGGTACGTCACCATCCCCGCACCGGCTTCCACGTGTCCACCACCTTCCCGCGGTCGACGATGGCATAGCGATCGAACATCGCCGAGGTGAGGCAGGAGTGATTCGGCAGGATGCGCAGGCGCGTGCCGACGGGCACGTGCGAGTGCGCCTCGATCTTGCCGTGCTCCTGCGAAAGCGCGACGAGGCGCATCGGCAGCGGGCGGAGCGACGCGTCGCAGACGAGGCCGTAGCCGAACTGCGCATCGACGTGATTCGGCCCAAGGTCTTTCGACAGCGCCAACGCGCCGGCGTCCACGATCAGCGACGCGCGCTCGGGATACGACCCGACCACCGTCGTCAGCACCGACACCGCGACGTCGCTCACCGCACACGATCCGATCGCCGCCTGGAAGGCGTCATAGAACACATAGTTGCCAGGACGCACTTCGTCGCAGTCTTGGAAGCTCTCGACCACCGAGGCAGTTGGCGTCGAGCCGATACTGCGCAGCGTTTCGCCGAGGCCTTCGGTGGCGAGGATCGCGCGGAACCGCGTGAGGCACGCCAGCTCCTGCGCGGCGACGCGGCGGATGTCCTCGACGTCCCGCGCGTGATACGAGTGGCCGGCGTGCGTGAGCAGGCCCTGCAGCCGCGCCGCTTCCGAGCGCGCGATGGCGACGGCGAGGCGCACGCTGTCCGGACTGTCGGGATCGACGCCCGCGCGGTGGTAGCCGCAGTCGACTTTCAAAAAGACATCGAACGCGCGGCCGTGGCTGGCGAAGTGCTCCTCGATGCAACGCAGCGCGCGCTCCGAATCGATCAGCACCGACAGCCGCTCGATGCGCGCCGCGAGCGCGGCCGCGCGCGGCAGTTTGTCGGGCGCGATCGGCACCGCATACGTGATGTCGCGGAAGCCGTTCGCCGCAAAGTACTCCGCCTCGGCGAGCGTGGAGACGGTGATCGGGCCGGTCCAGCCGCCGTGCTGAATGCGGCCGATCTCGACGCTCTTGTGCGTCTTCACATGCGGGCGGAACGCGACGCCCGAATCCTGCGCCTTGCGCCGCATGCGGTCGCAATTGCGATGCAGAATCGAGCGTTCAATCAGGAACGCGGGTGTAGTCAGTTCGTCGGGTAGCATTTCGTAACGTGCGCAAGATTATCCACATCGACATGGATGCGTTCTACGCATCCGTCGAACAGCGGGACGATCCGTCGCTGAAAGGACGGCCGGTGATCGTCGGCTGGCCGGGCGAGCGGAGCGTGGTCTGCGCCGCGTCGTATGAGGCGCGCAAGTTCGGCGTGCACTCGGCGATGCCGGCCTCGCGCGCGAAACGGCTCTGCCCCGAGGGCGTGTTCATTCCTCCCGACTTCGAGCGCTATCGCGCGGTGTCGAAACACATCCGCGCGATCTTCGAGCGGCACACGCCGCTGGTCGAGCCGCTCTCGCTCGACGAGGCATACCTCGACGTCACGCAGGAGCTGACCGGCATCCCGACCGCGACCGAAACCGCGGAGGCGATCCGCGGCGAGATCCGCGGCGAGACGCATCTCACCGCCTCCGCCGGCGTCGCGCCGAACAAGTTCCTCGCGAAGATCGCCTCGGACTGGCGGAAGCCGGACGGCTGCTTCGTCATCCGCCCGCATCAGGTCGAGAAATTTCTCGTCGCCCTGCCGGTGCGAAAAATCCCCGGCGTCGGCAAGGCGACGGAGGCGGTGCTGACGGAGATGGGCATCGCGACCGTCGGTGATTTGCAGCGCTTCGAGCCGCCCGAGCTGATTCAGCGCTTCGGCAAGTGGGGCACGCGGTTGTGGGAGCTCGCTCGCGGCATCGACGAGAGTCCCGTCGAGCCGTCGCGCAAGCGGAAGTCGTGGTCGAGCGAGAACACGTTCGCGAAAGACATCACCCGCGACGAAGTGGCGTCGTGGATCCGCGAGCAGTCGGCGTCGCTGTGGGAGTCGCTGTCGAAGAACGCGATGCGCGGCCGCACCGTGACGGTGAAACTGCGCACGCCCGATTTCAAAACCGCGACGCGGCAGGTGACGCCCGCGGAACTGCCGGCGTCGGGCGACGAGATCGCGACGCTGGCGATCTCCCTGTTGGAGAAG
>DATFHJ010000419.1:0-2416 GCA_035248585.1 Thermoanaerobaculia bacterium
ATCGACGTGTTCTACGCGCCGTCGAAGGTGTTCGCCCGGCGCGAGAAGAGCGGGTTCTGGATGCACCTCGTCGTGATCGCGGTGCTCACCGCGCTCTTCGCGTTCGCGAGCCGCGCCGTGTTCTCGCAGATCTTCGACGCCGAGTTCGCGCGCGGAACCGCCAAGGCGATGGCCGAAAACCCGCGCCTGACGCCCGAGATGATGGATCGGATGAAGCCGATCCAGGAGAAGGTCGCGCAGGTGGTGATCTACGCGATCACGCCGATCATCATCCTGTTTACGGCGCTCCTGGTGTGGCTCGTCAGCAAAGCCGTGAGCGCGAAGCTCACGTACACGCAGGCGGCGATGATCGTGTGCATCGCGTGGGTGCCGCGCCTGGTTGGCGGCCTGCTGGGCGCGATCCAGGTGCTGATCATGGACACGTCGAACGTGACGAACATGTTCGGCCTCGGCTTCAGTCCCGCGCGCTTCATGAACCCGGACACCATGAACCTGAAGCTCTTCACGTTCCTGGGCGCGTTCGACGTCTTCTCGCTCTGGTATGCGGTGCTCATCGGCATCGGCGTGGCGGTCATGGGAAAGGTGCCGCGCTCGAAGGGATTCATCGTCACGGCCGTCGTGTTCCTGATCGCGACGCTGCCCACGCTTTTCGGACGGTGATCGCTTCACTCGCGCTCCTCGCAGCCCTCGGCGCCGGCGCACCCGCGCCGCCCGCCGAGCAAGTCGCGGTGTTCGCGGGCGGCTGCTTCTGGGGCGTGGAAGGCGTCTTCGAGCACGTGAAGGGCGTCATTCGCGTGACGTCGGGATACGCCGGCGGAACCGTCGCGTCGCCGACGTACGAGCAAGTGAGCAGCGGTGAGACGGGACACGCCGAATCGGTGCAGATCGTGTTCGATCCCGCGCAGATCACGTACGGGAAGCTGATGCAGATCTTTTTCTCGGTCGCGCACGATCCCACGGAGCTGAACCGGCAGGGACCAGACGTCGGGACGCAGTACCGCTCGGCGATCTTCTACGTCAACAGGCAGCAGAAGCGCGAGGCCGAGGCGTACGTCGCGCAGCTGACGCAGGCGAAGACGTTCGCGCGTCCGATCGTGACGCAGCTCGGGCCGCTCCGCGCGTTCTACGCCGCCGAGGATTACCACCAGGACTTCATGGAGCACCATCCGCTGTACCCGTACATCGTGATCAACGATCGGCCCAAGGTAGAGCGGCTCAAGAAGCTCTTTCCGGACATCTATCGGTAAGGTCGACGCGGTAAGTTGCACATCATGGCTGACGGCAGGGTCGTGGTGATCACGGGAGCGAGCAGCGGCATCGGCGCCGCGCTCGCCGTGCGGCTGGGCCGCGAGGGACATCGCCTCGTTCTCGCGGCGCGCAACGCGGAGAAGCTTCGCGCGGTGGCGGTCGAAGCCGCGCCCGAGGGATTTGCACTCCCGGTGCCGACGGATGTCACGCGTCGCGACGAGGTCGAGCGGCTGCGCGATACGGCGCTGGAGCGCTTCGGCGCCATCGACGTCTGGGTGAACAACGCCGGCCGCGGCATCGCGCGTCCGGTGCTCGAGCTCACGGACGAGGACGTCGACGAGATGATCGCGGTGAACGTGAAGTCCGCACTGTACGGGATGCAGGCGATCGTGCCGTATTTCGTCGAGCGCGGTCGCGGTCACGTCATCAACGTGTCGTCCATGCTCGGACGCCTCCCCGCCGCACCCTGGCGTTCCGCGTACAGCGCCGCGAAGGCCGCGCTCAATTCACTGAGCTCGAACGTCCGAATGGACCTGCGTCAGAAGGGCGTGAAGGACGTCCACGTGTCCGTCGTGATGCCGGGGATGGTCTCCACGGACTTCGGTCTCAACGCGAAGCACTCCAAGGGGCCGCCGCCGCGGCCGGCGGCGCACATGCCGCAGCCGCAGACGGTAGACGTCGTCGTGCAGGTGCTCGCCGACCTGATCGAGCGCCCGCGGGCGGAAGTGTACACGAATCCCGCGGGCGCGATCGCCGTCCAGCGTTACGTGCAAGACGTCGGCGCCTTCGAAGAGAATATGTCATCCTGAGCGAAGCGAAGGATCTCGCCTACACTGAGTAGATCCTTCGGCGCTGCGCGCCTCAGGATGACACATGGCTATCCGCCGAACGTGTCACACGAGTTCGGGTTGCCGCTCTCGTAGCCGCGCTTGAACCAGCTGCTGCGCTGCTGCGCGGAGCCGTGCGTGAAGGAATCCACGTTCACACTGCCCCTCGTCGCGCGCTGGATGCGATCGTCGCCCACCGCGCTGGCCGCGCCGAGCCCCTCCTCGATGTCGCCCGTCTCGAGCTTGCCCCGCTGCGCGGCGGAGTGCGCCCAGACGCCGGCGTAGCAATCGGCCTGGAGCTCCAGGCGCACGGAGAGCTGGTTGGCCTCGTCGGGATTGCT
>DATFHJ010000420.1:0-4919 GCA_035248585.1 Thermoanaerobaculia bacterium
GGAAGTGATCTGGAGTGCGAAGAAACAGCGCATACGCGATCCCCGCGAGCACGATGCCCGCGATCACGTCGAGCACGTAGTGCTGTTTCGTGAAGAGCGTCGAGAGTCCGACGAGCGCCGCGCACACCAGCGTGAAGACGCCGAGGCCGCGGTGCACGCGAAGGCAGGCCAGCGCGGAGACGAACGAGTGCGCGACGTGGAGTGACGGGAAGCAGTTGTACGGCGGGTCGGCGCCGTAGAGAAAACGGAGCCCTGTCACGGCGAAGCCGTCGCCCACGATCGCCGGCGGCCGCGGCGCGACGGTCGGGTAAAGAAGGAAGAAGACGTACGCCGTGATCCAGATGAAGAGATAGGCGAAGACCGTACGGCGGATCTGCTCTTCCTCACGGATCACCAGCACCGGCACGACGATCAGGAAGAAATAGAGCGCGCCGTACACGAGCGCCCACGCGGGCTGCAGCGGGATAGAGCGGTCGAGCGCGAGCGCCGGGGCGTGCATGGTGCGGCCGGCGTTCCACTCGGCGATGAAGATGTACAGCGGCACGAGCGAGACGAGCAGCACCATCGGGAACGTGACCCGATACGGCCGGCGCAGCGAGGCGGCGATCTCATTCCACAAAGCGATAGCTCGCATGCGAGTCGTAGTCGATGCCGTGCTTCTTCTTCAGCTCCTGGATGTAGGCGAGCGTCCGTTTCGTGTGCGGGCTGGCCACGCCGTCGCCGAGGGGCTCGTTCGTGTGGAGCAGGATCTCCTCGACGCAGCTGGTGAGACTCATGCCCTTGTGCTTCGCGAGGTCCTCGAGCAGCGCCGCCAGGCGCGTTTCGAGGCGCAGCGGGACGTCGACGCGCTCGATCTTCAGCGGCGGACCGGCGTTGAGCAAATGATGTCCGAACGAGAGGGAGTAGCCGTTCAGATCGCGGATTGTGTAATCGCGGATTGCGTACGGACGATCGCCGATCTCCTGCGCGACCTCGACGCCATTCTTCCGATGAAAGTCGAGCAGCTCATCGGCATCGCCCACGACGAAAAACACGGCGCAGCCTTCGGGGCTCGGCGTTCCCTGCCGCAGAAAAATCTGCACCTCACCGAGGTTCACGCCGGCGAACGCCGGCGGCTCGCCGTCCGTGAACGCGCATTGGAAGCCGAGGCGGTTCGTGTAAAAGTCCACGGCCGCGCGGATGTCGGGGACGGACAGGCAGGCGTGATGGCGTTCGCATTCGATCTCGGGCATGCGCTCCCTCCGGACTACAACCGCTTCGACATGAAGATATCGGGTTTTCCGCGCCCGTTCGCATCCGGCACGAGGCCCGTTACCACGTAGCCGAGCCTCTGATAGAAGGCGAACGGGTGCGAGCGGCCGAGATCGCGCAGCTCGCGGATGTGGCCCGCGACGTCGGCATAGAGATCGGCGTCCGCGAGCGACGTCATTCCGGTGTTGTCGTCCGTGCCGAGCGTCGCCGTCAACGCGCCGCGCCTTCGCGCCTCGGTCTCGAACACCTCGACGAGTTGCCGGCCGATGCCGCGATGGCGCAGCTCGCGCCGCACCACGAGCGGATGCAGTTCCCAGACGCGGCCCTCGTATTCGGCAAGTCCGCCGACCCAGCCGCACAAAACATCATCATCGATCAGCGCGCGCGCGAATCCCGCGTCGAGCACTTCCTGCACCGCTTCGCGCGCCGCCTCGAGGGAAGTCCAGCCGGTAGGTCCATCAAACTCCTCGACGAGCATCTGCGCCGCGAGCTCGCGCAGCGCGTCCGGCTGCTCGCCGAGGTCGACGATAATCGGCGCCACGATGACCAATGTACCGCATCGCCTCTTCGTCTACGGCACCCTGCGCCGCGACGCGCAGCGCACGCCCGAACAGCAGGAGCCGTTCGAAGTGCTCGCGCAGAACTCGCAGTGGCTCGGCGAAGCCACGGTGCAAGCGAAGCTGCAGCCACTTGGCCCCTACCTGGCCATCGTCCCGGGGACCGAACAAGTCCGCGGCGAAGTCTGGGCGATCAGTCCTGCACAGTCCTACAACGTCCTATCGGTCCTGGACGATTACGAAGGCGACGACTACCGCCGCGAAGTCCTGAACGCCGTCCTCTCCACCGGCGAACTTATTTCCGTCTGGGCGTACACTCTCTCCATGCCCACTGAACCGGAACCGATCCGCTTCTGCGTCGACGTCTTCGACGCTCCTCCCCCCACGAAGCTCGCCGAGCGGATGGCCCTCATGAAGGACGAGACCTGGGGGCCGGGCTACAAGCTGCGCGTGCGCTTTCTCGAGGGCGAGCCCGAGATTCAGGAGAAAGTGAAAACGTACGCGAAGCAGTGGGCCGAGCACGCGAACATCAACATCGTGTTCGTGAAGGAGGGTGACGCGGAAGTGCGCATCGCCTTCCGTCCCGGCGGCTCGTGGTCCGAGGTCGGAAAACGCGCGCGGAAAATCGACGCGGCCAAGCCGACGATGAACTTCGGCTGGCTCACGCCGGCAACCGCCGACGACGAGTACCAGCGCGTGGTGCTCCACGAGTTCGGCCACGCCCTCGGATGCATCCATGAGCACCAGCATCCCGCCGGCGGCATCCAGTGGAAGAAGGACGCCGTCTACGCCTACTACAAGCGCACCAACGGCTGGGACCAGGCGAAAGTCGACACGAACGTCTTCCAGGCCTACTCGGCCGATCTCATCAAAGGCACCGGCACGATCGATCCGAAATCGATCATGATGTATCCCATCCCCGCGCAGCTGACGGAGGACGGATTCAGCGTGAGCTGGAACCGCGAGCTTTCGCCGACGGACAAGAAGTTCATCAAGACGCTGTATCCCTTCTAGGAAGGCTCATGGGCGCGAACGACTACGCCATCGTCGTCGGCATCAGCAAGTATCCGGCTCTCGGCGATCTCGACGGGCCGGAGGCGGACGCGCTCGACTTCTACAAATGGCTGGTCGATCCGCAGGGCGGCAACGTGCCGGATGACGAAGAGCACATCACGATTCTGCTCTCGTCGAAGTATCCGGCCGCCCCCGCGCACTTGAAGGCCCGGCCGAAGGTCGAGGACATCGAGGAAGTCTTCGACGGCTACTACGTCAAAGGCAAAGACGAATCGACGGCCGGCGACCGGCTCTATCTTTACTTCGCCGGCCACGGCTTCGCGCCGTCGCTCGAGGACGCGGCGCTGCTGATGGCCAACGCCGCGCGCGGGATGACGGGCTATCACCTGCCCGGCCGCAAGTACGCGAACTGGTTTCGGCAGGCGGCGTTTTTCAACGAAGTGATCCTGTTCATGGACTGCTGCCGCGAGAGCTATCAGCTCAGCGCGCCGCGCGAAGTGCCGTACGAGAAGCTGAACGGCGACAAGCCGGCGAAGCACTACTTCTCGTTCGCGACGCAGTGGTCGCGCGCGACGCGCGAGGGTCCGTGGGGCGAGAACGGCACGACGCGCGGCCTCTTCACGCTGGCGCTTCTCGCCGGCTTGCGCGGCGGCGCGGCGAAAGACGCGAACGGACAAGTCACCGGCGAGGCGCTGGAGAGCTTCACCTTCAACTTCATCCGCAAGAAGTTTTCGGAATGGGATGAAAAGGAGCGGGAGAAGGCGAAGGCCGCGGGCGAGGAAGAGCCGGCGCCGGAAGAGCATCCCGATCCCGAGTTTTTCTACGACAAGATGAAGCCGATTCTCTTCGGCGCGCCGGTCATCAAGCCGGCGGGCGCCGTGCGCTCGGCCGAGCCCGAAGCGCCGCCCGCGGCGGAGGCGCAATACACGGTGCGCATCGCCGCAAAGAACGGCAGCACGTTCAAGCTGTCTACGAACGGCCAGCCCGACATCGCGCCGTTCGCGAAGCTGGCGGACCGGTGGGAGTGGAAGCTCGCCGAGGCGGGACTCTATAAACTGACGCGCAACGATGGAGCGTCGAAATTGTTCGAAGTGATCGGCGAGAAGCAGGAGGCGATCGATGTCGTCCTCGACTGAGACCCCGAACGTCACCATCTGCGCGCCGCGCGACGTGGAGACGTTCATCATCGATCACGCGTTCAATCTCGTGCATCGCGGCGCCGGCACGTTCAGCCACTACGTCCCGCCCGGGATCTACAAGCTGAAATTCCGCCGCGGGCTGGCCATCACGGAGACGCTGGAGGAGATCGGCGAGACGCCGCGCACGATCGACGCGCCGCAGTTGCAGTACGACTCGGCCGTGCCGCTGCGCGCGACGCGCGGCGCGGAAGAGCGGCACTTTGAGGCGGCGCGCAAGATCAGCAGCACGCCGAACGTGACACTCGGAAACGGCGCGGAGCTGTTCGTGTTCGCGCGCTCGGAAGATGAGGGAGATCCGATGGCGGGCCTCACGCTGCACGATCTCGACGGCGTACTGCTCGTCGATCTGCAGCAGCAGGCCGTGCGCTCCTCCAATTCCGGCTGCGCCGGCTGCACGATCGCGCTCGATCCCGGCGGCTACCGTCTGCGCAGCACGATCGTCGACGAGCCGCTCGAGCAGGTCGTGGTCGCGTCCGCGTTCTGGCAGACGCAGGTCTTCCTGATGCGCGAGCCGGAGCTGCCGGCCATCGCCTCGGCGTCGATCCTCATGTCGCGCAACGGCTTCGATCCCGAGAGCGAGATGCTGCGTCTCGCCGAGGGGGCGCGCATCGCGCTGAAAGAGCAGCGCACGGTGATGCCGCGCGAGCTCCTCAACCAGCTGCTCGATGACAACTTCGAGAACCCGATGCTCGGCATCTACGCCGCGCACGCGCTGTCGTCGGAGCCGAGCGATCCGGTGTTCGAGCGGACGCTGTCGACGCTCGACCGCCTCGTGCCCGGCCATCCTGACGTCGCCGCGCTGCGCGCCGGCGCGGGCGCGAGCGGGATCGAGATCGACATCCCGCCGATGCTGCGCGCGAGCTGGTCGCGCCTCCTCGCCGCCTCCGTCGACGGATGC
>DATFHJ010000421.1:0-17141 GCA_035248585.1 Thermoanaerobaculia bacterium
GGCGTGGCGACGGAAGACATCGACAACGACGGCGACGTCGACGCGCTGATCCTCAGCGGCGCCGGTAACGCGCTCTATCTCAACGACGGGAAGGGCCGCTTCACGAACGTCACCGAGGCCGCGGGGCTGGACTGGCGCCGCGCCGATGGAACCGCGGGCGAGCCGCGCCAGCCGATCGTCGCCGACCTTGACAACGACGGGCTGCAGGACGTGCTCATCACGTACGTCGACGACGATCACCGCGTGTACCGCAACACGGGCAACGGCAAGTTTGAAGACGTCACCGCGAAAACGACGCTAGGCGGGAAGAATCTCGTCGGCGGTCCCGCGACCGCGCTCGACTTCGACAACGACGGCCTCCTCGACCTCTACATCGGCTACTTTGGCGATTACATCCACGGCACGCTGCCGACACTTTCGCGCCGCAACAGCAACGCCCTCCCCGACAAGCTGTTCCGCAACAAGGGCAACTTCGTCTTCGAGGAAGTGAAGAACAGCGGCGTCGAGAACACCGGCTGGGCGCAGTCCGTCGGCCATCTCGACTTCGACGGCGACGGCCGCGAGGACCTCCTCTGCGGCAACGACTTCGGTACGAACGCGTGGTATCGCAATTTAGGGAACGGCAAGTTCGAGGACGTGTCGGCGAAGATCGGCACCGACAAGCCGAGCTACACGATGAACGTCGGCATCACCGATCTCAATCGCGACGGCCGCCCCGACGTCTACATCTCCAACATCGTGACGATGGACAAGGACGAGAAATACGTCCTGCCGGACACGAAGACGCAGATGAAGTTCAACCCCGCGAAGATGGGCAACATGCGCGTCGTCGAGGCGAACGATCTGTGGATTTCCAACGTCAGTGGAGGACAGGCACTCCTGCCTGTCTACGAGCAGTCGAAGTCGATCGGCCGCGGATACTCCTCGACGGGCTGGAGCTGGGGCGCGCAGTTCTTCGACTACGACAACGACGGCGACGACGATCTCTATCTCGTCAACGGCATGAACGAGTACGCGGTGTATTCGAGCGTGAATCCGTATCTCATGGATCCGTCGGGCAAGCCGTCGACGGCCGTGCTGCCGGTGGCGACGAAGGAAGAGCCGGTGTTCTTCGTGAACACGAAGGGGATGCTGCAGGAAGAGAACGCGCAGAGCGGTGCGAACCCGGCCGGCAACGCGCGCAGCGTGGCCTACCTTGATGCCGAGGGCGACGGCGACGTCGACATGATCGTCAACAACTTCAACGCGCCGGCGCTCGTCTATCGCAACAACAGCGAGAAGAACGGCAATCACTGGATCAAGCTGCGCCTCACCGGCGATCCGGCAAAGGGCGTGACCCGCGACGCCATCGGCGCGAAGCTCCTCGTCGACACGGCGAAGGAGAAGGGGATGTGGCGCGAGGTCTTCTCCACGATCGGCTATCTCTCCGTGCACCCGAAAGAACAGCACCTCGGCCTCGGCGGCGAGCGCCACGCCGACGTGACGGTCGTGTGGCCGAACGGGGAGAAGGAATCGTTCAAGGGGCTTGCGGCGGATAAGACGTATCGGATCGTGCAGGGCCAGGGCATCGTCAAGTGACGCTGCTCCTGGTGTTGTTGCTTGCTGCGCCGAGGTCTCCGTACCTCGCGCAGCATGCGAGCGATCCCGTCCAGTGGCACGAGTATTCCGAGGCCGCGTTCGCGAAGGCGAAAAAAGAAAACAAGCCGATTTTTCTCTCGGTCGGATACTCGACGTGCCACTGGTGCCACGTCATGCAGCGCGAGTCGTTCAGCGATCCCGAGATCGGGAAGCTGATGAACGACGCGTTCGTCAACGTCCTCGTCGATCGTGAGGAGCGGCCGGACGTCGACAGCGTCTACATCGCCGTCACGCGCGCGCTGACGGGCGACGCCGGCTGGCCGAACAACGTCATCCTCACACCGGACGGCAAGCCGTTCTTCGCCGCGGCGTACCTCAACAAGGAAACGCTGCGCGCGCTCATCCCGAAAGTGCAGACGATGTGGCGCGACGCGCCTCAGGACGTCACGCGCTCGGCGGACATGGTGATGAGCGCGCTGAGGCCGCCGCCCGTCGGCACCGACACCCTCGGCGCGGACACGCTCGAGAAGGGCTATCGCCAGCTCGCCGCGCGCTACGACGCCGAGAACGGCGGCTTTCTTCCTCCGCCGAAGTTTCCGAGTCCGCATCATCTGATGTTCCTGCTGCGCTACTGGAAGCGGACCGGCGACGCCAAGGCGCTGGCGATGGTCGAGCAAACGCTCACGCAGCTCCGCGCGCGCCCGATCTACGACGCGCAGCGTTTCGGCTTTCATCGATACGCGAGCGACGCCGCGTGGCGCGAGCCGCATTTCGAAAAGATGCTGAACGATCAGGCCGTGCTGGCGATCGCCTATCTCGAGGCCTATCAGGCGACGCACAAGAAGCCGTACGCCGACGTCGCGCGCGAGATCTTCACGTACGTCCTGCGCGACCTGAAAGCGCCGAACGGCGCCTTCTTCACCGCGCACGATTCCGAAGACCGCGCGCGCCGCGACGAGAAAATCCTGACCGACTGGAACGGCCTCATGATCGCCGCGCTGGCGTTCGGATCAGCCGTCCTCGACGATCCGTCGTACGCGAAGGCAGCCACGCGCGCGGCGGACGCCGTCTGGACGAACCCGCGCAGGTTCCTCGACGACTACACGTTCCTCGTCTGGGGCCTGCTCAATCTCTATGAAGCGACGTTCGACGCCAGGTATCTCGAGCGCGCGATCGCACTCGAAGACGAGGCCCTGCGTTTGTTCCGCGACAAAGAGGGCCGCTACTACGTGACGTCGACGAGCGAGCTGCTCGTCCGCCCCCGCGACTCCGGCGACGGCGCCACGCCCTCCGGCAATTCCGTGCAGCTCATGAACCTCACGCGCCTCGCGCACATGACCGCGCGCGACGATTACAAGAAAGCCGCGGACGCCCTCATCCGCTCCGTCGCCGACGAAGCGAGCCTCGCCCCCGTCGCGTCAACCCATCTCCTCAGCGCCCTGGACTTCGTCCTGGGCCCGTCCTACGAAGTCGTCCTATCGGGCAAAGACGTCTCGGCATTGCGCCGCGCCGTCTTCGCAAACTTCGTCCCCAACAAAGTCCTGCTCAGTCCTACGAAGCTCGCGCCGTTCACTGAGCTGCAGAAGCCGATCAACAAAAGACCGACCGCCTACATCTGCACGAACTATCTCTGCAAGCTGCCGACGACGGACCCGAAGAAGGTCACCGAGCTGCTGCGGTGATCACCAAACCAGCCCCACCACCCGCCACCCGCCCCGGTTGACCAGCGTCAGCGTGTACGCGCCGCCGCGGATGATCGCGGTGCTCGGATACAGCGCGATCGCCGTCTCCTTCGGCTCGGGCTTGGCGTATTTGAACGGCGCGGCGGTCAGCTGCTTGAGCGTCATCTGCTCGCCGGTGTTGCGCGTCCAGACGAACGACTCGTCCGCCACGTCCTCGAGCGCTTTTGCATCGCCGGCGAGCATCGCGCGATGAAATGCCGCTTCCACGGCCGCCACGCGCGCACGGGTCTCGTCTTCCGGCCGCGGCAGGATCGTGGCCTGCCAGTTCACGACCCTCCACTGGTTCTTGCGCTTGAGAAACGTGCCGCTGTTCAGATACGTCGCCACGCCGTCAGGCGCGGTCGCGACCAGCTTGAACGCCACGATCGCCGTCGTGCCGTACTGCTGGATGCGCACGTCTTCCGCCGAGAACACGACCTTCGGATCGTCCGGCTTCGGCGGCGGCGCGGAGCGCACGTCTTTCATGATGTCGGCCTTGCCGATGCGCCGGCCCGACGAGCCGGTGTAGATCAGATCGTCGGCCCAGAAGCGATCGTGCATCGCCGCGTCATTCACCGACGCGCCGGCGAGAAAGTCGTTGAGCAGTTTCGTGAGATCGGCCTTGTCGTCCGCATGCAGAGAGAAGGCGACGAGCAGCAGCACGAACAGTTTTTTCATACACGCCTCGCCGTATCGCGGAGCCGCTCCACCAACAGCTCGCTCATCGCCACCGCGAATTTGGCGAGAAGCTGCGGATCGAACGCGAGCGCTTCCGAGAGCGTCCGCTTGTCCCACGCCCGCACGGTCGTCTCTTCGCCCGCGCGCACGGACACCGCGCGCGGCGAGTCGTCGATGAACGAGACCTCGCCGAGGACGTCGCCGGGACCGACGGTCGCGACCACGGTGTCCGCGCCGGCAATGATGTCGAGATGCCCGTCTTCGACCGCGAACAGCGTCGCATCGCCGTCGCCCGCGCGGATCAGATAGTCATTCGCCGCCACACGCCGCAGCTGCGCAATCCCCTCCATCCGCCCGCGCTCGCGCTCGGTGAAATAGCGGAAGAGAGGATGATCGGACTCGGGTGGAAAGATTTTGTTCATCTCACTCCCAATCTAACTTCCACTCGCAGCACTCCGCCCCCTTCGCGAAGCACTGCGTCTGCTCCACGCGAATGCGCTTCCCGCCCGTGAGCTGCGCCATCTTCTCGATCCATCCGTGAAACCGCGCGCAGCCCACGGCCTCGAACGGAAAATCGACGGCCCGGATGGTGGCGCTGGTTTCGGTTTGATCGAGCACGCGCAGCTCGCCGCGGTTGTACAGCGAGCTCCACATCTGTCCCGCTTTGCCGAGGAGCGCTGGCGGCGTCATCACCAGCGCGAAGAAGCGGTAGATGCCCTTCACGGCGTCGTTCGCACCCTCGCGTCCGGCGCGCCGCGCGAAGGCCTCGACCGGCTCGCCCTTCGCCTTCGCCGCCTCTTCCGTGAGGCGGTTCAACATATGCACGGGAACCGTCTCCGTGGCCAGGATGGGCGAGCGGAACCGCTTGGCGTACTCGGGTGGCAGCGCGCGGTACAGGGCCTCGCGCTGCGCCTCATCGAGCTCCGATTCGATGAACTTCTGCAGGCTGCGAACGGGAGACCCTTTGACCGTGACGCTTTCGTCGACCATCGTCACATCCCCTTCGTTTGTGTGCCGGAAGTTGCTGACCGAGCGCCGAGTATAACCAAATATAATCCGCCCGCTCATCAGCGCGCGAGTTCGATCGGGAGGACCCAGATGGAAGACGAGACGCCGGCGCCGCAGCCCGGCAGCACGGCCGCCGAGGGCGCGGCCGCGATTGCAGTGGCCGAGCAAAGCAACGAGCCGGTCGTCGGGAAAAAGGATCGCCTCGAAGAGCTGTGCGTCAACACGATCCGATTCCTCGCCGTCGACGCCGTCGAGAAAGCAAAGTCCGGCCACCCCGGCACGCCGATGGGCATGGCCGACATGGCCTTCGTCCTCTGGACCGAGTTCCTCCGCCACGATCCCCTCGAGTCCCACTGGAAAAACCGCGACCGCTTCATCCTCTCCGCCGGCCACGCGTCGATGCTGCTCTACTCGCTCCTCCATCTCACCGGCTACCCGGACATGACGATGGACGAGCTGAAGGCGTTCCGGCAGTGGGGATCGCGCACCGCGGGACATCCCGAGTACGGTCACGCCAGCGGCATCGAAGTCACCACCGGCCCGCTCGGGCAGGGCTTCGCGCACGGCGTCGGCATGGGCCTCGCCGCGAAGATGCTCGCCGCGCGCTTCAATACCGCCGATCCCTTCCAGCCCGTCGATCACTACATCTACGCGATCTGCTCCGACGGCGATCTGATGGAAGGCATCAGCTCCGAGGCAGCATCCGTCGCCGGCCACCTCGGCCTCGGCAATCTCATCTACTTCTACGACGACAACAACATCTCCATCGAAGGCGAGACACGCCTCGCGTTTTCGGAAGACGTGAAGAAGCGCTTCGAAGCCGCCGGCTGGCACGTGCAGGCCATCGACGGCCACGATCGCGCCGCGATTCGCAAGGCGATCAAGAAAGCGCAGCGCGAAGTCGCGCGCCCGTCGATGATCATCGCCCGCACCGTCATCGGCTGGGGGAGCCCGAAATTTCACGGCACCGCGCGCGCGCATGGCGAGCCGCTCGGCGCCGACGAAGTGAAGGCCACGAAGGAAGCCCTCGGCTGGCCGCAGGAGCCGACGTTCCTCGTGCCCGATGAGGTGCGCGAAGAGTTCACGCGCAAGACGAAGAAGCTCGCGCGCGAGCGGAAGAAGTGGGACAAGGAAATGACGGCGTGGCGCGTGCGCCAGCCGCAACTCGCGGAAGAGTGGGACCGCTACTGGTCGCACACGCTGCCGGACGGATTCGAGAGCGTGCTGCTCGAAGGCGCGAAGACCGACAAGCCGGTGGCCACGCGCGCGCTGTCGGGGCAGGTCATTCAGAAGATGGCCGCGATCGCGCCGTTCGTCGTCGGCGGCTCGGCCGATCTGGCCCCGTCGACGAACACGCTCATCAAAGACGCGGGCAGCGTCGAGCGGGCGAAGGGACACGAGAAGCAGGTGCCGGCGCTCGATATTTTCGCGGGCCGCAACCTGCACTTCGGGATCCGCGAGCACACGATGGGCGCGATCGTGAACGGCATGACGCTGTACGGCGCGTGGCGCTGCTACGGCGCGACGTTCCTGATCTTCTCCGACTACATGCGGCCGTCGGTCCGCCTGGCGGCGCTGATGAAGATCCCGTCGATCTTCGTCTACACGCACGACTCGGTCTTCCTCGGCGAGGACGGTCCGACGCACCAGCCGGTCGAGCATCTCTTCGCGTTGCGCCTCATCCCGAACATCACCCTCTTCCGTCCCGCGGACGGCCCCGAGGTGGCGATGGCCTGGGCGCACGCGCTGCAGTCGAACGACGGTCCGACGGTCATCGTGCTCACGCGGCAGAAACTCGACATCATCCCGCGGCCGCAGGAGTTCGACGCGAAGCGCATCCTGCGCGGCGCGTACGTGCTCGACGGATTCGAGACCGGCGACGTCACGATCATCGCCACCGGGTCCGAAGTGCCGCTGGCCGTGAAAACGGCGCAACTGCTGACGAACGCGCGGGTCGTCTCCGCGCCGTCGCTCGATCTCTTCGATCGTCAACCTGCGGTCTATCAGAACGAAGTGCTGCCCGACCGCGGCCGCGTGGTCTGCATCGAGGCCGGGCGCTCGGACGGCTGGTACAAGTACGTGAACCACGACGCGCTGATCGTCGGCATCGACCGTTTCGGCGCCTCCGCGCCGTACGAGCGCATCGCCGAGGAGCTCGGGTTCACGGCGGAAAAGGTGGCCGCGCGGATTCGCGAATGGAAGTAAACCGCTGGCGTCTCGCGACGCGCATCGCCATCGGTATCTGGGTTCTCCTCATCGTCCGCCTCTACGTCACCGACCTCTGGGATGAGACCGTTGGTCTCGTTTACTTCGGCGGACAAGTGTCGCAGTCCTTGATGGAGAAGCTGCGCTTCATCATGGTCAACCCGCTCGGCTTCTGGCGGCCGATCCCGACCATCTTCTGCGTCGTGATCCTGCATCTCTTCACCGACTTCGAGGTCTCGTTCCGGGTACTGCGCGGATTCAGCACGCTCTTCGTTCTGACGTCGCTGTGGCTGTTGATGCGTTCATTGCGCGCGGCGAATGAACCTGACCATCCGCGCCGCGACTTCTTCGTCACGCTCGCGTACCTCTTCTCCGGCTCCGCCATCATCACCGCCGGCTGGTACGCCGACATCTACGACGCCATCGGCCTCCTCTTCGTGATGGGCGGCATGCTCCTGCTCATGCGCGGCCGCGATCTCTCCGCTGGCGTAGTCATCGGCATCGGCGCGTTCGCGAAAGAATCGGTCGCGCTCGCGCTGCCGTTCCTGCTCGTCCTCTGGGCCGCGGGCCGGATTTCGTTCCGGCAGATGCTGCGCGCGTTCATCCCGGGCTTTCTCCTGACGGTCCTCTACTTCGCCATCCGCGTGCAAATCGTGCCCCTCGGCTCGTCCGGCGACATCCACGCCTTTCACGCCAGCGACTTCGTCCCGACGCTGCTCAATCTCGCCGAGAGTTTCTGGCGGCAGACGATGGTCCATCGCGACTACCTCGGCGCGCTCGGGCTCGTCGTCATGCTGGTCGCGCTGCGCCGCCCGCGTCTCATCGCCGCGTTCCTCGTCTTCTTCGTCGCCACGGCCGTCGTCTACTGGGGCATGTTCGTCATTTACCGCGAAGACAATCTGGTCCACTACTTGATCTTCGTCGGCCGGCTCTACCTCATCCCCATCACGCTCTCGCTCTTTCTCCTCGCGCTGGAGCGAAAAACGCTCGCCATCGCCCTGCTGCTCGTGCCGATCATCGCCGGCGCGTACGTGACGTACCGCGATTTCCTGCGGATGGAGCGGACGTACAAGCAGATTTATAAGATCGCCCGGGAGACGAAAGTAAAGCCGCTGCGCGTCCACTTCCCGATGAAGCCGATCACCGACAACGTGCGCGGAATCGTCATCGGCGACATCCCCGACGCGCCGGTCGCGATTGACATGAAATCAGGACGCCTGGTTTACCGTTGACGTAGAATCATCCCCGGGTCCGTTCAACTTGGAGGTCTGCCGATGCGTCTGCGCGTCCCGACGTTTGCGTTGTTTCTGATTTCCGTTCCCCTGTTTGCGGCGGACTACGTCGTCACCGCGCCGAAGTGGGGGAAGGCGCAGGCAACTGCGGTCGCGGCCGCTGGCGGCACCGTCCGCTACGCTCACGGAAACGGATTCGCGCTCGTGAGCTCCGACGCCGCCGATTTCGCGGCGCGCGCGAACGCATCGAAGGCATTCAGCGAGGTCAACACTGACCGCTTCGTGCAGTGGCGCCAGGCGGAGCAGAGCTTTCCGCTCGACACCGCGGCGGTGACGCCGGGCGACGAGACGTACTCGTACCTGCAGTGGGCGCCGCAGGCAGTGAAGGCGCCGGGCGCGTGGGCGGCGGGCTACACCGGCGCGGGCGTGCGGGTGGCGGTGCTCGACGGCGGGATTTACGACGCGCACGACGATCTCAACGGCTCGGTCGACGTCGCACGCTCGGTCTCGTTCGTTCCGGGACAGGCGTTCAATCAGGACACGAACACGTTCTGGCACGGCACGCACGTCGCCGGCATCGTCGCCGCGCGCGACAACGGCAAGGGCATCATCGGCATCGCGCCCGGCGCCACGATCGTCGGCGTGAAGATCATTCACAATGGCGGCGGTGACTTCGGCGCCGTGATCGCGGGTATCTATTACGCCGCGACGCCGGTCGCCGAGGGTGGGGGCGGGGCGGACATCATCAACATGTCGTTCGTCGGCGAGTTTCAGAAGAGCGACCCGGGCGCGGGACGTCTCATCGGCGCGCTGAACAAGGCCATGGGATACGCGACGAGTCACGGCGTGCTCCTGATCGCGGCCTCGGGGAACAGCGGATTTGATTACGGCCAGCAGCGCGATTGGGTCGCGGTGCCGGCGGAGTTGGGAGGCGTGCTCGCGATTTCCGCGTCCGCGCCGTTCGGCTTCGGCCTCGGGGCGACGAACTATCGCAATCCCGCGCTCTATTCGAACTACGGCGAGAGCATGATCTCGCTCGCGGGCCCGGGCGGCGATTTCGGTCCCGCCGGCAACTGCGTGCCGTTTCCCTGCTGGCTCATGGACCTCGTGCTGAGCACCACCCGCGGCTCCGGCTCGGATACGGGGGCGTACACGTACTCCGCCGGGACGAGCATGGCTGCCCCCGCGGTCGCCGGCGTTGCCGCGCTGGCGAAGCAGGCGCACCCGGGCATCTCCCTCGGCGCGCTGAAAACGCTGCTCCTCCGCACCGCGGACGACGAGGGAAAGCGGGGCCACGACGAGTTCTACGGCCACGGTTATCCGAACGCCGAGCGCGCCGTGCAGTAGCATCTGCGCGATGCGCACGGCCCTCCTGCTTCTTCTCGCACTTCCTGTATTCGCCGACTATCGCGAATACCTCACCCTGCCGGGCGATCCGTCGATCGCGACGAAGCTGCGCATGGCCGCGCAGGCGACGCTGAAGGCGTATCCGAGTCTCAAGGACGAAGACCTCGCTATCTCCGCGATCGAGCTCACGAACATGAGCACGTACTCGCGCGGCGACTATCACGGTGACGCGCCGTTCTATCCCGCGTCCGTGATCAAGCTGTTCTTCATGGCCGACGTCTACGCGACGCATCACGAGCGCGTCCCCGACGTCGACCGAGCGCTGCAGGAGATGATCGTCGTCTCCGACAACGACGCCACCGCGTACCTCGTCGACATCCTCGCCAACACCACGCCGGGCCCGAACCTGGAAGGCCGCGCCCTCAACAAATTCATCGACCGCCGCCGCGACATCAACCGCCGCTTTCAGAAGCTCGGCTACGCCGACAACGTCAGCGCGATGATGAAGCCGTGGAGCTTCGGCCCCTTTGGCCGCGACAAGCAGGTGATGGGCCCGAATCGCGAGGACCGCAACAAGCTCACCGCCAACGCCTGCGCGTCGCTCCTCCTGTGGATCGTCCGCCGCCGCGCCCCGGGCGCCGACGCCATGATGAACCTCCTCGCGCGCCCCCTCTCACCGCTTCGCGAGAACGAGAATCAGGTGAAAGAGTTCCTCGGCGAAGTGCTGCCGACGGACGCGAAGCTCTGGTCCAAAGCCGGCTGGACCAGCGAAGTCCGCCACGACGCCGCGTACGTCGAGCTCCCCGACGGCCGCAAATACATCATCGTCATCTTCACCCGCGGCGTCGCCAATGACGTGACGATCGTGCCGGGCGTGGCGAAGAACGTGTTGGCGGAATTGCAGCCGCTGCGCTAGCCCACGAGATCGCGCGCTTCTTCGGGCAAGGCACTCATGCGGATGCGACGCTGCATCGATGAAGGAAGCGTCCTCCACGCGTGCTCGATGTCGTCAGGTCGATCGTCGGCGAGGATCGTGAGCAGTTCCGCAGCCTGGGCGATGTCTTTTCGCGCCTTTGCTTGTTCGGATACCGGCCGTTCCCGCGCGACCCAGAGTTTGTGAAACGCGAACCGCGCCGGCGACGGCACATTCACGAGGATTCCATTCCCGCCGATGACCGCCGCCGGCGCGGGCTCCTCGATGAGATAGGCGATCCCGCGCAGTGGCGTTGCGGCGATTCGAAAGCGGGGCACGGGCACAGGGTCTTCGGACTGTCGAGGGCGCGCGGTCGTCAGAAAGTCCACGCGCAAATCGCGGCCGCGAACCTTCATCGACGTGCTCGGCTTTCGCGGGTCGAGCTCGGGAACGGCAAAGAAGCGCGGCTCGATTCGTTTCAAGGCGGCAGGAAGATCCGTCTCTTTCTCCGGCATCGCTACGTCGATTGCGATGTCGATATCCGCCGTTCGCAGAAATCGTTCCTCCAGACGTACGCCCAGCATCGTCTCGTAGCAGGCAAACGCCTGCGTTCCGACCAGCACACCGCCCACGTGAAAGACGCCTGCCTCCCCGAGGATCGAAAGCACCTGCGCGACCGGCGCCGAGACGCGCCGGGCTCCGCCGGCCGCGAGCATGCGCACCAGCTCGCGCCGTCGTTGCTCATCGGGACGTCGTTCGGCACGCGCGGACGCTTTCTCTTCCATCATCCGGCGCAGCTCGGGCGTTTCCCGTCCCAGGTAGGTTTGCCGTCGTTCGGGGCCGTTCGTTTGCTGGAAATACCAGTACGTTGCTCCGCGGACGTTCTTCGAAACGAATGACCCCGGCGCTTCGTGCTCCGCGCGGATGCATTGGTCGAGCAATTCCGCGTAAAGCGTAACTACAGTCTCGGGAAGGCGATCCACGTCAGGAGGATTATACGCACGATGATGAATCGTGCGTATAACCACGCGGCGAGCCGACGAGACTCCGCCTAATCCCCCGTCCCCACAAACACCACTTCTGCCCCCGGATGGTCCAGCCACTCCACCGAATCCAACTGCGCGTATTTGCGCGAGCCGAAGCGCGATTGCAGCGGGGGCGGGAAGGGGGAGGGGATGGTGACGTGCTGCTCGAGCTCATCGAAGAGCTCGGATTGGAGGTCGGGGAGTGCGGCGAGGCCCCAGGCCGCGGGATCGGGATTCGCGATCGTGACGATGTAGTCGGCATTGCGCTCGATCGAGAGGTCGGCGGCGACGGGATCCTCCGACTCGACACGCTCGACCGTCCAGCGCAGGTGCGAGTGCGGGCCGTGCGTGGCGAGATCGTACGTGCCCCAGGCGAACGGGCGGGCGGCGGGAAGGTGGCGGAGGCCGCGGGTTTTCGTCCCGTAGACCTGCGCGTCGAGGGCGGCGTTCATGTCGAAGCGCGACAGCACGAGATCGACGTAGCCCCAGAAACGCTCACGCCGCTTCGAGCGGGGGACGCGTTTGCGGCCGATCACGATCACGCGCTCGAAGGCCGACCCTTCCGGGGAGAGCAGCAGCAGGATGCGCTGCACATCGCCGAGATCGTGCGGCTCCTGCTGCTCGACCCGCGGCCGGTAGAGGAACGTCATCTCGCCCTGTTCGAGCGGCTGCAGCTCGTCGTCGGCGCGTAGCGCTTCGCCCATTGGACGATACCTAGTTCAAAGGCGATGCCCTACACTGGCGCATCCATGCTCCGGGTCGTTCTGATCGCCGCCGCGGTTCTGGTCGTGCTCGCCATCCCGGTGGCCGCGTACCTGAAGAAACACGCCCGCCGGCTGCAGCGCGAGCGGCGGATCCGCATCAATCGTTTCAAGCTCAAGAATCGCTACGCCGAGATCGAGCTCGAAGTCTTCGGCAGCCGCGAGGTCGTGCAGGCCGTGCAGACGTATTCGAAAGAGCACCACGTCTCGGTCGACCAGGCCCGCGAGCAGGCCCGGAAGTATCTGCGGGAAATTGTTCCGAAGTTCAACCTCCTCGCGTACTACCGCATCGGCGCGCCGCTCGCGCGCGCCATCATGCACTTCTTCTATCAAGTGGTCGTCGATCGGAAGCCGATCCGCGAATTCACGGAGCGCGTGCAGAAAGGCGCGGCCGTGGTCTTCATTATCAACCACCGCTCGAACACCGACTACGTCCTCGTCGCGCACATGCTGTTCAAGTTCATCTCGCTGTCGTACGCGATCGGCGAGTGGGCGCGCGTCTGGCCGCTGAATCACCTCTTCAAATGGTTCGGCGGCTATTTCGTGCGCCGGCGCTACCGCGAGCAGCTCTACCACGCCATCCTCGCGAAGTTCGTGCAGACCATCACCTCGCACGGCGTGACACAGGGAGTGTTCATCGAAGGCGGCCTAACGCGCGACGGCGCGTTTCAGAAGCCGAAGCTGGGGATGCTCGACTATCTCGTGACGGCGAAGCGCGACCCGGCGTTCACCGCGCCGCTGTACATCATCCCGACGGTCGTGAACTACGACCGCGTGCTCGAGGACCGCAACCTCACCGAGGAGCTCCTCGGCCGTGAAGAACGCCGGACGAAAGGGGAGAAGCTGAAGACGACCTTCAACTATCTCTTCAAGAACTCGATCCGCGGCCTCTTCAGCCGCTTCTCGCGCTACGGCTACGCCATCGTCACGTTCGGCAACCCGGTGCTCGTCGACGATTTCATCCGCGACCATCCCGACGTGCTCGCGCCGGCCTTCGACGACCGCAAGAACGCGCTGCAGCAGCTCGCCGAAGTGGTGATGACGGAGATCTCCGACGCCATTCCGGTCACGCCGGTGACCGCGGTCGCGACGCTGTTCGCGCGCCACGGCGTGATGACCGAGGAGCAGCTCTTCGCGGGGATCGCCAAGCTGCGCGAAGAATGGAGCGATCGCCCGTGGCTGCTGCGCGAGAAAACGCCGCAGGAGATCTGGAAAGCCGCGCACTTTGTGCTCGCGCTGCGGCACCTCATCGTGCCGGTGGAGCAGTGGCACGATGACTTGTTCGATCGGGGAGGCATCCTCGAGATCGAGGATGCCTGGCAATGGAATCCCGAGGAGCAGCTGTTGCGCGATTACTACGCGAACGCGCTGCTGCCGTTTGCGGATGTGAAGCGCCGCGGCTGGCCGCAGCGCCCCACCAAAGAATCACGCCGTCACGCCGTCGAGGAACCCGTACAGCGCGTCGAGCGTGCGTGACGCGGCGGCGTCCGCCGCGGCCGCCTTCGCATCGTCATCGCACAAATCGCGCAGGATCTCGCGCGACGTCTGCGAGTGCGCGACGTCGGCATCCATGTGCACGGAGAAGAACGCCACGTCGCGGTCGGACGAGATGCCGTACCACTTCGCGAGGCCTTCGATCTTCGCCTTGGCCACGTCGGGAATCTGCGACTCGTACGCGTAGAGCGACGCCAGACCTTCGTGCAGCGCGCCTTCGCGGGCGAGCGATTTCATTGTGGCGATGAGGTGGCGGGTGGCGTCATTCGGCGCGCCCGCTTTCACATCAGCGCGCGACAGGCCGAGGGACTCGCAGAAGCGGAGCCAGAGCTCGGGATGATTCTCGCTGCCGCGCTCTTCCTCGATCAGATTCTCGAGCAGCAGCTGGCGCGTGGCGATGTCGTCGGTGTGCGCGTGCATTGCGCTGATGAACGTCGGGAACGCCATCGCGTAGTGAAAATACTGCGCGGCGTACTCGCGCAGCTCTTCGCGCGTCAGCGTGCCGCACGTCCAGCGCTGATAGAACGTGTGATTGAGCAGGTGCTTCGATGCGATTCGGGCATCGAGGGTCTGTACGGGATCCATGGGGGTTACCTCCGTCGAGTTCTGAATGGACGAGGAGTGTACACCGTCCGTATCTCCTTCATGCTCTCGGCCCTCCTCCTCGGCGCCGCGCTCTGCGGCGCGCCGCTTCGCATCCCCGCCGGTCCCGTCCACATCGAGCCGCAGTGCAGCCACTCCTTCGCGTCGGTCGCGTCGCACGGAGACCGGCTCTTCAGCACCTGGTCGATGGTGCGGTACCTCGCCTTCGGAGTCTGGACCGGCTCGATTTCGGGCGGGGCGCTCGACGAGCGTGGCGCATTGCGCGAGCCGCTGCCGCGCCTCTTCAGCACCGCGCCGGCACAGACGAGCGTGGCCATGAATGGGGAGCGTGTCCTGATCGTGTACGCGAACGCGAGTCAAACCTTCGCCCAGTTCGTGGATGCCGATGGACAGCCCCTCACCGCAATCCGGCTGATCTCGAACGCCGGCTTCGGCTCGATCGCGTTGTGGAACGGGACGGCGTGGCTCGTCGTCGCGAACGAGGGCGGCAGCATCGTGGTGCTCACGCTGAGTGACGATGCCGGTGTCGCGTCGCGGCGCGTGCTCGCCGCGGATGCCGGGCTGCCGCTCGATGCGGTCGACGGCCTCGTGCTGCTCGGCAACGAAGTCGTCACCTTCATGGGCGAGCGGCACAGGCTTCCCGAGCCCGCAACCGCGGTCATTCACGATGGCGATGGATACCTCATCGCCTGGAAGGGCGATCACGAATCCGGCGTGCGGCGGTTGAACGCGCATGGCCAGCCGACCGGAGAGCGCACCGTCATCGCGGCCTCTGCGCGCGAGCTCGCGCTGGTTTCGATGGGCGACGACACGCTGTTTCTCTGGGGCGATGGCGTAACGATTCGCGCGGCGACTCTTCGCGACGGCAAGCCGTTCGACGTCACGACCGGCGCTCTCCTCGACGCCGCGGCCACGCCGGGCGGCGCGATCGTGCTCGTCAGCCGCGGCTGCGGCGTCGTCACGTCGATTGTTTTGCCCGGCGGAGAACCGCATGCGTTATCGGTCGCGCCGGCAGAGCAAACTGCCCGCGCCGTCGCCACGACGTCCCTCGGCACGCAGGTGTTCTGGAGTGAATACGTTCCGACCGACGGCACCTCGCGTCTCTACGCGACGTTCGTCGACACCGAAGCGCGCGCTCCGATTCTGCTGAACACGCCCGGCTCGCTCAGCGCTGATGTCGAAGCCACGCCGATGCGCGACGGCACGGCCGCGGCGTGGGTGGAGTACACGCCCGGACGCTCGACCGTTCGCGCGGCGCGCTTCGATGCGCTTGGCCGCATGATCGGCGACATCGTCACCGTCACCAGCGCTTCCGACATCTCCTTCATCGCCATCACGGCGAACGACGCATCGATCGTCGTCGTCAGTGCCGAGAAGGCGGCCCGATACGACGTCTGGGCCACGCGTCTCTCGGCCGCGGGTGCGATCGAAGATCGCACGCTGCTCGCATCCGCCGTCGAGGGCATGACGCTCGACGCGGCGATGAGCAGCGACGGCGTCGTCGCGAGCTGGTTCGATTACACCGAAACCGGCACCGCGGTGCGGGCGATGATTTGCGATCCCCAATCCCTGCACATCTTTCCGAAAACGAGATTCTTCTGGCCGCAGGACCTGGCCGTGAATGACGAGAAGCGGTCGATGCTGGTGTGGCTCGAGCAGGGACTCGATCCGCGCCTGCACGCGCTCTTCTCCGACGACGGCCTGGACGTCGAGGTGGCGCAAGTGACGCCGCACAAATACGCGTTCGCCACCGCCGATCGCGAATTTCGCATCACCTGGGCGGAGAGCGACGCCGCGACGACGGTGGTGAAGAGCACGGCCAACGCGGAGGTCTGCTACGCGATCGGCAACGCGACGTTGTTGACGACGCGCGACGGCGCGCTCGATGCGCTCGTCACGCATCAGGACGGACGCGTGGTCGTGGCCAAACCGCCGCGACCACGCCGTCGAGCTGTTCGATAGCGTTAGTCGATCTTCGCCGTGACGCTCAGCGTCCGATACCCGCACGACGTCAGCACCTGCGTCGTGCCGTTCCAGAAGCCGTCCGCTTCCGTCAGCGTGCCGTAGAGCGGCTCGCTCGAGAACGGCGCCGTCATGCGGTAGTAAATCTGCGAGTCGTCGAACACCGCCTCGATCATCGAACCATCACGTTGGGAGACGCCGAAGATCCCTTCGCGCGCGAAGCTCCATCGCGCAGCCTGCGTCTCGATGCAGTCCGCGCGCATTTCCATCCGCAGGGCGATGCCGGGAGCCATGCCGGCCGAGCGACGGCGGCCCGCGACGCGCACACCGGTCGTGGCCACCGCGACTTCCGGATTGCCGTGGAAGAGCCGCGGCTTCGGCCAGTTGTCGCCCCAGATCAGCGTGCCGACGACATAGAGATCGTCGCCGCCCCCGCGCTGGAACGATCCGCCGCGCAGTCCGGGAAGCCAGAACTCCGTCGCCGCGCGCGAGACTTCGCGCAGCGTGCCTTGCTCGTACGCGAAAATGACAAGATCACCCTCGGCGGTTCCGGCCGCGATCTGCAGTTGATCGCCGCGAGTGAAGTGGCCGAGGACCACGTTGCGCGGCTGATT
>DATFHJ010000422.1:0-5367 GCA_035248585.1 Thermoanaerobaculia bacterium
GAATGCGCATGCTGTCGCCTGTGGGCAATCCATACGCGGTATAACTGGAGATCCCGCGTCTGCGCGCGGGATAAACTGCTGGCAACCTGATCACTCGAACTCGAACCGCACCCGCAGCCGCGCGTGGCCGATGAACGCGCCGACCACCGTGCCGGCCGTGTTCCAGATGACGTCGTTGATGTCGGCGACGCGGGAGGGAAGAAAGTACTGCCATCCCTCGATGCCGAGGGAGAAGGAAAAGCCGAGGAGGATCGTGAGGACGTACGTCTGCAGCGTGGGGCGCTCGGTGGTGTAGAGCGAGATGAACATGAGCATCCCCCACGGCACGAACAGCAGCACGTTCGCGATCACCGGCATGACGATGACGGCCAGGAGCTGCGTCGAGATCGGCCGCGCCGCGAGCCTGCGCACGAGATGTTTGAGATCGCTGAAGGGAATCGGATCGAAGTTCTCGTAGCTGCGTCCCGCCATCCAGACGGTGATGGCGATGATCGCGAGCGTGACCAGCGCGAGCGCGATCAGCGCGGCGTATCTCGGGACGATGACGTCGCGGGGCATGGAGCCGACGAGTCTACGCGTTTACTGGCCTCGCACACGTACACTTCGCGATCGTTTTCATCGAGATACTTCATCGCCATCGCGTCGGCACGTTCCGATTGGAAGTTCCCCAGCACCTGTGCGAGCACCGACGATCCGGCCGGAAATCGCTGGATCGCTTCTTCGATCGCGGGGAGGGACGATTCGTCATGCTGCGCTCCGAGCGCGTAGATCGCCTGATACACCACCGCGAATTCGTCGGTGCGCAAAGCCTCGAGAAGCAGGGGATGCGCCCGCGAGTCTTCGCCGGCGACGATGAACGCGTCATAGGCCATGCTCCAGTAGTTCTCCAGCGGAAACCGGTGCTTCGCGCACCACTGCTCGAACTCCGGCGTGGTGGAGACGGCGGAGGTCGCGAATCGCACGGCGTTCTTCGCGTGGCCGAACAATTCACTCCAGATCGCGCCGTCGTTCGAAACGCGGCGCAGCAGTGCGCCGGCCAGCCGGTGGCGCTCGAACCACGTGTCGGTGCGCGCATACCGTTCGAGCAGCAGCTCGCGCGCGGAGCGGTCGCCGCCTTTCATCGCGTCGATGAGAGAGGTGTCGAGATCGTACTCGGCACACGCGGGACGGTCCCATCGCGTTGCCGGTGATGAGTGCGGGTCGCACGGCCATCCGCAGCTCATGACGATCTCCTGCGTCGATCCCAACGCGAGAATCTGCGGAGGAACGACGTGTTCTCCTTCGCGCACCGTAACGCGTTGCCGCTCGTCGCGGAGTCCGTCCGGGTGGAATGTGATCTCGTACGCTCCGGGCGGCACGCTTCGGAATGCGTACGTGCCCTTCTCATTGGCGACGGTGGTTGCCGAATACGACGCCGACGTGAGCGTGACCGTGCAACCGGGAAGCGGCACATCATCCGACGTGGTGACGAGACCGGTCACGAGAACGGCGGCCGCGAGCCACGCGTGCATCCACTACAGCTTAGTTTCGCGCGTGAGGCGCGCGGTGAACGCGCCGCAACAAAGCTGCGACTACTCCGGCACTTCCATGTTGTAAAAGAAGATGCAGGTCACGCGCTCGCTGGGATTCGGGAAATCCTTGGGCAGCGGCTGCAGCGGCGAGGAGAGCTCGATCGCTTTCTTCGCGGCGTAGTCGTACGGCGGGACGTTGGAGCTCTCGAGAATCGTGATGTCGGTGATGCGGCCGTCGCGCTGGATGGTGAAGCGGATCGTGACCTTGCCCTTCATCCCGGTGCGGATGATCTGCGGCATGTTCGCGTACCAGTTGACGCGGATGCGGCTGACCATCGACTGCGCGTAGGGACCCCAGTCGTACCACTGGGTCTCGAACGAGAGCGGGCCCTGCTCGGCGAAGCCTTTCTCGCCGCCGGCGAGCGCGGCGAGGTCCATGCCGTCGCCTCCGCCGAGGGACGCGACCTTGACTTCTTTGAGCGCGGACTTCCAGTCGATCGGGCCGGTGGCCGCCGCGGAGGCTTTCGCGATTTCTTCGCGATACACGAAGCGGTCGGTATCGACGGGTTGCGTCTTGGCGGTGGACTCGGCCGGTTGCGCCGGCGCGGTTTGCATGGCCGGCAGCTGCGGCGCCGCCGGGGCCTGCTGCGGCGCACGCGGCATGGGATTCATCGGCGGGTTGTAAAGTCCGCTGCCGTCGCCGGGACGCGTCGTCGGCCGGTCGCCGGCCGGGTTCGGCGTGCTCGCCTTCCGATTCGCGTCCGACAGCGGCGCCGACAGTGGCGCCCGCTCGATCTTCCGCCCCGGCGCCTCGACGAACTTCTTCTCCTCTTCCGGATTCTGTTTGATCAGCTCCACGTAGCGCGCGATCGGAACGTCGGAGGCCACCCGCGGCTCCACCGGCTTGCACGTGCGGACGAAGAGGACCAGGAGCGCCGAATGTGCGACCAGAGAAATGACCACGGCGGAGCTGATGCCGCCGGTCCGCGGTTTTTCCTCTGCTACTTCGACGAGATCGATCCGTTCTTCCATTACCTGGGCAAGGGCGCTGAGTACAAGTTTAGACGGGAGAGGTTTCTTCCACGTTCCGCTCTCAGAACTTCATGTTGCGGAACACGTACACTTTGAACATGAGTGAAGTCCCAGTCGCGTCCGCTCCTCCGCCGCCGCCCCCGCCTCCGCCGCCCGCGGCGCCGGCGTCGACGTCCGGCTTCGACTTCGGCAAGCCGTTCACCTATGTGTTCGACGATCCGCGGTGGCTGCAGAAGATTCTCGTCGGCGGGCTCTTCATTCTGGCGTCGGTGTTTCTCATCGGCTGGTTCTTCGTCCTCGGCTATCTCGCCCGCGTGGCCCGCAACATCATCGCCGGGCACGAGTACCCGCTCCCCGAGTGGGAGGACCTCGGCGGGATGTTCAATGAAGGCGCGCGGCTGATCGGCGTGCTGCTCTGCTACGCGATTCCGATGTTCCTCATCGCCATGGTCTTCATGGTGCCGGCGATCCTCTCCGATACGACGGATAACGAAGCGGTGCAGGCGATCAGCGGCAGCTTCGCCGGATGCCTCTCCTGTCTCATCGTCCCGCTGGTCTTCGTCATCCTGTTTTTCATGCCGGCGTCGCTGATCTTCGCCGTGGTCGAGCAGCGCTTCGGCGCGGCGTTCGAGATCGGGCGGCTGTGGGCCTTCATCCGGGCGAACATCGGCAATTACCTGCTCGCGATCGTGGTGGCGATCGTCGCGCGCATCCTCGGCGGCTTCGGCATTTTCCTGCTCTGCGTCGGCGTGATCTTCACGCTCTTCTGGTCGTTCCTGGTGATGACGCACGGGTTCGCGCAGGCGTATCGTTTCCGGAAGGTTTCTTAGTTTATGCCGCGCGAAGACGCGGCATCTCCGGTGGCACCGCGCGGATCGCGCCTGTGGGCGACGCCCATGCGGGATCGCCGGAGATCCCGCGTCTGCGCGCGGGATAAACTGAGGGACGCATGAGACGCGACACGAAAATCGTGATGGCGTTCCTGGCCGCCGTTCCGGCGGCGATCCTCGGCGCGGCGACGCTCTGCTCCGCCGCAATCGCGAACGGCGCGTCGATGCAGTGGCGGCTGCTCTTCCGATTGCTGTGTCACGGCATGCCGTCGCGCTGCATCGAGGTGTTCGGCGTGCCGCTGCCGATCTGCGCGCGCTGCATGGGTATTTACGGCGGGATGATCCTCGGTTTGCTCGCGTTCCGGCTCCTGCCGGTGGTCACGGAGAAGGCGATGCGCATCGCGGCGTTCCTCGCCGTGACGCCGCTGGCGGTCGACGGTTTGACGCAGCTGGTGCGGCTGCGCGAGAGCACGAATTCGCTGCGCATCGCGACCGGAATCGCGGCCGGTTTGGCGTTTGGAATGTGGGCTTTGACCGCGGTCGAGCGCAGCGGGGAAACGTCGGCCGTGACTTCTTGACCTCCCGGTGACCGTGGGTTACGCTCGGGTGCGAAAAATCCGACATGGCATTCCAGGGATCGCTCAAAGAACTGCCTCTGCCCGACATCATCCAGCTGGTCAGCGTGTCGGGAAAGACGGGCAAATTCACGCTCACGCGTGACGGCGAACGGGGCTACATCTATCTGAAAAACGGGCAGATGGTGCATGCGTTCGTCGGCGATCTGATCGGCGAGGAAGCAATCTACGCGCTCGCGATCTGGAACCAGGGCGAGTTTCAGTTCACCCCCAGCGAAGAGCCGGACCGGCAGACGATTACTAAATCCAATACGAATCTCCTGATGGAAGCCGCGCGCCGTCTCGACGAGTGGCGCGTGCTGTCGAAGAAGATCCCGTCGGTGGAGCACGTGCCGGAGCTCCTGGCGCGCGAGAACCGGCACGAGCAGGTGACGCTCAACCCGCAGGAGTGGATGCTGATCACGAAGATCGACGGCCACCGCTCGATCGCGGACATCGGAAGGACGGTGAATCTCTCGTCCTTCGATGTCGCGAAAATCCTGTACGGGATGATCACCGGCGAGCTGGTGCAGTTAAAAAAAAAATTTAATCGCAACGCCGACGAAGAAAATGGCGAGCTGATCGACCTCGCCGCGCGCATCCGGGCCGTGGCCGAAGAGTTCATCGGCGACAGCGCCCACAAGACCATCGAGCGCCACTTCCTCCACGCCCTCGACGGCATCATGAACGGCAACGGCTACCAGGCCGTCGACGCGATGGTGACGGAGTTCGAGAAGACCGCCTCGCTGTTGCGCGGGATCGCCGTGACGGAGAAGCTGCGGTCAAGGATCAATGAAGTGCGGCAGATGGCGTCGTAATCATGAGGCAGGTCAAAGTCATCGTCGAGAAGCATTCCGACGGGTACGTTGCGTATCCGGTTGGATTGAAGGGTGTGGTTGTCGGTGAGGGCGACTCCTATGAGGAGGCGCTGGCGGATGTGAAGTCTGCGATCGCTTTTCACATTGAGACGTTCGGCGCCGGTGCATCGGAACGCCGCCGTCTCGGCGGCTGAGCGCGCGGCGTCCCGCCGCCGCGGGCGCCGGGACGGCGCCCGATCAGCCGGCGAGGACGCCGGCGCTCCCACTAATCCTCCACCCGCCCACGCAACTTCTTTTTCTGCCCCACCTTCTTCTTCTCGTCGACTCGCTTCGCTTTTGCCGCGCGCGTGGCTTTGGTTTTCTTGCGCGGCTTCGCCTCGCGCAGGGCGTCGCGCAACAGCGTTTCCAGGCGATCGACGGCCTGGTCGCGGTTGGTGAGTTGGGAGCGCGTGGTTTGCGATGTCACACGGAGGAGTCCTTCTTTGCTGATGCGGGTGGCGAGGCGTTCGCGGATGCGGGCGCGCTTTTCTTCGGGGAGGGGGAGGGCGTCAACGGAGACTTC
>DATFHJ010000423.1:0-11083 GCA_035248585.1 Thermoanaerobaculia bacterium
CTCGGGACGCAGCGGCAGTCCGACTTGCGGATCGGCACGCACGCCTTCAGCCGTGCCGAAGACCGTAACTTGCGCGGTCTGCGACCCGGCCTGCAGCGTCACTTTCAAACTCGCGGTCTCACCTGAGCGCAAGGACATTGCGCTGCGCGCGGGAGAAACCGCGACGCTGAAAGTGCCGCTCGTCGTCGGAAGCGAAGCGGCCATCGCGGTGTACGGAACGGCGGAAGGCGTGCGCGCCGATCCGCAGATCGGCCGCCGGCTCGACTCGGAGCAGATCGACGAGACGCCGATTCTCGGCCGCAAGCTCTCCACGCTGCCGCTGCTCAACTCCGCGTTCCGGCAGGGCAAAGGCACCGGCGACCTCTTCGTCAATCAAACCTACTTCATCACCGGCGCCGGCTCGCGCCGCACCACCACGTTCACGCTCGACGGCGCGAACAACGACGAAGCGTGGGGACGGCAGACCATGATCGCCACCGTGCCGATCGGCGCCGTCGAAGAAGTGACGGTGCTCTCGAATGCTTTCTCCGCCGAATACGGATGGACCGCCGGCCCGGCCATCAACGTCGTCACGAAGTCCGGGACGAACAGCATCATCGGCGAAGCGCTCTACCTGATGCGTCCCGAGACCGGACAGGCCGACACGTTCTCGACCGACGGCTTCTGTCCGGACGACGTTCCCACCTGCGTCACGCCGGCGACGCTGCAGGCGATCAATCCGGTCGACATTCCGGATGAGATGAATCAGTACTCGCTCTCGATCGGCGGGCCGATCGTGCACGACCGTACGTTCTTCTTTGCCACCGCCGACTACACGGAGCAGGACCGTACGACGTTCCTCTCCTCCTCGCTGCCGGCGTTCCTCCTGCCGTCCGACGGCAATCTCGCGGTGGTCGGTCATTACCGGCAGCAGCTCTTCAACGGGCGTCTCGATCACACGTTCAATCCGCAGCATTCGGGGCTCTTCCGCGTGAACGTCGACCGGATGTACGACGACAACCCGCAGGACGCGGTCGGCGGCACGAACGCTCCGAGCGTGGCGCGGCGCTACTCGCGCAAAGCGTGGACGGCGCAGGTCAACGAGACGGCGGTGCTCAGCGCCGATCTGCTCAACGAAGCACGCTTCGCGTTCCTCAACGGCGATCCGGTGACGAAATGGGAAGCGGCGACGCTGTCGACGATCTACACGCGCGCCGGGTCGGTGCCATTCACGATCGGGCAGTCGCGCCTTTCGGATCTGCACGGCCGGCAGTACCAGTTGTCGGACACGCTGTCCTGGTCTCGCGGCAATCACTATCTTCGCTTCGGCGGGAGCTTCATCCACCACACGTCCGGCGGCACGGGCAACGAGCCCGGCGCGCTGGCCCTCGGCACGTTCACGTTCCGCAACAACACGACCGCGCCGTTCGATCAGCTGACGATCGCCGACGTGCAGCAGTACTCGCAGCCGATCAACTTCGGCATCGACAGCTATGAATTGTCGCAGCGCCTCTACTCCGCGTTCGTGCAGGACAGCGTTCATCTCTTCAACGATCTGACGCTCGATCTCGGACTGCGCTACGACCGCCAGACGCTGACCGATGCCACGCGCAACTTCGCACCGCGCCTCGGCTTCGGCTGGCATCCGAACGGAAATCCGACGCTCGCGGTCCGCGGCGGCTACGGCGTCTATTACACGCAGATCCGCACGAACAACGTGGCCGGCTATCTCATCAACGGCCTCGACGGAATCACGAGCTATACCGCGGTGCCGGGGCAGCTCGGCTTCCCGACGTGCCTGACCGCGGCATGTGTGCCGCTGAACTTCGATCCGCGCACGCTGCCGGCGTCGCAGCTGCCGGCGCGCGACATCACCATTCGCGCCGGACGCCGCTCGTTCTATCAGCAGCAGTTCGCGCAGTACGGGCTCGACTTCAACAAGCTGCCGTTCTATCCCGACGAGCTCGTGAATCCGAAGAGCCAGGTCGTCTCCCTCGGCGCGGAGAAGGAAGTGCTGAAAGGTTTGTTCATCGGCACCGACTTCGTGCATCAGCACTGGAAAGACCTCGACCGTTCGGTCGATCTCAATGCGCCGTCAGTGTTCGACCGCACGGCAACCGGGCAGACGCGCTCCGTCGCCGCGGCGAATGCCACGCGCCCGATCCTGCCGGTGGCCGGGGGCGTGCGGCAGGTGAATGCGATCATGAATTTCGGCGAGGCCTGGTACAACGGCCTGCAGACGCAGGTCAGCTATCGCGGCAACTCGCGCATGTTCGCGTCGCTCAGCTATACGTTGTCGAAAGCGGAGAACACGTTCGAGCCGGACGGCAACGGCATCGGTCCGAATCAGAGCGTCCTCTCGCGCCTCGATGACGAAGAGCGCGGCCCGAGCGTCGTCGATCAGCGCCACCGCGCGGTGGTGACATTCAGCTATCAGCTGCCGTTCAACATCACAGTCGGAACGCTGGCGCAGTTCGCGTCCGCGCGGCCGTTCAATGCCACGACCGGCGTCGACAACAACGGCGACGGCGCGAACAACGATCGTCCCGTGGTCAACGGCGAGGTGCTGCGCAAGTCGGCCTTCCGCGGAACTCCGACGCAGGACGTGGCGGCGTTCATCGAAGGCCGCATCCATCCGCTCGGCCGCACGATCGTTCTCCGCCTCGAGGGCTTCAACCTCCTCAATCACGGCAATTACCTCGGCCGCGGACAGACGGTGTACGGCGATGCCGCCACGCCGAACCCGACGTTCGGCCAGCTCGTGGCGGTCGGCACTGCCATCAACGCCCTGCCGGCCTTCGCGAACATCGATCCGTCGCGCATGTACCAGCTGCAGGTGAGGTTCGAATTTTGAAAATGAAAACCGGCATGCGGACACTACTGACTCTTCTCCTCTGCGCCACCCTGCACGCACAACAAACGACGACCACCGCCCGGGACCCGCAAAGCTCTTATGAGCCGCGCGGAAAAACCGGCGCGGGCCAGGAACTGCTCGCGAAGTTCGCCGGCGACTGGGATGTGGTGAAGACGTTCTATCCGCCGAGCGGCGGTGCGCCCAACGTGACGAAGGGCACGTGCAGGCAGCGGATGATCCAGAACGGGCACTTTTTGCAGACGGACTTTACGTTCCTCGAAAAGGACGGCTCGAAGAGCACGGGCACCGGAATCTCGGGATTCGATCCGAAGACGAACCGCTTCACGACCGTCTGGTACGACTCGCGCCAGACCTCGATGTCGATTCGCGAAAGCGACGGCACGTTCGACGGGAAGGAAATCGTCCTCTACGCGACGGCTCTTTCCCCCGACCGTCCGGGCCGCAAATCGGTGACGCGCGCGCACCTCGAGGAAAACGGGCGCGTGCTGGTGCACCGGCACTTCTTCATCGACGACGCCGGCAAGGAGCATCTGATGATCGACTTCCGGTTCACGAAGAAGAAATAGGCCTCATCGCTTCGCGTACTCGAATTCGCTCGTAATCGTCAGGGACGTGTGGCGTGCGTCCGTTCCTTCCGACGTGAGCGCGTCGACATGGGATTGCCATGTCACGCGCTCGTAGTGCACGAGCATCGTGTCGGGCTCGATCAGTTGCTCGATGGTCTCCGAGCCGGTGGCGCCGATGAGGTCGTCGTTGCGGGATTCATTGGCGCGCCGCATCGCCTCTTCGAGATCCGGCACCATCTTGTAGACCGTCGAAACGCAGCGAGCCGCGCCGCATGGTTTGGCGCGAAGGATCTTCATTTCCGTGTGGGACTTCACGAGCTCGCCGATGAACGAGCGCTCCCTGCTGTCGAAGGAGATCTCCGAGCCGGGTGCCGCTTTCTGATCGATCCACAGCATGGTGTGACCGTCCCAGCCCTGCCGCTCCGCCTGACCGATCCGGTAACGGTCCAATTGGAAATTCGGTTTGAGCTGGCTGAAGGGTTGGCGGCTGTCCATGATTCTCTGGTCGATCTCGTCATAACCGCGGGTTTCGGTCAGCTTGCCCACGCTGTTGAATTTCATGCGCAGCGTGTGTCCTTCGATCCATCCCCAGACCGGCGTCTCCACGTCGCGGTCATTGACGAGGTAGCGAAACGACAGCGGCGTCATCGTGAGCTCGAACCCGGATGGAATCCGCCGGAAAACGAACCGGGCCTTGAAGATCGTCGTCTCCGTGCGCATGACCCCTTCCGCCTCCACGCGTCCCGAGCGGGTTTGCGTGCGCACGAAACGCGTCTCGTCCGCGGGGGCGAAACGGAAGTAGCGGGTTTCGGCGAATAGATAGCCGCCGCCTACAAAGAGCTGTAGCAGGAAGAGAAGACGCCGCATTGGAGGATTCGTGCCGATCCTACCATGTACTACACTTTCCCAATGGACCGTTTCCCGAATGAATTCGCCGATCTTCTCAACCGCCGGGGGCGGAAGTTGCTCGAGGATCCGCCGAAGCTGGATGCGTTGATTGCGGAGAAGCGGACGCCGATTCTCTTATTGGACGGGTTGATCGACGACGGGGTGTCCCGGGAGTGCATGCGGCTGCTCGATGAGACGATGCATGGGTATCTCCAGAAAATGCACGTGCCGATTCCGCGCGAGGCATTGACGGGATTGAAAGAGAATTACACCGAGGAATTGCCGAAAAACATGCGCGTGCGGACGTGCTATCTCAATAAAGGCACGAAGACGCACAAGGCCGCGGCGGAGATCGGGCTGCCGCAGATGATGACCTCGAAGAGTTTTCGGGAGTTCGCGCAGGCCTTCACCGATGCGCCGCTGCGCGAGAATTTCTGGGGACGGCAGGTGATCTGCTACGAGCGCGGCGATTACAGCGGCCCGCACAATGACCACCATCCCGAAAACGAGGAAGAGCGGAACGGCTTCATCGACCTGCACATCATGTTTTCCAATGACGCCGTGGCCCAGCAGTTTCTCGTCTATGAAGACCGCGGCTTCCTGAGCAATGCCCATGACGTCTCCGCGCGCGGCGCGGTGGCGATTTATCGCCTGCCGTTCTGGCATTACACGACGCCGCTGATGGGACGCAAAGGAAAAGAGGACCAGGCCCGCCGCTGGCTGCTCCTCGGCTCGTTTGCCTACGATCCGCCGCTGGCGAAGCTGGAGTACTAGGCTTAGATCGCTTCGCTCAGGACAGGCAGGATTGCCTGTCATCCACCCACTACTCCTTGGCCGCCGTAATCGTCAGCGCGCCATTGGCAGTGAAGCCGAGGCGATAGCGGTTGTAGCGGACGAAGGAATTGTTCACGGCGACGACCACGGTCGGCTGGGTGGTGAAGGTCAGGGCGGCGCCGCCGCCGCAGCCGGCTCCGTTCGGGGCCGTGGAAATCGAACCGTCGCGGAGGAAAATCACTTCGCGGTAGCCGTCGCAATTGACGTCCTTGAAGGGATTCGTCGAATCTGTGCGGAGATCGATGGCGCTGAAGCGCGTCCAATACGACTCGCTTGCGGGCGTGGTGCGGGCGTCGCGTCCGTAATACTGCCAGTTTGCGGTGGTTGCGAGCGTCGCGTCGGTGACCTGGGTGCCGGTGAAGCGGGCGTACGCATAGCGCTCGCCGGTGGCATCGAGCTGCACCTTCCAGGGGATGCGCGTGGTCATCGCTTTCTGGCGGATGAAGCGCATGCCGGCGGCCAGCTCGGAGGCGGCGCTGCGGATTCGATATTGCGGCATCAACTGCATGAGCGCCGGCACGCTGATCAGAGCGATCAGGCCGAGGATCGCCACCACGACCAGCAACTCGGACATGGAAAATCCCCGCTCGCTCCGTCTGCAGTGACGCATCATCGTCCTCAATTCGCCGCCGCCGTCAGCGAGAAGATCGTCGGTGACGTCGGCCGGGTCCAGTTCCACGGGGGCAGATCGCACACGTAATCATGCGCGCCGTTGTGGGGAATGTCGATCGCGTACGTATTCGGCACGAGCGGATCGTGATTGACGAGGCTCTCGGCGATGATCAGCCCGGCCAGCGCCGTAAACGCGGAGTCCTGTTTGAACTGCTCGTGCGTGGCATAGATGCCCTGGGCCAGATTCGTGGCCAGGTTGGTGGCGCACTGGTTCGCCGGCGCGCAGCAGTTCGCCGAAATGGAAATGTCGCGGCCCGAGATCCAGATCACGCGCTGCGTATTCGAGGCCGGGTACCACTCCGTCTGCGACGTCAGGCGCATCGATCCGACGGCGATGATGGACATGTGCGGATTCCAGCTGCCGTTGGCGCTCTTGTCGAATTTGCCGTCGACGAGGACCGTCGCTCCGTCCAGCGGGTCCGTGATGTGGAATTCCGTATTGGGGACGCGCTTCGTATTGAACGGAATGCTGGCATTGTCGTCCGTCCAGCCGGGGCTGCCGCTATCCGTGTCGGCATCGGGGGTGACGGTGAACTGGAGACCATTGCACGTCAGCGTATTGCCGCTCTTGTCCGTGCACGGCGTGTCGTCCCAACGTTTGGGAGACGTGTTCACCCACTTGTAAATGTGCGGAATCATGGCCGCCGTCCGTGCCGTCTGTGCCGTCGTCGAGATCACGCCGCCGATGATCTGATATTCGAGGCCATAGTCCTGGCAAGTCGAGAATCCGCAACTGATCGACGGCGGATTATTCCCCTCGACGTTGTCCGTCCATTCGACCGGCAGTGGCCGCGAGGTGACCAGGTAGAAACTGTTGAGATCCGTGGCGTCCTTCGGTTTGTATTGATCGTCCCAGGGATTGATGCTGGGCGGGGTGACGTAGCTGGAATTCGGCTGCGTCGAGCCGCCGGTCGCGGCGATGGTGCCGGTGGCCGTGACGGTCGGCGCCGGGCCGCCCGTGATCGTGCCGACGTTGGCGTTTCCGTTGGCGTGGATCTGCTCGCAGCCGTCGCCGCAGCCGTTTCCGTTCGGCGCGAACTGGATCGCGCCGTTGCCGAGAACGGCCGGCTCCGGAGTGTTGTCGCCGATCAGCGCCACGATCGTCTCCCGGGCGAGCAGCGGACCGCTGCCGTCGGCATTGGTGTGCTTTTCGGCGGTGACGCGCACCGTCGTAATGCCGTACGCGTTGCCGCCCGCCGAAGGCGGCGCATAGAACGAAATGTCCGTAATGCGTCCCGGATGCAGGTTCCAGTCGGTGCCGCTGGCAATGTCCGTGAGCAGGGCGTTGATCTTGTTATTGAGCCAGCAATTCGTCACCGTGCCGGTGTAGCCGGTCGGCGTCGTGCACGTGAATTTCATGTCGAAGACGTCGTTGGCCGGATTGGGACTGTAGGTGCCTCCGAACATTTGCGACCAGGTATCGCGGAACGGCGGATAGAAGAAGCGATTGCTGTTCCCTGAATAAAGGGCGGGCGAGCGTCCGGCGCGAACGGCGCGAAAGATCCCGAGCGCCTTCAGCGTGTCGTCGATCTGCGTATCGGTGGTGCCGTAATAGTCATAGGCCGAGCCGGCCGTGGCCACCCCGCTGAAGAGCGGGACGAGATTGCGCTCGGTCGGCCGGCGAAACATCTCCTGCACCACGCGCACGCCCGCCTCGGCGAGCGCGCGCGTCTGCAATGCGTCGCGATACGTCGAGGCCGTCCGCTCCTCGGTCGTCGTAAACGTGACCATGGCGATGCCGATCGTGGTCAGCACCATGATCACGATGACCGTGAGAATGAGCGCCGCGCCGCGCTGGCGGCGGCCCCTGGGGCTCGAGAATCGCGTATTGCTCATGCTGCGCCTCATCATGGTGTCACCGTTCCGGCGAGGATCTGGTCATTGGCGTTCGCCGGCGTCGTCGTGTTCACGACAATCCCTGAGAACGTCGTCGTGTTGCTGCCGCTCTTCATCTCATCGCTGAAGATCACATACCAGGTTCCGGTCGTCGTGCCGGCATTGATGGTTTGATTGGTCGTGAACGCGAACGCCACTCCGCTTCCCGGGCTGCCCGGGATCGGCGATGCGGTGACGAGCGTTCCTGTCGACGGATCATCGAGACGAATCTCCTGCACCGTCCTCGATCCGCCGTAGCCGGTGAACGTCAGGCTCATGCCGGTGGTCACGAAGTCGATGCCGCCCTGGAGCGGATCGCACGTGTTTTGAATCCGGAACGAGAGCCGGTAGTTCTTCGGATTGCCGTTCGGCGACAGCGTCAGCGAGTTATCGACGATCTGCAGACTGCAGGTCGCGTAGCCGAGCACGAAGGAGCGCGTCTGCGTGGCGGTCTTGCAGTTGTTGACGACGGCGTAGGTACTGAACGTATAGACGCCCAGTTCGACCGACGCCGCACCGTTCCACGCCGCGAACGTGATGGAGTTCGCGCCCACGACCGTCGTCGCCGGCGTCTGCACGTCCGAATAGATGACGTTGTTCTCGCCGTCGGGGCCGGTGATGATGGCCGTGACGCTGTTGATCGTTTGTCCCGCCACGGTGGTGACGGTCGCGCGCGGCGTGAAGCCGGACTCGAACGGCGTCGAAATCTCGTCTCCCGCGGCCGGTTTGACGACCGTCATCGTCGCGGAGGAGTTGCACGAGATCATTTCGTATGGACCGGCCCTGCTGCTCAGACGGCTGCACTCGGTGTATTTGGCCTGTACGTAATAGCGATAGAACGTCGTGGTGCCGCTGGTCTTTTGCGACGGCGTATCCGCATAGGACGTGGCGTCATAGACGTCGAAGGTGGTATCGGGGGACCAGCTGGTGTCGCCGACCTTCTTCTTCTCGCGGGTCACGAGGTAATGAGTGGCTCTTGCGCGCGCGCCGGAGGCGGTCAGGGTCACCGCCGGCCAGGCGATGTTGACGCTGTAGTCATTTCCGGCCGGAGTGGTATAGAAGCCGGTGACGGCGTTCGCGGCATTGGCGCCTCCCGGCGGCGCGGGATCCTCGCCCGGATCGGGGATGGATACGGGCCCGAATCCGTTGCCGGCGACGTTTTTCAATCCGCCGTTGTCGACCGCTTCGACTTTGTAATAGTACGGTTCACACGGCGAGGCCATGGTGTCGGTGAAGGATCCGGCCGGAGCCGTCGGAGTCAGATTCGTGCCGAGGTTGTCCACCCGGCGGCCGGCCGCGTATGGATCGAAATTCTGACTCTCGGGCTCGTTTCTCCGTACGCGGTAAACGCGATATTCCTTCAAATCCGGGACGGCCGTCGCCCAGGTGGAGTCCTGGCCGGTGGTGACGCCGGTCCCCTGGGATATGCAGTTGCCCGAGAGCGTGCCGGTGCTCTGCGTCACCTGCGTCCAGGAGAGGTTCATGACGCTCGGATTATTCGATCCGGTCACGTTGACGCCCCCCGGGACCTGCGGCGTGCTGGCGGGATCGACGTGCGCCGACGAGAGCGTTGCCGTCGGGCCGTAGGTGCCGTTGACGCCGCTCGTCGAAGCGGCAACCGAGAACGTATAGGCCCGTTGGCCGTCGGTTTCATTGAGGCCCGGCAGCTTGTATTCCTTGTACAGCGTACCGCCGAGGATCGGGAGCTCCTCGGTGAACGCCGCGAGCGTCGTTCCCACGGCCGGCGCGGTGACTTTCAGGCTGTACTCGTTCACGCCCAATGACGTCGATGCGTTCCAGCGGACATAGAAATAGAGGCTATGGCCGGTGCAGACCGTAATGCCGGTCGGGGCATTGAGCGACAGGGCGGGAGTGGCCTTGTGTTTCCGTCCCTTGATGCCGAGGTTCGGGGAGAGGACGGTCTCCTCCAGTGCGAATTTGCGGTAATTCCGGCCGACGGTGCTCTGCATGTCGGAGAAATTCGCGCCGTACAGCCACGGATCGACATAACCGAAATCGGGACGGTCGGCCATGCCGATCAGCCGGACGCGGATGCGCCGGACGGCGGCGCGCTCGTCCCGCTCATTGTCGCCGCTCCCCGTTCCGGTCGCGCCGCCCATGATCGTCGAATTGCCGGTGGCGCCGTAATACTCGAACTTCATCCGGTAAATGTTCTCGGCCAGGATCTCGGTTTGGACGACTCCGGCCGAATTCCACGTCACTCGCGCCAATTGATACGGAGGATTGGTCTGGTCCGCGAGCGTGGCCGCGGCGACGTTGATGGTCTTCGTCTCTTCGTTGGTGATGTTGTTCTGAGCCGTGTAGAGGGCGTCGCGCGGGGCGCTGAAATCGGCTTTGATCGAGATCGGAATCGAGCCGGTGCCGTTTTTCAGCAGCACGAAGCCGACGATTTCGTCGTTTCCGGTCGTAATGATGGGAAAGGTCGTGCTCTCCAGAGACGTGCCGGTGTTCTCGCGCTCATTATCGAAATCGCCGCGCGTGAACATGGCCGCGTCCCAGGCGCCCTCGATCTGCTCGTCGGCCAGCTTCGAGCTTCCGAGCGCGTTATAGCCCGCGCCCGCGTCATGCACGGTCTGCATCATCCTGTCCATCGCGAACCGGACGTTCTGCTGCTGCACGGCCGCGGCGTCGGTCTGCAGGTAGGCCTTATTGGCGCTCGTATAAAGGGACAGGGCCGCCAGGAAGACGATCGCGAAAATCGCGACCGCCACCAGCGTCTCGATGAGCGTCATTCCGCGTTGTGCTGCTCTGCGCTTGTTCATCTGAATTCCTCGGGATCAATTGGTCGTCGTCGGTAACGCTCGGAGGTTCAAGGCCTGGAGCCGGACCTGTTTCTGCCGCGTGCCCCACTCCCACCAGCCCAACGTCACGACGACGCGCTCCATCGTCGCGACGTCGAAATTCGCGGTGCCGCTGGGAGTCACCCCGGTCACGCTGATCGTCAGGGTGGCCGGCCGGCCGGTCGATACCGGCAGGTCTGCCGTGGCCAGGAGATTGCGGATCGCGTTGCGCTCGATCTCGTTCGTCTCCGTGCCGCCTTCGACGCCGGGCGTCGTCGTGCTGCCGGTTCGCGACCACGTCACCGTGCAATTCGACGTCGTGCACGTGGCGCCCGGCATGGCCGGCGTTGCGAACAATCCCTGCGGCGCGTACGTATTCATCCGCTGCAGCACGTGCTGCGCGATGATGGTCGCTTCCGTCATCTTCTTGCCGCTGTACGCCCGCCGGACGCCCGCCGTGACGAGGCCGAAGAGCGCGAGCAGGATGACGGCGAGAAGCGCCACCGCCACCAGAACCTCGGCGAGGCTGAACCCTCGCTGCCGTTGCTCACGATCGATCATGGCCGCGCTCCTTGTGCGAGGCGTCTGCCATG
>DATFHJ010000424.1:0-26532 GCA_035248585.1 Thermoanaerobaculia bacterium
CCACCGCTCGCGCCCGTGGTTCGCGGCCGAAAGCTGCGGCGCGATCGACTCGCCGAAGTTCGCGCGGCCGGCCGGCCGCGTGTAGAGGCGGTCGTAGATCTCGGTCTGCAGATGAACGTACAACGGACTGGTGGCGAAGAGCATCGGGTTGCGCTGATAGAGCACTGCGGGATCGGGCAGCGGCAGCGACTCGCCGCGGATCTCGATCTCGTATGGCGAGCGAATCACGACCGAGCCAAGATCGCTTGCGAGATCAGGCATAGGCCCTCGCTGGCACGCCGAGCAGATCCCGCACCGCCGCCGAGGAATCGCGCAGGATGTTCAGACTGCACTGCAGCGCCAGCGCGACGTGCGCGGTCATGCCCGGCGAGAAGACGAGCGTCTCCAGCGCGGTCTGCAGCATGCGCGCGCCGGCGTAGGCGACGCAGCGTTCGAGATACGCATCGGCCTGTCCCTCGGGGATGCCGCGCGCTCGCACGTACTCGTCCCAGAACGCCCGCATGGCCGGCTGCACCGGCTCCACCGTCACCGCCATCGTGCCCTGCGTCGCGAGCACGCACGCGGTGATGTAGCTCTGCAGCACCGCCCCCGTGTCCCACAGATCCTCGCCCGCGTCGGAGAGCTCCCAGTCGATGATGCGGATCTCCGAACTGGGCAGGAGGAGCACGTTGTCGAACTTCATGTCGCCGTGAATGAGCGCGTTGGGATGGTATTGATTGCGAAGACGGTCGAGCGCGCGGCCGTAGTCGGGATAGCTCTGCAGGATCGTCGCGACCTGCTTGCCGGCCTGGCCGAACTGCGAGTGCGACTGGTGGAGCGAGAGCACCCACGGCGTCTGCGCGCGAAAGTTGGTACGGTCGAGCGAGGCGAAGACGGACGACGTGGCGAGCTGATAGCGCGCCACGGCGCGGGCGATCAGGCGCGCGACCTCTTCGGGATACGCGCCGGCGCGGCGGTGCACGTCGCTGATGTTCTGCGCGCCCGGGAAGAGCTCGAGCACGAGGATGCCGCGCTGCGGATCGTTGTGAAAGAAGCGCGGCATGAGCTCGCGCAGTCCGGTAAGGCCGGGATGCGACGCGGCCCATTCGTAGCAGACCGCCTCGCGCTGGAGCGTTTCCGCCGAGCCGGCGGATGCGGGCTGCACGCACTTTACAAAGTACGGCGTGCCGTCGCGGCGCATGACCATGAAATTCGCGTTGCGGCGCGCGCCTTCGACGACGATCAGCTTGCCGTCGACGACGGAGGCGGGAGCGAGCAGACCGCGCTCGATCAGGTAGTAGACGAGGTCATTCGGCGTCGTGGTCGTCAATGCCGCCCTCTGCTTTTCTGGAATTCTTTCGGGACGGCTCTAAGGATATCCGAACGTGCGCCGGCCCGAAAGATCGGGCCGGCGCAGGATAACGTCAGAACGATAGACATGGATGACAGGTGAATCCGATGATCGTCCGGCAACTCCATCCGGCGCAGGAAAATCCGAACATCGTTGGCCCGCACCTAAACCGCGGACAGGTGTCGCCGCTTACTGTCGGGGCGCAGGCGATCAAACAGCTCCGACCCACCATCGTTCTCATCGCCTCAATCGGCGCTCCGACCTGCTGCTCCTGCTGCGGTCCCGGCAGCACCGGACCGGGCTGCTCGATCACGCACTGCGGATTCAGCGTCGGCCGGCAGAACTGCCACGGACAGGTCGCGCCGCCGATCGTCGGCGGGCATTGCCACTTCGGACAGGTGAAGCCGAACAGCGTCTGCGGCGGGCAATGCCACTGCGGACACGTTCTGCCGAACAGCGTCCGCGGCGGACACTGCGCCGGCGAACAGGTACTGAAGGACAACGTCGGGCAGATCATCAGGCACGAAGTGCCGCCCAGCGTGAACTGCGGCGCGGGAGCTCCGACCGCCTGCTCACACGCAAACGTCGGCGCGGCGCAGCGGAACGTATCGATCGTCTCCGGCGGCGGGCAGCCATCGCACGTCGTCCCGAAGAGCGTCGGCTGGGCACAGCGGAACGTGTCGCACGACTCGGCCGCGAGCGTCGGCTGCGGGCAGAGCCACTCGGGGCAGGTGGTGCCGTCGAGCGTCGGCAGGCAGATGTCTTTCGGGCAGGTCTTCCCGGACAGAGTCGGACCGCATTGCGGCACCGGGCACGTGCGGCCGAAGAACGTCGGGTGACAGCGGAGGATGGGACACGTGTTGCCGGACAACGTCCGCGGCGGAGTGGGGCAGGCGTGCGGCGGACAGGTGTTGCCGCTCAGCGTCGGCGGCGCGCCGACGAACGGCTGTTCGAAGCCGAACTGCTCCTGCGGACCCGGCAGCACCGGACCCGGCTCGAAGACGCACTGCGGATTCAGCGTCGGGTGGCAGAGCTGCCACGGACAGGTCGCGCCGGCGAATGTCGGCTGACACTGCCACTGCGGACAGGTGAAGCCGAACGAGGTCTGCGGCGGGCAGTGCCATCTCGGGCAGGTTCGACCGAAGAAGGTCTGCGGCGGGCAATGCCACTGCGGACAGCTGCTGCCGGACAGCGTCGGACAGATTGCCAGGCACGAAGCGCCACCCAGCGTGAACGGCGGCGTGGGCGCGGGCTGCAGCGGAGCCGCGGCGGCGCCGACCTGCATTTGCCGCACGGGCGGGAACGGACAGCCGAACAGCGAGCATCCCTGATCGCCGAGGCGTGTCGTCGGTTGGGGAGGGGGCCAGCAATCGGCCGGATTCCAAAACGACACAGGAGGATCAGGCGTCCGTGGTGGGCAGAAGATGGCTTGCAGCGTATCGATACACCGCCGCCGAGGGCAGGTCTCGCCGGCTTGTGTCGGCCGCGGGAAGTTGAACGCCCCGACCTGTTCCTCTCCTCCTCCGCCGAACTGCGGATCGGGGCAGAACTGTGTATTGCAGACGAAGCCGCACGTATGTTGCGGATAGATCGTCGGTGGCTGCGCAAAGCCCTGGTTCGGATCGCCGCACACCGGCGGGAACGTGGCCGTCGGCGTCGGTCCGCCGAATCCGCCACCGCCGCCGCCTCCTCCGAATCCACCACCGCCGCCACCTCCGCTCGGATCGCAGATCGGCGGGAACGTCATGCCGCCACCACCGCCCTGGGGAGGACACCACGGAGGCATCGTCGGGAAGGTCATATTTCCTCCTTGTGCGCAGGCTGGGCTCCACGTGGGGGCGTACCAGCCGTAGCGCACGTCATTCGGTTCACCACGCACTTCTTCCGTTGCCTGTTTGCGCAGCGCCTGAGCCGCGCGGCGTTGTTCGTCTCGTTGTTCGTCCGCCATCAGCGCGTCCCCGCCGTGTCGAACTGCGTCGGATCGAGGAAATCGGCGCGAATCAGCGACCACCAGTCGCTCGCGTAGTTCTGCAGGACGTAGTCGTACGGCAGCCAGCCGTAGCCGCCGTCGCCCCATTCGGGTCCCCATGAATTGCGCACGCGCAGCGCGCCCGTCGTCACCGAGCCGCCGGAAAGATTGACGACGATCTTCTCGTCGTCGTAGCCGCAGGCGACGAGGGCGTGCAGTCCCACCGGCCGCTCACCGGACTCGGGGAACGGGATCTCGCCGCGTCCGGAGCCGCTGTTGTACGACTGCGCGGACGAGGGATAGAGGACGAAGCCGAACATGACCGGGATCCCGCGGGCGAGGCTCGAGTGAATCGCCGCCAGGAGCGCCTCGCGCGGCGTGTCCGGCGGATCGAGGCGGTAGTAGGCGGCGGCTTTGTAGTTCGCGGCGTAGGCGTAGACGTAGGCCGGCGGCTCCAGGTCGAAGTAGCGGACGTCGTACGGCCACTCCGACTCCGGCGGCGCGCCGAACGCGCGCAGCGCCTTCATGGCGATGCGGAGAAACGCGCCGCGGTCGCCGGTCTGATGCAGGAGGTTGCGCTCGACTTTGTAGAGGAACATCGGCGAGGGCTGGAAGAGCCGGTTGAAGGTGCGGCGCTCGAAGTAGCCGAGAAGCGCGGCGGCGGTGAACGCGGTACAGGAGTTGATCGTGTCCTGGCGTCCGACGGCGGGGAAGAACTCGCGCAGGTCGATGGCCGGCGGCTCGGGCGCGGCAGCGGCTTCGAGCGGCGAGGCTGCCGCCTGCGGCGCAAGCCGCGCGACCTTCGGCGAGTCGGGCGTGAGATCACGCGCGTCCGCCGGGTCGGGGATCCAACCGGTTGCCTGCGGTGGATACATGCCGGGCAGTTAGAAATGTAGATATGGCGTTAAGGAGACGCCACCGACATTTTTTTCACGCCCCGGTAGGCGGCCGGGGTGAGGCCCGTGCGGCGGCTGAAGGCGCGGAAGAAGGTGCGCGGGGTGCCGAAGCCGGAGGCGATGGCAATCTCGTCCATGCAGGCATCGCCCTCCAGCAGCCGCTTCGCGTGCGCGATCTGCCGTTCTTTGATGTAGGAGGATGGGGAAACGCCGAGGCTGCTGCGGAGCCGGCGCGTGAACCGTACGGGCGAGAGCCCGATCCGCGCGGCGAGCTCGGTCACCCGCGGCGGCGTGCGCAGACGCAGGCATTCGTCGACGTAGGTGTCGACCATCGCCCGCCACTCCTCTGAATTGTTCGGCATGCCTCGGTTAAGGAGTGACGGAGAGAAGGAATCCCCTACCTGTCGCCGATCTTGGCGATGTGATTGCAATTGTGAGACAGAGAGTGTTGAGAACAGAGAGAAGAGGACGCTTGGCAGGAGCGCCTCGATGGAACAACTTCTTCAGGAATTCGAAAGGCCGGTCGCCGACAAAGCCGGCACGATCTACAGAGTCTTTCTCTATGGCCGCAGCCGTCCCGCGGATACGTGGCAGGGCCGGCTCGTGTTCGAGCGGATGAGGGACGGGCAGCGGTTCGCAACCGGCATCGAGACGACGCAGCCGAATGCGGAGGCGGTGCGGTATTGGGCGAGCGGCCTCAGCGGCGCGTACTTTGACGGCGCGCTCGATCGCGCGCTGAATCCGCACCGTCATGATGCGCGCGCGATCTCGACGCCCGCGCCGGTCGTCGGCGACGATTCCGCCATGCGCCGGCGGCGTCTCGGCGCGATCGAGCGCGCGGTGCTCAACTGCTTCCTCCGGAACCGCGCGATTCGCCTCCTGACGCAGACCCTCTTCGACCAGATGCGCTACGCGCACGCCGACGTCGTCCGCGCCCTCGAGGATCTGGAAAAACAGGGCGGTCTCCTCCTCCGCAGGACCGAGGAAGGGAACGACTGGCTGTTTCTGACGCGGAGCGGAGCGGAGGAGGCGGGGGTGTACATGGCGGAGGAGCAGCGGCCGGAGAGTCGATGACAGAGGCGCGGGTATACTCCCGCGCTTATGCAATATCGACCCACGGACATCGAGCCGAAATGGCAACAGCGGTGGGCCGAGGCGCGCGTCGCAGAGGTGGACGTCAACGCGCCCGGCGACAAGCTGTACATGCTCAACATGTTCCCGTATCCGTCCGGCGATCTCCACGTCGGACACGGCCGTAACTACATCCTCGGCGACGCGCTCTATCGCTACTTCCGCATGCAGGGCCGCGTCGCGCTCAATCCCATGGGCTGGGACGCGTTCGGACTGCCCGCCGAGAACGCCGCCATCAAGCGGGCCATCCATCCGCGCGAGTGGACCCTCGGCAACATCCAGCGAATGAAAGTGCAGTTCGCGCGCTGGGGCATCCTCTACGACTGGTCGAAAGAGATCGCCAGCTGCGAGCCGGACTACTACAAGTGGAATCAGTGGCTGTTCCTGCAGCTGTACAAGCGCGGCCTCGCGTATCGCGGCACGGCGCCGGTGAACTGGTGCCCGCAGGATCAGACCGTGCTCGCGAACGAGCAGGTCGTCGACGGCCGCTGTGAGCGCTGCGGCGCGCTCGTCGAGCAGCGCGAGCTCTCGCAGTGGTTCCTCAAGATCACCGATTACGCCGATCGCCTCGACGCCGGCCTCGACACGCTCGAGCACTGGCCGGAAAAAGTGAAGCTGATGCAGCGCAACTGGATCGGACGCTCCCTCGGCGCGGACGTCGATTTCCAGGTGCCGTCCCTCGGCCATCCGCTGCGCGTCTTCACCACGCGTCCCGACACCATCTACGGCGCGACCTTCATGGTCATCGCGCCGGAGCATGCCGACGTGCCCGCGCTGATCGCCGATCATCCCGACCGCGACGAGATCGAGGCCTGGATCACGACGGTGCGCAATCAAACGCCGCTCGAGCGGCAGGAGAAGGGGAAGGAAGGGCGCTTCACGGGCAAGAGGGCGATCAATCCGTTCACGAACGAGGAGATCCCGATCTGGCTCGGCAACTTCGTCCTCGCGCAGTACGGCACCGGCGCGCTGATGGCGGTGCCGGCGCACGACCAGCGCGACTTCGAGTTCGCGAAGCAGTACGACCTGCCGATCCGCATCGTCGTTGCTCCGAGTGGAGCGGCGGGCTTCAGCCCGCCGAATGAAGACGGCGGGCTGAAGCCCGCCGCTCCACTTGAGGAGGCGTTCACGTTCAAGGATGACAGCGGCGTCGCCGTCGACTCCGGCCCGATCAGCGGCCTGCCGGTGCCGAAGGCGATCGAGCGGATCATCGAGATCATCGAAGAGCGCGGCCTCGGCAAGGGGATGATCCGCTATCGCCTGCGCGACTGGCTGATCTCGCGGCAGCGCTACTGGGGCACGCCGATCCCGATGATCTACTGCGAGCGGTGTGGCCTCCAGCCGGTGCCCGAGGATCAGCTGCCGGTGCAGTTGCCGCTCGACGTCGCGTTCACCGGCCGCGAGGGAAATCCGCTGGCGAAACATGCGGCGTTCGTGAACACGAACTGCCCGCAATGCGGCGGCGCGGCGCGGCGCGAGACCGACACGATGGACACGTTCGTCGATTCGTCGTGGTACTTCCTCCGCTTCATCACGCCGCGCGACGACGAGAAGATTTTCGACTCGGCGCTCGCCAACCGCTGGCTGCCGGTCGATCAGTACATCGGCGGCATCGAGCACGCGATCCTGCATCTGCTCTACGCGCGCTTCGTGACGCGCACGCTCTTCGACATGAAGCTGATCGACTTCGAGGAGCCGTTCACGCGCCTGTTCAACCAGGGCGTAATCACGAAAGAGGGATACAGGGATGCGAACGGCTCCTGGGTCGCCGTGTCCGAAGTGGAGTGGCGCGGCGACCAGCCGTATCGCGGCGACGAGCCGCTGACGGCCGAGATGGCGAAGATGTCGAAGTCGAAGCTGAACGTCGTGCCGCCGGACGAGCTCATCGCCCGCTACGGCGCCGACACCGAGCGCGTGTACACGCTCTTCATCGCGCCGCCGGAGAAGGAAGCGGCGTGGTCCGACGAGGGCGTCGTCGGCGCGTACCGGTTCCTCGGCCGCGTGTGGAAGATTGGAGCGGCGGGCTTCAGCCCGCCGGACGAAGACGGCGGGCTGAAGCCCGCCGCTCCACAGGTCCTCCGCAAGATGCATCAGACGATCGATGCGGTGACGTCGCGCATGGAGCGGTTCGAGTTCAACACCGCGATCTCGGCGCTGATGGAGTTCTCGAATGTGCTGGCCGAGGCGCCGTCGCGCGAGCCGTATGAAGCGCTGCTGCAACTGCTGCATCCGTTCGCGCCGCATGTCACCGAGGAGCTGTGGGAAATGCTCGGCAACGACGGCATGGTGCTGACGTCGCGCTGGCCGGTGGCCGACCGCGCGCTGATGCAGGAAGAGAGCGTCACGATCGCGGTGCAGGTGAACGGGAAGCTGCGCGGGCAGGTGACGGTCGGCGTGCCCGCGGAAGAGGCGGTGGTGATGGACGCCGTGCAGAGTAATGAGAAAATCAAACAGTGGATCGCAGAGAAAGAGATCGTGAAGAAGATTTACGTCCCCGGAAAACTCGTCAATATCATCGTGAAATAGGAGAGCTCATGCGCCGTTCCGTCTTCGTGGTCCTGCTTTGCGTACTGCTCACGGGCTGTTTCGAGGTCGAGCAGAACATCAATCTCAAATCCGATCTCTCCGGCACCGCCGACTTCCACATGGGCATCGACATGGAGCCGATGATCGTGATCATGGCCCAGGTCGGGAAGGAGATGTCGGGGCAGAAGGGGCCGCTGACGGCGGCGGAGCTGGCGAAGGCCAAGGCCGACTTCAAGAAGCAGTCGACGAGCAAGAAGTCGAGTGCGGAGCCCGACCGCAAGGACATCGAGAAAGAGCTGCCGCCGGGCGTGAAGCTGCTCGACTTCAAGGCGACGGAGAAAGAGTTCGGTGTCGCCACGGACATGAAGTTCGGGTTCCAGAATCTCAAGAACCTCGTCGACGTGAAGCTGCCGCAGAAAAAAGACGGCGGCGGCGATCCGACGGCGAAGAACGTGATCGACTCGCCGTTCGAGGGGCTGGACGTGATCGAGAAGGGCGGCCTGATCACCGTGCAGACCAAGCCGATGAACCCCGCGGCGAAGGTGAACGAGGAAGCGAAGGAGAGCGGCGGACCGAAGATGGATCCGGAGATGGAGAAGATGATGAAGGATGCGTTCGCGAAGATGCGCATCGTCTACCGTCTCACCGCGCCGTTCACGATCGTCTCCCACAACGCCATGCGCAAGGAAGGCAACACCCTGATCTGGGAGTACGACATGAAGCGCTTCGAGCAGATGGAGAAGAGCGGGAAGAAGATGGATGATTTCGGAGTGAAGGTCGTCTACAAGCGATGAAACGGCTCCTGCTCCTGCCTCTGCTCCTCACCTCCTGCGGCTACGCCCTGGTGGGCAGAGGCAACCTTCTCGATCCGGAGATCAAGACGATCTACGTGCCGGCGTTCGTGAACCGGACGACGCGCGTGGAGCTCGAGCAGCGTGTGACGCAGGCGGTGGCGGAGGAGTTCGTCTCCCGCGGCCGCCTGCGCCTGGTCTCGAATCCGAACGACGCGAACGCGGTCCTGCGCGGCTCGATCGATACGTTCGATCTCTTCCCGATCGCGTTCGACCAGGGCCGCGCCACGCGCTACCAGATCTCCATCACCGCGAAGATCGAGCTGCTCGACCACCGCAACGAAGACAAGGTGATCTGGAAGAACGACCAGTACCGCTTCACCGAGAACTACGAAGTGAACCTCGCCTCCACCGACGCCTTCGATCAGGAAAGCCGCGCCATCCGCGAGATCGCCGTGCGGTTCGCGGAGGGGTTGGTGACGAATTTGTTGGAGGGGTTCTAGGCCGGGCAGTGTGGAGCGGCGGCCTTCAGGCCGCCGAATCTTCTCGGCGGGCTGAAGCCCGCCGCTCCACGGTAGCCGCGCTGGCGGACCTACTTCTGCTCGTGGAGATCGAGCGCCTGCTGCGACCCGGTGGTCGTCAGCACGTCGTGTGGAGCGGTGGGCTTCAGCCCACCGTCATCGTTCGGCGGGCTGAAGCCCGCCGCTCCACGAAACATTCTCCGCCAGCGGAATCGTCCACGTCCCCTTGACGTAGCCGCACAGCGCGTCGCCGTCCCAGCCGCCCATCCAGAACGAGATGTTCCACGGATAGTTCTCGGCGGCGTGGAGCTCGTTCACGGCGACCTCGCCGTTCATGTCGACGTTCCAGCCGTCGAGCTGCAGCGCGAGTTGCGCGGCGCGGCGGTCGATGACCTTGTTCTGTCCGACGTTGACGCTGAGCTCCCACCACCGCTCCACGATCGCCAGCTGGTAGATGCGCGATTCGAGCGCCGCGATCTGGATGGGATCCGTGGTCTGCTCCAGCAGCGCCTGCAGGCTCTTCCTCCGCTCCAGCCGGTTCGCGATCAGGGCGACGTTCGCGGGACTCTCCAGTCCCGTGGCCTTCGCCACCTCTTCCGAGTTGCCGGTGAACTTCTTCGCCTGGCGGCGTGCGAGCTGCGTGGCCGTGGCGTCGTTCTCCGGCATCGCCGGATTGTCGGGGTTCAGCCAGTCGACGCGCTCGAGGAGGATGTCGTTGCTGTCCGCTTTCAAGAGGCGGACGCGGAACGGATGGATGATGAAGTAGTCGTTGCGCACGAGGAGGCCGTTGTGCTCGAGGATCTGCGCGTCGATGAACGCGACGCGCGTGCCGACGAGATCGGAGTCGGGAACGCCGTCGCGCATCGCCTTCGTCACCTTCACGCCGACCTTCGGTCCGCCGCGCGGGCCGAAGTCGCGCTCCCACACGCCTTCCTCATCGGGCTGCAGGTGGATCTTCGCGTCGAGATCGGGCTCGCCGGCGAGCGCGAACGTGTATCCGCTGACGCCGCGCTTGTCGTCCGTCGGATCGGGATCCGTCGCCATGCGCATCTGAAAGTAGCCTTCGAAGTTCAGGATCAGCATGGTCGTTCGTCCTATCCCCCCGTCGATCCGTAGCCGATGTTCCACTTGACGCGCCAGTCATAGGCCAGCCGGCGCATTTGCGAGCGGAGATACTCCAAGCGCTGCCAGATGCGCGAGTGCGTCTGGCCGTCCTCCAGCTGATTCGGCAAGTCGATCCACGGATCGTCGCCGGCCAGCAGCGCGTCGAAGCCCAGGACCAGCGTGTCGATGCGCTCCTGGAAAATGTCCCAGGTCGCGTCGAGCGTCGGCACGAGCAGCACGTCGCCGTTCAGCTCGAAGCCCGGTCCCGCGTTCGTCAGTCCGTCTTTTGCTTCGCTGTCGTCCTTGAACGCCGGCAGCTCGGTCAGGATCTCGGCCAGCGGCCGCACGAACATCGTCATGAGCGGGAAGAACGCGCCGTCCATCATCCCGTTGACCTGCTCTTGCGTCTTGATGTTGTCGCTGTAGAGATAGAGGAGCATCAGCAGCATCAGCTCGTACGAGCCGTTGAACAGCTTCGCCACTTCGATCGTGTGCGGATTCGTCAGCAGCGTCACTTCGTCCTGCGGGCAGACGTCGGGCCAGCGCCTCGTCATCGGGTTGCGCACCACCGGCCGCGCCGCGAGTCCTTCCTTGTCGAACGCCTCCATGTCTTCGCGGATGCCGGTGAAGAGACAAAAGTGCGTCCACGGCAGATACGACGGCTTGACGGAAATGCCTTCGCCCTGCTCGAGGATCATGGTGATGGCCTGCTTCGCGCTGGCGAGATCCGTGACGCCGATGAGATCGACGCCGTATTGATTGAGGTCGTCCATCGAGCCGACGGGCTGCTTGCCGCCGGGGCCGCCGAAGATCTGCAGCGACGGGCGGCCGACGAAGAGACCCTTCTCGCCGCACGGCTCGGCGCAGAGCGTCTCGAAGCCCTCGTAGATGTCCTGATAGAGATCCTGGATCGAGTCCCATCCGAACGACAGCACGGGAGCGCCCTTCAGCGCTTTCGCTTTGCTCTCGAGGATGGCCGTGACCTTGGCGCGGCTGCCGGCGAGGTGGTCGGTGCGGTCGCACCATTCATTCGCCTCTGCCTGATCGATCGGCTCGCCCGGCTCGAGGTCCTTGATCAGCGGATCCGGCGCCTCGAAGCGCTGGAAGCGCTTGATGGTGTCGAGATCGCCGCGCGTGAGCTCGAGCTTGATGCCGGCCTGTCCGTAGTAGTCGGCGCGCTGCGGCATGTTCGGGCGCGTGAACGACGGCGTGCCGCCGATCGACGAGAGAAGATTGAGCGCCAGGCCGAGGTGCTCCATCTCCTGGCGCGCGATCAGCGTGATCGACGAGGACCAGCGCCGCACGCGCTCGAGCAGCACCGGCTCGAGTCCTTCATACGTGTAGCGCTTCAGCGAGTAGACGGCGAAGAGATACTGCGCCATCAGCTGATGCTCGAGCTCCGACGCGACCCGAAGCGCGTCGATCAATTCCGCGCGGGTGGTGATCTTGCCCATGTCCGTACAGCCTACTTTCCCGCGATTCGTTTTGCCACGATTTCCCGGTCTCCCTGGTACAGCGTCAGCGAGCTGCCGTCCGCGGCGAAGACGATGCGCGCGCGGAAGGCGAGGGGATGGAACTCGGTCGGCGAGTCGGCAACCACCTCGAACTTCGGCTGTCCCGTGGCCTGGCTGAACAACCTGTCGCCCTCGCGCGTGAAGGTGATGTTGAAGCCCGGTCCGATCTCGTAGGTGCCGACGTATTTGTCGAGCGTCGCGGCATCGGGCTTCGGCTGCGGCGGCGCTTCGAGACGCTTCAGGGCCGCCGCACCGTTGTCGTTTTTCGGATTCAGCTCCAGCGACTTTTTGAAGTTCGCAATGGCCAGGTCGCGGTCTCCATGCGCCTCATACGCCTCGGCCAGACTGTCGTACGCATTCCACGACTTCGGATTCTCGTCGACGTTGAGCCGGAAGACGTCGACTGCCTCGGCGACGCGGCTGCGCGCCATGAGCGTGTACCCGAGGCGATTGACCTCCGGCTCGCTGAAATCGTAGGCGTCCGGCGACTTCGTTTTCAGCTCGCGGACGCGCGCCAGCGCGCCGCTGCTGGTCTTGATCACTTCGTCGACGAGCGATGCTTTCGGCATCGGTGCCTCGACGTCGCGGAGGATGTCGATGATGCCGCGCGCCGCGCCATCGAGCTTGTCGCCGCGCGAGGTGTTGTCGAGCAGCACCACCAGATCCTGCGTCTCGGGGATACGGATCTCGAGCGTGTTGAATCCATGGATGCCGCCGTTGTGCCGGATCGTCGCGACCTCGGTTTTCTGATCGTCGAGCTTCAGCGGCGCCACAGCCCAGCCGAAGGCGTAGTTCTGCAGCAGCGGCGTGAACATCGTCTTCTTCAGGTCTGCGCTCAAGAGCTTGTCGCCGTAAAGCGCGCGGTCCCATTTGTACAGATCCTCGACCGTCGAATAGAGCGAGCCCGCGGCGTAGGGGATGGACATGTCGAGGTACGGCGCGTTCACGTAGCCGTTCGGCGTGAGGGCGTAGCCGGCGGCGCGTTTCGGCAGCACGGTGGCGAAACTGTCGTAGCCGCTGTCCTTCATGCCGAGCGGATCGAAGATGCGCTCCTTGACCGCGTCCGCGTAGCTCTTGCCCGTGACCTTCTCGATGATCGCGCCGAGGAGGAAATAGCCGGAGTTGTTGTACGCCCACTTCGTGCCGGGCTCGAACTCGAGATCACGGCTCGCGAACTCCTTCACGAACGCGTCGACCTCGTACGGATCGCGCGACGATTTCTGGAAGAAGCCGGGGAAGCCGGTGTAGCTCGGGATGCCGGAGGTGTGGGTGAGGAGATGGCGGATCGTGATCTTGTCGCCCGTGTCTTTGCGGTACTCCGGCAGGTACGCCGTCATCTTTTCGTCGAGCTTGATCTTCCCCTCGCTGACGAGCTGCATGATCACCATCGACGTGAACTGCTTGGTGATCGAGCCGAGACGGAACTTCGTGTCCGCCGCGTTCGGAACGTCCCACTCCATGTTCGCGAGCCCGTAGCCCTTGCGAAGGATGACCTGCCCCTTCTCCGCGACGAGCGCCGAGCCGTTGAAGTAGCGCTGCTTGTGATACGCGGTGAGCAGTGCGTCGATCTTCTCCGCGTGCGTGGCGGCGAGGAGGTTCGTAGCGAAGGCGAGGCAGAGCGCGAGCAGGCTGGCGAGTTTGAGCATGCGAAGATTGTACTGGCCATGAAAGTTGCCCTCGTCATCGTTGCGTTGCTCGCCGCCGTCGCCGCCCTCTGGCAATACCAGGCCCGGCGCACGGCGAAGTCGGAAGAGGAGATCACGCGCGTGCTGCAGCTCGATCCGCGGAAGGTCGAGCCGTCGATGCGGGCGCTGCTGCTGCTGGAGACGATTCCGCGCCTGCGAGACTCGCGGCGCGAGGAGGCCGTGCAGCGGCTGCGCGGTGCGCTGGAGATGATTCCGCGCGGACTCATCCTGCATCGTCCTTCGTTTCCGGTCGAGGCGATCCGTTTTTCCGGCGACGGCCATTCCGTGCTCTGGTACGGCCGGACGCCCGCGGGCCGCTTTACGGTCGAGAAATGGTCCCCGCGCGCGCCGGCCGTCCGCCCGTGGGCCACCACGGGATCGGGCGCCACGTTCACCGATGAAAACGGGACGGAGATCTTCACGGAAGACGAGCCCGCGGGGACGAACGACCACATCGTGATCAGCAGCGACGGCCGGTATCTCTCGCGCGTCCAGGCTGGATTCCTCTCCATCTGGAGAGTGCAGCAGGTCGCGGGAGGTGGATCCGGGCAAGTGTATCCGGCGTACATGGCCGAGGTGCCGTACGCGACGACGCGTCTGCATTGCGTCGCGGCCGCCGATCTCTGCGGCGTCGAGGCTCCCGGCAGGTTCACGCTCGTCGATGTGAAAGGACACAGAGTCCTGCGGTCGATCCCCGTGGAACGGAGCGCCACCATCCATCTGAGCCCCGCCGGCCGTCTGGTCGGCGTGGCCGACCGGCGCGGGGCGCTCACGCTCCACGGCGCTGCCAACGGCAAAAGAGTCCGCGTCGATGCGTCGAGCCTCGGCCTCGAGGATTTTGCGTTCAGCGCCGATGAAAAATCGGTGGTGATCGCCGGCCGCGACGGCGTGCTCCATTCGTACGACACCGCCACCGGCAACCCGCTAGGCCGATCCGCGGTGCTCCGCCAGGAGCAGTGGAACGCCCCCTCGCGCATCGAAACCGTCGGGGACGGACGGTTCGTGGTGTGGAGTGGAGAGAAGGTGCGGCTGGTCAGCGCCGATCTCTCGACCGTCGCCGCGCGCTTCGACGGCGAGGGTGCGGTGGCGGTGGTGGAAACGAACGCGCGCGGCAACCGGCTGGCCATCGCCCGCCGGGGAGGCGCGCTGACGCTGTGGGACATTTCGGAGAAAGTGTTCCTGCCGCTCTCCGACGCCGAGCTCCTGGCGTCGGCGTGCGATCACGTTGGGCGGCCGCTGACCGCCGAGGAGTGGGCGGCCTACCTTCCCAACCAAAAGTACGCGCCGCGTTGTCATTGAGCGACTCGGCCCGCGAGTCACCACTGAATCGCGGGTGCGCCGAGGGTCGACAGCGTTTCGTTGACGGCGCTGAACGTGTTCGGCAATTCGAAGAAGCGCGGCTTGCCGCTCTTGTCCTCGGCGCCGGGGTGCGGGTGGTTGATGACGCCGACGCGGTTGCGCGTTCCCGCGGCTTCGGCCGCGTCGAGGATGCCGAGATCCGTGAACGTCTTCTTCGCGACGCCGCCCCATAGCAGGAACACGACCGAGCCCTGGTCGCGCGTGGCGATCGTGGTGAGAATGCGCTTGACGACCGGACGCCACAGCGCAAAGTGCGCTTTCTGCACGTCCGGCTTGAAGCGGCTGAGCGTGAGTCCCGCGTTGAGACAGAGCACGCCCTGCTCCTGCCAGTGGTCGAAGAACTCGCGTGGCTTGCGGATCTGCAGCGCGTCGAGATCGTCGACGACGCCGCTCCAGGCGGCATCGCCGTTCAGATACCGCTCCTCGCCGCTCCGAAGATGCGCGACCGTTTGCAGAATGCGGCGCAGACTCTCGGCCACCTTCGTGTGGCTCTTCACCCATTCCGGCAGATCGCCCTGCTCGAACGAGCGCCCCGTCGCCCGCGAAGTTTTCGGATACGGATCCTGCCCAAGAATGACCGCCTTCACGTCGCGCGGCCGCAATCCATCGAGCGCGCGGAAGATGTGCGCATCCGCCCGCGCGCCCGGAGCGGGCACGCCCTTGCGGCCGGGAAAGATCGTCTCATTGTCTTCGAGCGTCAGCCCGCTGCCGATCGCGTCGAACGCGGGCTCCACGCCATTCAGCACCGTGCGCCACGAGCTGTTCAGATCGTTCCGCCACCCGGCGAGGAACTGCTGCATTTCGGTGCGCAGGTTCGTGGACATAAATCAGGCAATGAGTATAGCGCCGCCCTGAAGCTCCTTACACATGTTAGTATCTGTAAGGAGGATGCTCGATGCCGCGCTCGACGATCACCAGTAAGCGACAGACGACCGTGCCGAAGGAGGTATGCGACGTCCTCGACATCGGCCCTGGCGACAAGATCACCTGGGAAGTTCACGGTGGCCGGATCTCCGTCACCACCGAGCGCCCCGCGTTCTGGCGATGGGTTGGCACGGTGAAGGGCGGCCCCGACGATCCGGTACAAGCCGTCGCCGAAGCACGCAAGCGCAGGGGAAGAATCTGAGATGCGGAGCGTCGTCGTCGATGCCAACGTCTTCGTGTCGTTGCTGACCGGCCGGCACGAGAAGCAACGTGAAATCGCCGCCGTGCTTCTTCAGAAAGCCGAGGACGGCGATGTCGCCGTGATCCTGCCCCAGTTCGTCGTCTTCGAAGTGACGTATGTCCTTCAGAGTCTGTACGACGTCATCGGTGATCGCCTCTCCTCAATGATCCGCGACCTACTCTCCTTCCCCGGCGTGCAAGTCACGCATGACTGTCCCTGGAGCCGCATCTTCGATCTATGGCCCAATCCACTCCCCGGCCTGGCTGATGCGTCGATCGCTGCTCTTGCCCTCGCAAACCGATACGACGCGATTGCCACCTTCGATCAAAAACTTGCGAGACGCGCGAAAAATCTCGGCGTCCCTTCGTACTGGTAGCCAATCCCCCCTACGGCGCCCGCACCTCCACCCCCACCGTCCGCACCGTCGTCCCCGCGCCGTTCGCGCAGGTGATGGTGATCGTGTACACGCGGCCGTTGCCGGAACCGGCGCGTTCCGCGCGCAGCCGCACGCGATGTGCGTCGACGACTTCGAAATCGGGCGCGGTGTTGCCGTCGCCGGTGTCGTTCTCGGGCTCGTTGCTCGTCACGCTGAGCGTGCAGGTCGCGCAGTCGGTGTCGTAGTCGACATCGACGTCCACCATCTGATGATTCGGCGGCCAGAGTGTCGCCGGATCGGCGGTGACGCTGGTGATGTCGGGCGCGGGGACGGTTGCGCAGACGCGGGTGGTCGTGCGCAGCGTGAGCGTCCAGCCGCCGGCGATCGAGCCGATGTCCGTGCCGCCGTTGTCGTCGACGACGAAGAGTCGCCACGTGCCGTTCGGAGTCGTATTCGCGAAGACGGATGTGAAGTTTGCGCCGCCCGCGGTGATCGGCGACTGATACGGCGGGGCGGGGGCAGGCGAGGGGAACGCATCGCCTGTCAGGCTGTTGCCGGGGCGGAAGGTGCCGGATGTCAGGACTGACGGCAGGGCCGCCGGCGCCGCGTCGTCGAGCGTGATCGTCAGGTTCACGGCGTCGGTGAGGCCGCCGAGATCGGACATGGCGATGAAACGCTGTCCGCCGGGGCCGACCAGCAGCAGATCGACGTCGGCCGGCGCGGTGTGGCTGAAGCCGTGAATCGTGAGCGCGACGCCGGCCAGCATGCCGGTGACGCCCGAGACGGTGATGGGCGATGGATACGGATTCGACGGCGCGCCGGTCGGCGCGCCGGTGCCGGCGGCGGGGATCTGGATCGGCGCGGTGTTGGAGAACGTCGACGACGTCGTGACGCTCTGGCCCGTGCGGATGTTGAAGCTCACCGTGCCGAGGTCGACGCCGTTGTCGGAGAGCGCGAGCGTGGCGATGAAGTCGCCGCCGCATGCAACCGTGGAGGGGATTGCGAACTGGAATGCACGCGTGACCGGTGGAGCGAGCGGAGCGAGCACGCCGTAGCTTTGCGTCACGCCGAGGAGCGTCGCCGTCAGGTTCGTCGTCGCGCCTTCGCCGCCATTGACCAGCGGGAAATTCATCGTCACGAGCTCGCCCGGATCGGGCGCGCCGTTCGTGCTGGCCGCGCATTCGGCGGCGAGCGTGGCCGGGCCCGCGGCGAAGATCAAAGGCGTGCCGGCGACGCCGCAGCAGAAGTTGAGCTGGCGGCTCAGGTCGAGCGAGACGCAGCCGATGACGCCCACATTGCCGGGACCGATGTCGGCCACGCGCAGCTTCCACGTGCCGTTCATCTCGTGTCCGCTCACCGCGAAGAGCGGCGACTCCGGACGGAACGTGCCGCCGAACGGTGCGGTGCCGGTCGAGATCGACGGCCCCGCGAAGTCGGCGAAGCCGGTCGGCGTGCCGGTGCAGTCGTTCGCGCCGCTGCCGAAGTTGTCGCCGGCGGCGCCGCGGCGGTTCGCCAGCGGCACGACCGTGCCGTCCGGTGCGACGAGGCTGATCACCAGCTCGCCGTCGAAGGCGTGGTTCAGTCGAACCGCCACGCTCGCGGAACCGACCAGGCCCGACGCCGTCACGACGATCGGCACTTCGACCGTCGCGTTGTCGACGATCGGCGTATTCACGTTGCCGCTGCTGAACGTGCCGGCGAAGAGCTGCGCGGTCGGAATGCCGATCTGCAACAACGGCGTCCGCGTGAGCGTGCCGAATGAGCTCACGACCGTGACCGGCAGCGGGTAGCGAACCCCGCAACTCGCGGTCGACGGAATCGTCACGCTGAACGTGCGCGTGACGGTCTGCCCCGGCGCGATGGGTCCTAGCGCGATGGTCGTCGCGCCGACGGTCACGACGGCGTCGTTGATGTCGTTGAGCTGATAGGGATTCGTGAACGGGATCGACAGCACGACGGTCTCACCCGGATCGGCGATGTGGTTGTTGTCGCAGTCGTCGCTCACGATCGTGACGTTGCCGGGAACCGCGTTCGGGACGTCGAAGGACTCGACGACGGAGCTGCTGTTCGGCCCGGCCGCGCTCGCGGTCAAGCCGACACCGCGCGCGGCGAACCCGCGCCAGATGTCGGCCTCCGTCGCCGCCGATGCGTTGATCGATCCGAAGTTCGCGGCGAGGATGGCGTTGCGTCCCTGGATGAACGTCGGAGTGGCGGGATCGAGCTTCATGCCGTCGGTGACGAGCTGCAGAGCAAGCTGATTGCCGGCGGCCCAGCCGAGGCGGTTGATGAGGTGCGCGCGGACCTCGAGGAGGGCGCTGCACCAGACTTCGCCGATGGCGTGTACTTCGAACGCATTCGTCGAGCCGTTCGGGCCGCGCGGATACGCGCCGTCCGTGAGATCGAGCTGTGCCGGATCGATGTCGGCGAACGTGAGCGGATTGTGCGGCTTGCCATTCGCTCCGACGTTTCGGATCACCGCGTAAGGAAACCGGCGGATGCCGTAGTAGTAGTTGTCGGTGTAGCCGGGCAGGCGCCCGAGCATCACGTACGCGCCGTAGGCGTAGACGCCGTTCACATCCTCGTCGGGACCGGAGAGGAGCGCGCGCGCATAGAAGTCGGACCATCCTTCGCCCATGCCGTTGCTCATCCCGGCGTTCAGGCCGGAGATGTTCGCGTGCAGGCGGAGGGAGGTGCCGTGCGTCAGCTCGTGCAGCAACGCTTCCTGATCGAGGCCTGCCGAGCGGTCGGGATCGGGGCCGGTGAAGAGATACATCTGCACGCGCCCGGAGACGCCATCCGGCGCGGCCGCGAAGCTGGCGTTGTTGACGGTGAGGAAATCCTGCCCCTCGACGATCATCGGATCGTTGCCCAACCCGCCGCGCCCGAAGTTGTCGCGCTGATAGTTGCGCGCGGACTCGGTGAACCCGAGCTCGTACAGCCGGTCGTGATGGCGGTTCGCCCAGAAGAACATCTGCACGACTTCGCCGAAGCGGAACGCCGCGAGCGACGGCTCGTCGCCGGGCGGCGGATTGCCGGGCGGCGGGTTGTAGGCGTAGTCGAAGACGCGGAAGGCCGTGCCGGTCGCGCGCGTGCCGAGGTCGATGCCGTCGGGTGCGGCGAGATCGAGACCGGCGTCGACGTTGTTGCCGGTGGTGATCGACGTGCCGTCATTCATCCAGCCGAGGTTGTTGAACGCGTTTTCGCTGATGATCGTGAACGACGTCCGCGGGATGAGCGCGCCCTGAATGCCGGAGCCGGGAGTCGCGTTCGTCGGCGAGAGCGGCGCCGGACTGTCGGAATCGTAGACGACGTACGTCGCGGGCTGCGTCTGTTCGTGGACGAGGTTCATCCGCCACAGCACCTCACCGTCCTCGGCGCTCACATACGTGTAGAACGCCGCGTCCTCCTGCCAGAGGATCATCGACCACGCCAGCGTCACGACTCCGCCGTCGAGCGGGAAGTACTCGAGCGCCGGCTCGACGTCGCGCGTGAACGATGACGTCTCCACGCCGATCGCCTCCGCGGCGATCTCCACCGCGGCCGCGGCGCTCACCGACGGCGTCGTCTCGATGGATGCATCCTCGAGCGCCGGCACGAGGTTGCCCGTGCCCTGCACGAGCTCTCCCTCGGCGCTGACGGCGAAGCGAATTTCTCCCTGAAAGACCGGCAGGCCGTTCAGCTCCTGCTTCAGCTCGACCCAGCCGAGGTTGCCGGATGGATTCGTGTAGTCCGCGATTTTTCGCAGCCGCGCGACTTCGCTCGGAGCGAGGCCGAAGAGATCCGCGTTGCGGTGCAGGAACGCGCGGGCGATCTGCTCCCGCGGCTCGCTGCTCTTGCCGGTGAGCTTGCGCCGTCCACGCGCGACGCCGATCGTCTCCGGCGCGCCGGTGCGCGCGCTGAACGCGACGGCGAGCCCCGGCACTTCGCCCTCCACCCGCTCCGCCGCCCGGGCCATCTTCTCCTTCTTCTCCTTGATCTTCTCTTTGTCCGCTTTCTCGCGGTGCCGCTCGATGACGTCCGCCTTCGCGGCGTCATCGCGGATGTCGTAGTCCTCGTGCGAGCCGGCGGCGGCGATGGTGGAGAGCAAGGCGAGGACGACAAAAGGGGCCGCGAAGCGAGGCATGGCGTTCCTCCTGCGCGACAGTCGGTCGGGCCGGAGGAAGAGGCAAGTGACCAAACGGAAAACACAACGTGCGCGTGTCTCGATTTTCTTACTACGCCGGACGTATTAATACGTACAACGTATTACGCGGGGCGGAGTAGAATGGCGAAGATGAAGAAAGCGGAGATCGATCGGGAGCTGGACGAGTTCGGGCGTTTCTCGGAGCCGGCGCTGCTGATTCTCATCAGCCTCGCGGACGGTCCGAAGCACGGGTACGCGATGACCGAAGACATCGCCCGCATCGCGGACCTGCGCCTGGGGCCGGGCACGTTGTACGGAGCGGTCGCGCGGCTGGAAGCGCGGGGAATGATCGAGCCCGCCGGTTCGGAAGACCGGCGCAATCCCTATCGCATCACGAGCCTCGGCGAGAAGGCGCTGCGGGCACGGCTGGCCAGCATCCAGAACGTCGCGCGCATCGGGCAGCGCCGCCTGGCCAACGCATGACCTGGCTGCTGATGCTGTACCCGCCGCGCTGGCGCCGCCGCTACGGCGACGAGCTCCGCGCCCTCGTCGGCTCGCAGCCGTTCTCGCTCCACACCGTCATCGACCTCATCGCCGGTGCCATCGACGCCTGGCTCGAGCCGCAGAAGATTCCCATGCAAACCGAAGGAGGGACCATGATCAGAACGATGTTGAAACTCGGCTGTGCCGGATCGAGTCAGCGAGTCTCACGCGAGGATGCCTGGAAGAGCGCCGCCGTCAGCCTCGGCGGAACGCTGCTCCTGACCGCGGTCTGGATGGCCGTGCACATCCGCCTCGGCGACCGCACGTACGTCGACGCGTTTTCAGCAATGGCCTTCCTCGTCCCGTATCTCTTCAGCCTGCGCTACACCTCACTGAAAGGAAGATCCCTGCGCACGCAGAGCATCTTCATCGGCGGGATGATTCTCGCGCTGACGCTGATCCTCGGGACGGCAGGGTGGGTGGCGGCGAGGATTTGAGGGGTGCAGCCCGTCGCTGCTCGGTGCTGGACTATGGACCGAGGATAAAGCGGGCGCGTTCGCGGCGCAGCATTTCGAACGGCGTCATGAACTTGATGCCGAGTCCCAGGCAGGCGTCGGGAATCTCGATTCGGCGCGTCGACGCAGACGGCTGCTCGTGAGGGCCTGCGCCACGAGGTAATAGTCCGCGACCTGACGAACGTCGTGATCGCGGCTGGCTCGTTCTGGTTGCCTTGGCCGAGTTGCTCACTGAGGCCAGCGAGTGGAGGTTCTTCGCCGCGATGAAGACGTTCGCGTCGAGAAGGTACGGCATCAGACCGCAAGCCCCAGGTTCTGTCCCAGTTCGCGAAACGTCGACATCTTTCTGAAGCCGAGGAGGCGCAGTGCCTCAGTAAAGGAGGAACGGCCTTCCAGCGTGCTGACCACCAGCGCCCGGGCGAAGCGTTTGCTCGCGCGCGCGCCAAGCGTCAGGTAAAAGTTCCCTCCGCTTCCTACGGTCAGGGCGAGGAGTCGCGCGATCTCGGCGTCGTACGCGGCGCGAAACTCCGGCCGCGTCAGCCCGCCGGCATCGTGCATCCGTCGCAGGATGACCAGCGTGCTGACTTTGAACCGTCTTGCCAGTCGGTCGGTCTCCATCCGAGGGTCCGCATCTCGATCATATTCATGACGGAATACGGCGAGTGGCACGAGCAGCTCCGCCGCCACCTGGTTGCACCAACGCTCTACACCGTTCCCCGCGATCTCCACCGGTTGCGCGTCGGAGACCGCAGACTGTCCGAGACAGATGTGCGCGAGCTCGTGGGCGAGCGTGAACATCTGTGCGGCTTTCGTGTCGGAGCCATTGATGAAGACGAGCGGCGCCAGAGGATCAGCGAGCGCGAACCCGCGGAACTCGTCCGGATCGAGCTTGCGCCGGTTGTTGCTTCCGACGACGCCGCTGACCATCACCAACACACCTGCATGGTCGGCAAGCTCGATGAAGCGTCCCAAAGCATCCGTCCATGTCGGAAGGCGGCGGCGCTCTTCGAGATCGAAGCCCAACACCCGGCGGATGCGCCCGGCCGTTTCGGCGACATCCGAGGTGACCGCGGCCGTGCCGGCCAAAGCGAGCGGCCGTTCGCCGATCGTGCGGGCGAACTCTCGATACCACTCCTGTCGCTGCTGACAGAGATGAATCGTGTCCAGCAAGTCGGGGCTCGGCCGTTGAAGGCGCGTATTGCCTACTGTACGAAAGTCGGGAATCGGAATACGTTCAACCGGCGGCTCCGAGAGGAAGAAGTAGCCGATCGGCGTGTGGGTCGCACGAGCGAAGTCCTCCAGCTGTTTCAGCGTGGGCTGAACCTCTCCACGTTGCCATGCCTCGAGCTTTGAAAAGCGCTCGGCGAGCATCTCCGGCTCGATCCGCGATCGTTCCGCCGCCCAACGCAGCAATTCCGGCTTGACCTGAACTCGCATCCTTGTACAAGTGAATGATCTCCTGAAATGCCCGAGTCGTCATGACTGTGGCGATGGAATCGGGATTGCTGGCGGCGGCACTGGGCATAGGGACGGGCTTGCAGCCCGTCCCTATGCCACCCTCAGGTCAGTAGCTGATTCTCAATTGATAGGTAGCTTTCGTCGACGAGTAGCGGTTGACGCGGATGTAGACGTTCACGGCCGCGGAGCCGGTGTTGGTCCACGACGCCTGGTCCGCGGTCGTGCCGCCGTTGATCGACTTCGCCACTTCCGTTCCTGCCGCGTTGTAGAGGAACAGGTCGTAGTCCGCGGTGAGGGCGTTGAGCAGCCCCGTCACCGTGGCGCCGGCCGGCAGGCTCAGTCGGAAGTAATCGTTCGCCGCGGTTTCGCCGACGAACGTTCCCGCGATCTGATTGCAGCTCCCCGAGATCGCCTGCGGCGCGGCGGTGCTGTCGTTCGGCTCCACGTCCGAGATTGAATTGCAACTCGAGCCGGTCTGGTAGCTGCCGACGAGCGTTACACCTGAATAGGGATCGTCGCCGACGATCAGCACGTGCCACGTGCCCGCCGCGGGCGAGGGGAAGGTGCAGGTCTCGTTGTTGCCGCTCGCGAACGGGCGGCAGTCGTACGTCGACATCGTCGGCGCTGAGCCGAAGCGCACGTAGAGGTCCGCGTCGCCGGTGCCGCCCGACATCTGGAACTGCAGGTTCGACGCGCCGGACGGCACGCTCATCGTCCAGAACTGCTGGCTGCCGAGGCCTCCGGCGAGATTGGACACCGGCACGCCGTTCTGCAGCACGTTGCCCGAGCCACCGGTCTGGTAGCTCCCCATCAGGGTCGCGCCCGAGTACGGGTCGTCGCCGACCACCATCACGTGCCACGTGCCGGCGGCCGGCGACGGGAAGGTGCAGGTCTCGTTGTTGCCGCTCGCGAACGGCCGGCAGTCGTACGTGGTCATGGTCGGCGCCGAGCCGAAGCGCACGTACAGGTCCGCGTCGCCCGTGCCGCCCGACATCTGGAACTGCAGGTTCGACGCGCCCGATGGCACGCTCATGGTCCAGAACTGCTGGCTGCCGAGGGTTCCGGAGATGCCGACCGGCACACCGTTCTGCAGCACGTTGCCGGGGCCGCCGCCGGTCTGGTAGCTCCCGACCAGGGTCATGCCCGAGTACGGGTCGTCGCCGACGACCATCACGTGCCACGTGCCGGCCGCCGGTGACGGGAAGGTGCAGGTCTCGTTGTTGCCGCTCGCGAACGGACGGCAGTCGTACGTCGACATCGTCGGCGCGGAGCCGAAGCGTACGTAGAGATCGGCGTCGCCGCTGCCGCCTGACATCTGGAACTGCAGGTTCGAGACGCCCGACGGCAGGCTCATGGTCCAGAACCGCTGGCTGCCGAGCGTCCCCGAGAGCCCCGTCACCGGAACGCCGTTCTGCAACTCGCTGCTCCCGCCGCCCGATGACGGCTCCGGCTTGATCGCCAACGCCGGCGTCCAGCCGGGGTTCGTGCCGTCGCCCGAGTACGCGCCGCGATAGGTCGTGATCCGCGGCCGCGAGTTGAAATCGCGGTCGTACTCGAGGTGGCCGGTGAACGGGGAGTAGTCGATCGCGCTGCCCTGGAGCTGGCCGCTCTTCGGGTAGAGGGCGAGGCCCGCGCCCAATGCCGCCGTGGGGTTGTTGAGGTAAGTCGACGCCGCGGCCATGGTCCCGGTCACGTTGTTGCTCTGCAGGCCGCCGGTCAGCGGCGTGCCGGCGAAGACGGCGTTGCCGGTGACGCGCTGCGTGTACGCGGTGTCGGCGCCCGCGATCCGGATGCCGTTCCCGTCGGCGATCACGGTGTTGTTGAAGATCTCGATCCGCCTCGGCACGTCGTTGTGCGGCTGGATGCGGATTCCTTCGTACGAATGATTCACCAGCAGGTTGTCGTGGAAGGCGATGTTGCCTTCCCCCTGGAAGAGCGATTCGTTCGGGCTGCTGTTCTCGTACAAGAGGTTGCCGTAGATCTGGTAGATGTCCGTGGAGCCGGGGCCCGAAAGCGGCCAGTGGCCGACGAGGAGGTTCGGGCCGGTGCCTCCGGTCTGCTTGCTGAAGACGTTGTGGCGGATGATCGTCGTGCCCGACGACGGAACGCCGATCGACGTACTGCGGCCGATCTGGTGTTTGACCTGGATGTTGTAGTCCATCGTGTCATACACGAGGTTGTACTCGATGAGCCCATTGACGAACTCGCGCGTGCCGTCGGAGTTGCCGAGATACATCCCCGTGCCGGTGGTGGTGATCGTGTTGCGGCGGATGACCCAGTTCCAGGCCGGGCACTTCGTGCTGATGCCGACGCGGAGATAGTTCGGGTTGAAGTTCGAGATGTTCAACCCCTCGATCAGGATGTGATGCACGGACACGGCTCCCGCCTCGGCCTTGACGCCGTCGCCCGCCTTGTCCAGACCGTCCAGCGACAGGTTGCGCACGGCGATGTAGCTCGAGTCCGCGAGGCTCACGACGTTCCAGCTGTCGCTCCCCGTGAACAGGGCCGGCGAGCCGCTGGCCGGTCCCTCGATGACGATGCACTGGCCGGGCTGGCCATTCTTATTGTGGATGGAAAGCCCTTGGGTGTAGGTACCGGCGGCGAGCAGGAGCCGGTCGCCGGCGATCAGACTCGCGAGCTTGGAGAGGTAGTCGGAGGGGCTGGCCTGGATGGTCCGCAGGGGAGCCGCGCCGTTACAACCGCTCAGAGTCTGATCGAGAGTCTGGGCCTGGATTGCCGAGGCAATGAGAGCTGCAGAAACGGCGAGAAGCGTGACGGCTTTGTGTAGCATCAGGCACTCCTTTAGTAGCTGACTCTCAACTGATAGGTCGTTTGGGTGGACGCGGCGCGGTAGACGCGCACGTAGACGTTGACCGCCGTGGAGCCCGTGTTGGTCCACGACACCTGATCCGGGGTCGTGCTGTCGTTGAACGAGCTGGCCAGCGTGGCGCCGGCCGCGTTGTAGAGATAAACGTTGTAGTTCACCGTGAGGCCGTTGAGCAGCGCCGTCACCGTCTTGCCCGCCGGCAGGCTCAGACCGAAGTAGTCGTCTCGCGACGTACTCGACTCGTTGAGGAACGTCCCGGAGATCTGGTTGCAGGACCCCGAGATGGATTGCGGGGTGGCCCAGGTGTTCGGCTCCACGTCCGAGATGGAGTTGCAGGCCGGGCCGGTCTGGTAGCTGCCGACCAGAGTTACGCCCGAATACGGATCGTCGCCGACGATCAGCACGTGCCACGTGCCGGCCCCCGGCGAGGCGAAGGTGCAGGTCTCGTTGTTGCCGCTTGCGAACGGCCGGCAGTCGTACGTCGCCATCGTCGGCGCGGCGCCGAAGCGCACGTAGAGGTCCGCGTCGCCGCTGCCGCCCGACATCTGGAACTGCAGGTTCGACGCGCCCGACGGCACGCTCATCGTGAAGAACTGCTGGCTGGCGAGCCCGCCGGCCAGGTTCGACACCGGCACGCCGTTCTGCAGCACGTTGCCCGAGCCTCCGGTCTGGTAGCTCCCGACGAGCGTCGCGCCCGAGTAGGGGTCGTCGCCGACCACCATCACGTGCCACGTGCCGGCGGCCGGCGACGGGAAGGTG
>DATFHJ010000425.1:0-15164 GCA_035248585.1 Thermoanaerobaculia bacterium
AGCGCCCGCGCGCGACGAAAAGATCCTGTCGGGCTGGAACGGCTGGATGCTGGCGGCGTTTTCGGAGGCTGCGATCGCGTTCGGTAAATACGATGACGTCGTGCGCAAGAACGCCGACTTTTTGATCGCGCGCAGCAATCCGCTGATCCGTCACGCGAAGATTCCGGGATTGCTCGAGGATTACTCAGGCGTGGCGTGGGGACTCACGCTCGCGTACGAGGCAACGCACGAGCGGCGCTATCTCGATGAGGCGCGGCGGCTCGTCGACGAGATTCTCGCGCGCTTCCGCGACGAAGAAAACGGCGGCTTCTTCGACACGCCGAGCGACGGCGAGCAGTTGATCACCCGTCCGAAAGACCTCTTCGACAACGCCACGCCCGGCGGGACGTCCGTCACATGCGACGTGCTGCTGCGGCACGCGGTGCTGTTCGCCAACGAGGAGTACCAGCGCATCGCCGCGGAGGCGCTCCAAAGCATTTGGCCTCTCGCCGAACGGTATCCGTCGGGCTTCGGATTTCTCCTCGGCATCACCGGCCAGTGGAAGGAGATCGCGATCACCGGAGATGACATCACCGCACTCAAACGCGTCGTCGGCGAGACGTTCCTGCCGCATCGCGTGCTGGTCGCCGGCTCGGCCTCGGCCGATCTGCCGCTGATGGAAAACCGCCCGCAGGACCGCACGATGGCGTACGTGTGCGAAGGCTACGCGTGCGAAGAGCCGACTAGCGACCCTGAACGATTGCGCGCAATTCTGGCGACTTCATGAGGTGACGCACGATCGTCGCGCGCGAGTCGCCCTTCTTTCGCTTCGCTTCGAGCGAAGCGATCTCGGGATCGGTGGGCGCGCGCTGGAAGATCGTGGCGTAGACGCGCGTAAGCCACGCGCGATCGTCTTCGCAGTCGCTGCCCGCGGCGAGGGTCGCGGCAAGATCGTCGAGATCGAATTTTCTCGCTAACGCTGGATCGAAGCCGAGCCGCCCGATGAGGGCGTCGTTGTGGCCGGTGATGCGAGGCGGCGTATTGCGCCACGCGGTGCGTTCGTCGATGAACGCGATGGCGATTGCTTGTGGAGCGGCGGGCTTCAGCCCGCCGAGGGCCGGCGGGCTGAAGCCCGCCGCTCCACGGATCTCGATGTTGCCAAAACTCACGGCGAGTGGGCGCTCATCGTGATTGCTCGGATCGAGCGACGCGGGAGAACGCGCGCGTCCAAACGTGAAGGTGATGTCATTCACACCGTTCACCCAAACGTTCGCAGGCGCGCGAAACGTCTGCTCGCTCCATCCGCCCGTCAGCGTAACGTCCCCAATCCCATGGCTGTTCACAGAAACACGCATCGTCTGCGGCGGCAGTGACGGGTGATCCATCGGCATCACGTGCAAGCGCACCACGCGATCTTCCAAACCCCAGCGTGCAATGGCGACGGATGCCTGGCTTCCGACCGCCCATTGAAAGCCGCCCTCGGGTGCCGCCCATCCTTCGCGAAACCACGCGCCGCTCCGGGCCGCGGTCGCGGCGCGAAACTCGGGCTCCTGCGCGCGCTCGCGGAGAAAGTCGCCGGCGTAGTGCATGCGGAAGCCATCGAGCTCGCTGCCGAGGACGACCGGGTAGCGGCACATCCACTCGCTCACGGCGCCGTGGCTTCCGCCGGCGGTGACGAGCCAGGCCGCGGGATATTCGTGGATCATCCGCTCGGCAAGCGGCGCGATCGACATCTGAATGACGTCGTGGTCGCGGTGATACGGCGCGAGGTAGTACGGCAGCACGATTCCGGTCGACGGCTCCGCGGCGAGGATCAGATCGCCCGGCTTCGCGTAGCGTGCGATCGTCGCGGCGATGCGGCGCCAGTCGAGTTTCTGGAACGGCTCGCGCCGCAGCACCGGCCAGAGTTGCCACCCGATCACGGCCACGAGGAGCAGCGCGATCGGCGTTCGGCGGGAAAGGAACGTGAGGCCTTCGCCGGCCAGTAAGGCGAAGCCGATCACGCCCGCCGCGATGTAGCGCAGCTCGAACCAGTGCTCGAAGACTTTCAGCGACACGAGCGCGAAGACGACCGGCAGCAGCGTCATCGTGACGATCACGATTCGCGTGCGGCGCTCCATCACCACCGCGCCGATCACGGCCAGGACGAGCAGCACGATCGCCGTGCGGCCAAGGATGTCCGCGCCGAAGGCGGAGACGGTGAAGCCTTTCGCCAGGCGGATGAAAAACTCGAGATGGAGATCCGAAAACGGCGCGTCGGGCTTCGAACTGGGACCGCCGCGATAGAGCAGCAGGAACAACGGCGTGGCGACGGCGGCGGCGATCGCGAAGTGGCGCTTCCCAGAGAGAAACGCGGCCACCGCGGCCGCGGCCACGATCGGCGCGGCGACGGCGGACGAGTAGAGCAACGCGAGCAGCAGGGCGTAGAACCAGCGGCTCTCGTGCAGCAGCGTCACGATCAGCGCCGCCGTGAGAAAAAGCAGCAGCGCGTATGGACGCGCTTCGCGGCTGTAGTAGACGTGCAGCGGCGAAAGTGCCAGGAGCGCCGTTGCCGGCAGCGAACGCGTTGCAAGCCACGCGAGCGGAATGCATCCGAGGCCGAGGAGCGCGGCGGCGAGGCGTCCCGCGAATTCATCGCGGCCGGCGATGCGCGTCGCGAATTGCACGGCGAATGAGAGCGGGCCGTGCTCGTTCTCGAAGCCGGTGAGCCATTTCCAGAACGGCTGCTGCAATGCGTTCGTGGTCAGCCGGTCACTGAGCACTTCATCGAGCCAGTAGCTCGGCTCGCCGAGGTGATCGAAGCGAAGAAATGCGGCGACGGCGATGATGACCAGCAGCGCGGCAAGCGCGAAGCGCGTCTTCACGGTGTCTTCGGAACGACCAGCCACTCCGTCCAGACGCGCGGGCTCTGATTGCCGTTCTTGTCGATCGCCGTGACCGCGTAGCGATACGAAATGCCGAGGTTCATCGTCGTGTCGGTGAACGTCGTCCCGGTCACGGTGCGATTGAGCAGATCGTACGAGCCGAGGTCCTTCAGCGTCTCGCCGAAGCCCGTCGCTTCGCCGCGATAGAGGCGATAGCCGGCGAGATCGGGCGCGGCGACCTCGTCCCAGATCAAACGCACGGCATTCGTCTCCACGAGCGCGGTGATCTTCGCGGGCGCGGCGGGCGGCACGAGGTCTTTATACGTCACGCGCGCGGCTTCCGAGGGATCGCTTTGCAGCAGCGGCGGACCGGTCCACGCCACGGCGGAGACGCGATAGGCGTGCTCGCCGTAGGCCGGTGTGTCGGTGTACATCGTGCCCTTCACCGGCGCGGTGTTGATCGGCGTGGCGAGGTCGTCCAGCTCTTCGCCGGGCGCGGTGCGGAAGATGTTGTAGCCGCTGATCACCGGCGCGCCTTTCGCGTCGACCGATTGCTTCGGCTCGCTCCAGCTCACCGTCACGCCTTCGGCTTTCGCCTGCGCGGTCACGCCCGCCGGCGGAACGCCGACCGGCAGCGGCACGACGATGGCGAGGTTCGACGGCGCGCTGCGCGCGGTCGAACCCTCGGTGACGACGGCGTACGTCAGCCGCACGGGGCGGCCGTCCGTGGCGCGGAGCGGCGGCGAATCGGTGTACAGCAGCCGCGAGCCGGCCGTCACGCTGCCCAGGTTGGCCTTTTCTATGCTGTCGACCTTCGTGCTGAGCTTGACGAACTGCGCCTGCGGCAGCGTCGGCACTTTCGAGAACAACGCAATCGGCTGCGGCTCCGTAGTATCGACATCGGCCAGTTTGCCGGCAGGCGGAACGGGAAGCTCTTCGACATAGCGGTAAATCGTGATGCGGCGAATGTCGGTGAGACTCTTGCCGGCGGTGGTGAGCGAGGGGTAACTCCAGGAAAGGAGCACTTTGCCGGCACGCTGTGTTAGTAGTAAGTCAGTGGTGGCCTGGGGGATGACGGGGACCGGGGGTTTAGGGTCGCCGCGCTTGCCGCAGGCGAATACGGACAGGACAACCAGGACGAGTAGGACCCGCTGCTTCACAGGGGCGGATTCTAAGGGACAAAGCAAGCATGTGCGGAATCATTGGATATGTCGGAACGCGTGACGTCGTTCCGGTTCTGATCGGCGGCCTGAAGAAACTGGAGTATCGCGGCTATGACTCGGCCGGCATCGCGGTCGTGAACGGGCACGGCGTCGACGTCGTGCGCGCGGAGGGGAAGCTCTCGAACCTCGAAGGGAAGCTCGGTGAAAAAGAGCTCAAGGGCACGTTCGGCATGGGGCACACGCGCTGGGCGACGCACGGCAAGCCGAACGAGAACAACGCCCACCCGCATCGCGACTGCACGGGCAACGTGGTCGTGATTCACAACGGGATCATCGAGAACTTCCTGACGCTGAAGCAGCGGCTCAAATCGCAGGGACACGAGTTCAAGAGCGAGACGGACACGGAAGTCGTGGCCCATCTGATCGAGGAGTACCGCAAAGGCGGCCTGTCGTTCGTCGACGCCGTGAAGAAGGCGCTGAAGGATCTCGAAGGGCACTACGCGCTGGTGATGATCGCCGCCGACGAACCGGGCACGATCATCGCCGCGAAGCACGGTCCCCCGCTCGTGATCGGCCTCGGCGAGGGCGAGAACATCGTCGCTTCCGACGTCGCGCCGCTCCTCAGCTACACGCGCAACATCATCTATCTCGAGGACGGCGAGTACGCGGTCGCGAACGACAAGAAGGTCGAGCTCTTTGGCGGCAAGGACGAGAAGATCGAGCGCGAGCCGAAGAAGATCCTCTGGGATGCCGTGATGGCCGAGAAGGAAGGCTTCCGGCACTACATGCTCAAGGAGATTCACGAGCAGCCGCGCGCGGTACGCGACACGTTCAACGGCCGCATGTTCGAGGAGTCGAGCCAGGTCTACTTCAACGACCTGCAGCTCACCGCGGACGAATGGGCGAAGTTCAAGAAGGTGCACATCGTCGCCTGCGGCACGTCGTGGCACGCGGGCCTCGTCGGAAAGTTCATCATCGAGAACGCGGCGCGGATCCCGGTCGAAGTCGACTACGGCTCCGAGTACCGCTATCGCGATCCGATCATCGACGACGGCACGCTCGTCATCGGCGTGACGCAGTCGGGCGAGACCGCCGACACGATCGCCGGCATGCAGGAGGCGAAGGCGAAGGGCGCGAAGCTGATCACGATCTGCAACGTGATCGGCGCCGCCGCGACGCGCATGTCCGACGGCGTGATCTACACGAATGCCGGCCCGGAGATCGGCGTGGCGTCGACGAAGGCGTTCACGACGCAGCTGACGGCGTTCTATCTGCTGTCGCTCTACATCCGCATGCTGCGCGGCGACGACAAGAAGGACATCCAGTACGCGATGCACGAGCTGTCGGTGATCCCGCACAAGATCGAGCATCTGTTGAAGACGCAGGAAAAGCGCATCGAGCAGCTCGCGCACAAGTATCACCGCTCCCAGGATTTCCTCTTCCTCGGCCGCGGCGTGCATTACCCGATCGCGCTCGAAGGCGCGCTGAAACTGAAGGAGATCTCGTACATCCACGCCGAGGGCTATCCCGCCGGCGAGATGAAACACGGGCCGATCGCGCTGATCGACGAGAACATGCCGATCGTCGCCATCGCCACGCACACGCCGGTGTACGACAAGGTCGCGTCGAACCTGCAGGAGACGAAGGCGCGCGACGGCAAGTTGATCGTCATCTGCGACGAAGGCGACGAAGAGATGAAGAAACTGGCCGACGACTACATCGAAGTGCCGTGGTCCGTCGAGCCGCTGCAGCCCATTTTGACGGTGGTTCCGACGCAGCTGCTGGCCTACTACATCGCCCTGCGCCGCGGCTGCGACGTCGACCAGCCGAGGAACCTGGCCAAGAGCGTGACGGTGGAATAGCGGAAGTGCCGCGCTAAAATCGCGGCACTCCCATGTTCGTCCTCCTCCCCATCGGCCGCGATGACGCGGAGATCCGCCGCCATGCGTGGGTGTCGTACACGATCATCGCCATCAACGTGCTGGCGTTCGCCTTCACGTTTTTCGCGGAGTCGTCGGTGTCGGTGGATGAGATCAACGTCGAGTGGCAGAAGGCGCTCGAGTACTACTTCCGCCATCCGTACCTCGAGGCGCCGGCGCCGATGGCGGATCTCGTGCGCGTGGAGCTGATCCGCTACATCCAGTCGAATCGCGCGAACGTCGCGGCGCCGCAGCAGCCCGGCCTCGTGAAGAGCGAGCAGCGGGAGCTGGAGACGCTGACCGCGAACGCGGTCGCGGTGTACAAGAAACTGCCGACGATTCGCTTCGGCTACGTGCCGGCCGAGGGCGACGCGTGGCGGCTCGTCACCTCGATGTTCATGCACGCGGGCCTCTTGCATCTTCTCGGCAATCTGTTGTTCTTCTATGTCTCCGGCCCGTTCGTCGAGGACGTGTTCGGGCGTCCGCTCTTCGGCTTCCTTTATTTCAGCGGCGGGATCATCGCGGCGCTGTCGTATGCGATGCGTCATCCGAGATCGACGATCGCGCTGGTCGGCGCGTCCGGCGCGATCGCGGCGGTGATGGGCGCGTATCTCGTGCGCTTCTATCAGTCGAAGGTTGAGTTCCTGCTCCTCACGCTCTGGTATCGCACGCGATTCTTCGCGCCCGCGTGGGTCGTGCTGCCGCTCTGGCTGATGCAGCAAGTGTGGGAGCTGCAGAGCGAGGCGGGCGGCGGAGGCGTGGCGTTCTCCGCGCACATCGGCGGGTTCGTCTACGGCTTCGCCTTCGCGGTGATCGTGACGGTCACGAAGTTCGAGCAAAAGTACGTGAATCCCGTGGTCGAGAAAGAGACGACGTGGGCGATGGACGAGCGCCTCGTGCGGGCGATGAGCGCGCGCAACGTCGAGGACTACGCGACCGCGAAACGGGAGCTCGCGTCCGTGCTGCGCGAGGATCCGCGCAACGTCGATGCGCTGCAAACGGCGGTGGACGTCGCGCGGGAGAGCGGGGACGCGGCGATGCACGACAACACCGCGACGCGGCTGCTGACGCGCTATCTCGAAGAGAAGCAGGACGATCTCGCGACGACGCTGATTCACGAAGTGACGGCCGACCCCGACGCCGCGCTGCCGAAGTTCTTCGCCCGCGCCGCGGCGTTCGCCGAGCGCAGAGGCGACCGCGATTGGGCGCTCATGCTCTATGAGCGGACGTTCGCGTCCGACCCAAACGGCATCGGCCCGCTGGTGAAGATCGGCACGCTGCTGCGCCTCAAGGGCGACACGGATGGCGCACGGGCGACGTTCGAGAAGGCGCGCGCGCATCCGGCGTGCACGGCGGAGTGGGCGCCGGCGATCGACGCGAAGATCGCCCAGTGCGTTTAGCGCGAGATCCAGCCGCCGCCGAGGCAGAGATCGTTCTGATAGAAAACGACGGCCTGTCCCGGCGCGACGGCGCGGAGCTTCTGCGCGAAGACGACCGTTGCGCGATCGCCGTCCAGCGGGGTCACGGTCGCGGCGACGTCGGCCATGCGTGAGCGGACGCGCGCCTGCACTTCGATGGAACCGTTCGGCGGCGCGCCGTTGATCCAGTGCACGCGCTCGGCGATCGACTCGTCCTTCTCCAGCGCCGACGCCGGTCCGACGACGACGCGCTTCGTGAACGGATTCACGTCGACGACGTACGTCCGCTCCGCGCTGCCGCCGATCTGCAGACCGCGGCGCTGGCCGATCGTGAACTGATAGTAGCCGTCGTGCTGCGCGATGACGTTGCCGTCCGTGTCGACGATCTCTCCCGCGCCCTCGCCGGGCTGAATCCCCGCCTCACGCTCGACGATCTTCGCGTAGCTGTCCTTCTGCGGCACGAAGCAGATCTCGTACGACTCCTTCTTGCGCGCGACCGAAAGCCCCGCCTGTTCGGCGATGTCGCGCACCTCGGGCTTCGTCAGCTCGCCGAGCGGAAACAGCGCCTCCGCGAGCTGCTCCTGCGAGAGCTCGAACAAAAAGTACGTCTGATCCTTGGCCAGGTCGCGCGCCTTGCGCAGCTCGTAGTGGCCGTTCGTGCGCGTGATGCGCGCGTAGTGGCCGGTGGCGATCTTGTCGGCGCCGATGGCGACGGCTTTCTTGTGAAAGAGGTCGAACTTCACGTGCGTGTTGCAGAGCACGCACGGGCTGGGCGTGGTGCCGCTGAGATAGCCGGCGACGAACGGTTTGATGACCTTGTCGTGGAAGTTGGACTCGAGGTTGAGCGTGAAGTGCGGGATCTCGAGCCGCCACGCCACGCGGCGCGCGTCGGCGAGATCGTCGATCGTGCAGCATCCACCGTACGGAGAGTCCGCGGCACTGAGATTGTCGTACATCTGCATCGACAGTCCGACCACCTCATGTCCCTGCGATTTGAGGAGATACGCGGCCGTCGAAGAATCGACGCCGCCGGACATCGCGACTGCAACCTTCATGTTCCTTGCTCAACGACGCGCTTGAGGCATAATTCCCGGCGCAGTGGACGCAGTGGATCACAACGTTGTACTCGTCGTGGACGACGACCCGAACATCCGGCGCATGATCATCGCCGCGCTCAAGCGCGACGGGTATGCGTTCCGCGAAGCGCCGAACGGCCGCGACGCGCTCGACCTCATGCGGGCCGAACATCCGGACGTGGTGGTGCTCGATCTGATGATGCCGGTGATGTCGGGCTGGGACGTGCTGCGCGAGCGGATGAGCGATCCCGAGCTGCGCCGCATCCCGGTGATCATCGTCAGCGCGAACCGCGACCCCGAGGTCGCGCATGCCGTGAGCCAGGGCATCTGCGCGTTCCTGCCGAAGCCCTTCGACATCGGCGCGCTCTCCGCGCTGGTGCGCAGCTGCATGGTGCCGCCCGGGATGCCGGTGCCACCGGCGTCGCAGGCGCCGCAATCGTTGCCCTGCTAGGTGGAGTTGAGTGGAGCGGCGGGCTTTAGCCTGCCGGGTCCCATTCGGCGGGCTAAAGCCCGCCGCTCCACAGGACGCTAACCCAGCTCCTGAGCATCGAGCACCGCGATCGCGGCCATGTTCACGATGTCGTTCACATCCACACCGCGCTGCAGCACGTGCACCGGCTTCGTCAAGCCTTGCAGGATCGGGCCGATCACTTCGGCGCCGCCTAACCGCCAAAGCAGTTTGTAGGCGGCGTTCGCGGCGTCGAGGTTGGCGAAGATGAGCACGTTCGCGTCGCCCTGGATTTCGCTCCACGGATAGTCCTGCTCGGCGATTTCGGGAACGACCGCGGTATCGGCCTGCATCTCTCCGTCGATGATGAGATCGGGCCGGCGCGCTTTGAGGATGTCGACCGCTTCGCGCACTTTGTCGACCTTAGGATCTTTCGTGGAGCCGAAGTTCGAGAACGAGACGAAGGCGATGCGCGGCTCGATGTTGAAGCGCTTCGCCGTCTCCGCGGTGCGCTCCGCGATCTCGGCGAGGGTCTGGCTGTCGGGATCGATGTTCACCGTGGTGTCGGCGAGGATCACCATGCGCTTCTTGAACATCAGGAGGTACGCGCCCGAGACGTGGCGGACGCCGGGCCGCATTTTCAGGATCTGCAGCGCGGGCCGGATCGTCGCCGGATAGTAGGCGCGCAGCCCGGCGATCACTCCGTCGGCGTCGCCGGCCTCGAGCATCATCATGGCGAAGTAGTTGCGGCTGTTGAGAATCTTCGCGGCGTCGGCGAGCGTGACGCCGTGCCGCCTGCGCAGCTCATGAAAGCGCTCGGCGTACGACTGCATCTTGTCGCAGGCGTTGATGTCGATGATCGTGATCTTCGTCTCGTCGATGTTGTACTTCTCGAGGAGCGTCGCCACTTCCTCGCGGCGCACGAGCAGGATCGGGTGGGCGAGGTTTTCGTCGATGAGGATCTTCGCCGCGCGGAGAATCTTCTCCTGATCGCCCTCGGGGAAAACGATGCGCTTCGGACTCTTGCGCGCGCGTCCGTAGATGTCGTGCATCAATCCGCGCGAACGGCCGAGCATGTTCTCGAGGCGGCGGCGGTATTCGTCGTAATCCCCGATCGGCTGCTGCGCGACGCCCGTTTCCGCCGCCGCGCGCGCCACCGCGACCGGCACGTTGAGCAGCACGCGGTAGTCGAACGGCTTCGGGATCAAATACTCGCGCCCGAACGTGATCCGGTCTTTCGTCGAGTAGGCGCGCAGCACGGAGTCAGGGACGTCTTCTTTGGCGAGATCCGCGAGCGCGCGTGAGGCGGCGAGCTTCATCTCGTCGTTGATGGTCGTGGCGCGGCAGTCGAGCGCGCCGCGGAAGATGAACGGAAAGCCGAGGACGTTGTTGACCTGGTTCGGGTAATCGGAACGGCCCGTGGCCATGATGATGTCCGAGCGCGCGGCGACGGCTTCGTCGTAGCCGATCTCCGGATCGGGATTGGCCATGGCGAAGACGATCGGGTTCTTCGCCATCGCGCGGACCATGTCCTGCGTGACGATGCCGCCGGCGGACAGGCCGATGAAGACGTCGGCGCCCTTCATCGCATCCATGAGCGTGCGCGCCTTCGTGTCCGCCGCGAATTCTTCTTTGTACGGCGTCATGTCCTCGGCGCGGCCTTTCCAGATCACGCCGTGGCGGTCGACGAGCAGCGCGTTGTCTTTGTTGAGGCCGAGCCTGATGTAGAGGCGCAGGCACGCCATCGCCGCCGCGCCCGCGCCGGAGATGACGAGCTTCACCTTGTCGATCTTCTTCTTCGCCACTTCGAGGGCGTTGATCAGCGCCGCGGCGGAGATGATCGCCGTCCCGTGCTGGTCGTCGTGGAAGACCGGGATCTTCATCTCCTTCTTCAGCCGCTCCTCGATCTCGAAGCACTCCGGCGCGGCGATGTCTTCGAGGTTGATCCCGCCGAAGGTCGGCTCGAGGAGCTTCACGCAGCGGATGAACTCCTCGGTGTCGCGGGTGTCGATCTCGAGATCGAACACGTCGATGTCGGCGAAGCGCTTGAAGAGAACGCCTTTCCCTTCCATCACCGGCTTGCCGGCGGCGGCGCCGATGTTGCCGAGCCCGAGCACGGCCGTGCCGTTCGTGATGACGGCGACGAGATTGCCTTTCGCGGTGTACTTGTAGACGTCGGACGGCTCCGCGGCGATGGCGAGACACGGCTTGGCGACGCCGGGCGTGTACGCGAGCGAGAGATCGCGCTGCGTCGCGGTCGGCTTCGACGGAATGACCTCAATCTTCCCCGGCCGCCCGCCGGAGTGGTACTCGAGCGCTTCGTCGCTGTCGTTCGCCATGGAGGCGGAGTGTATATGAACGGGGGGGACGAGCGCGGGTTGCGGCTCGTCACGGGCGGCGCAGCTGCGGAAGCACTACGCGCACGGGCCGGAATGCAGAAGGCAGAAGGCAGAAGGCAGAATGAAGAATTCAGAAACCCGCCCCCGGGAGGATGGCGGGGAGGCGGTCGTGCTTCTCAATTCTGCCTTCTGCCTTCTGCCTTCTGCATTCCTGGCTGGTGCACCCAAAGCACCAACCGTGCGCGTGCACGCCCGTTCACCCGCGACCGTCTTCGGTCTCCTTAAAACCGCACCCCAAACGCCGCCGAGGTGTAGCTGTCCGCCTCCGACAACTTCGTGTACTTCAACTGCGTGTAGTAGATGCGCGGGGCCTGGCGCACGCCGAGGCCGAGGAGGAGATTGAGGCCGGCGTCAAGGTCCTGCTCTTCCGGATTCACGAGCGCGACGCCGGCGCCGACCCAGAAGGCGGAGTCGCGATTGATGCCGAAGTCGTAGTGAAAATCGGCGTTGGTCGAGACGAGCTTGCTCGAGAGCTCGACGTTCGGGTTGAAGATGATGTGCGGGTTGTGCATCACCATCACCACGTCCGCGCCGAACATCCCTTCACCGTCGACGACGCCGACGCGCGCGCCCCAGCGCACCTGGGCGTAGGAGGGGATTGCGAGCAGAAAAAGAAAGACGGGCATGAATCGCTTCATGCCCGTCGAGTGTAGCAGCGAGGTGTTGGATTAACTGGCTTTCCGCTTGCGCACGGGTGCTTCAGTTCGGTTACTTTCCACGCGCGCCGGCGCGGCGGCCGGTTTCTTCGACGCCCACTTGTCCATGGCGATGGCCACGGTCGGGACGAGGAGCAGCGTGGAGTACGTACCGGAGACGACGCCCATCAGCAGGATCCAGGAGAAGCCGCGGATCACGTCGCCGCCGAAGATCAGCAGGGCCACGAGCACGAGGAACACCGAGCCGCTGGTGAGGATGGTTCGGGACAGGGTCTGGTTGATGGCCAGGTCGAGGTGCTCGCCCATCGTCATCGGCTTCTTGATCTTGCGCTTGTTCTCGCGCACGCGGTCGTACATGACGACCGTGTCATTGATCGAGTAACCGACGATCGTGAGCAGCGCCGCGACGACGTTCAGCGAGGCCTCGAGGCGCATGATGAGGAGGAACGCCAGCGCGATCGCGACGTCGTGGATGATGCAGGCCACCGCGCCGACGCCGAACACGAAGTCGAAGCGCAGCCAGATGTAGATGCCCATCGCCAGCGACGAGAGGATGATCGCCAGGAGCGCCTTGGTCTGCAGCTCCTTGCCGACCGCCGGTCCGACGGTCTCCTGATTGAGCACGTTGAACTTGCCGAGGTACGTCTTCTCGTTGACGACGCGCGCGACGTTGCCGGTCACGCCCTCGGTGCCGGTCGCCTGCTGCAGGCTCGTGAAGACGCCGAGCTGCGAGCGCTTGTCGATGATCCTCTGCGCGAGCGTGTCGTAGTAGGCGATCGCGTTCGGATTCGTGCCGCGGTTGTCGGGATCGTTCTGCTTGAACAGCGCGGCGAGGCGGTCCTTGCCCCAGAAGTTGAGGTCGAGCTTCGCGTCGCCTTCCGGATTCAGCTTCTTGCGCAGCTCCTCGACGACCTGGCCGGCGTAGTCGGCTTCCGCCTTCTGTTCCGGGAGGCGGATGTAGACCGCGCGCTCTTCCGCTTTGCCGTACTGCTGGATCGTGGCATTCGGCAGATCGCTGCGAAGCTGGGCCATCGGCACGGCGTCGCGGAACTTCAGCGTGACGGCGGCGCCGCCGGCGAAGTCGATGCCCCAGTTGATGCCGAAGGCGAAGTAGGCGCCGATGCCGGCGAGGATGAACAGCACCGAGACGGCCAGGCCTTTCCAGCGGTGCTTGACGAACTGATAATTGGGATCGACGAAAATCTGCATGGTGGTCTCCTCGCTCCGCGTTAGATGCTGATTTCGCGCGGGCGATCAGCCGGCTTGTACACGATGTCGAAAATCATGCGCGACACGAAGAACGCGGTGAACACCGACGCGCCGAGACCGATCAGCAGCGTGACGGCGAACCCGCGGATCGAGCTCGTGCCGAACTGGAACAGGAACAGAGCCGAGAGGATGGTCGTGAGGTGCGTGTCGATGATCGTCGCGAACGCGCGCGAGAATCCCTGCTCGATCGCGGCGCGCGCGGTCTTGCCCTCGCGGAGCTCCTCGCGGATGCGCTCGAACACGAGCACGTTCGTGTCGACGGCCATGCCCAGCGTCAGGATGATGCCGGCGATGCCGGGCAGCGTCAGCGTGGCCTTGAAGTAGGCCAGCATGCCGAGCAGGATGATGAGGTTGAGCAGCAGCGCGAGAACGGCGTTGATGCCCGCGCCTTTGTAGTACAGGATGATCGCCAGGACGAGGATGACGAACCCGATCACCGAGGCGGTCACGCCCTGGCGGATCGAGTCGCGTCCGAGCGACGGACCGACGGTGCGCTCTTCGAGCGTCGTCAGCGAGGCCGGCAGCGAGCCGCTGCGCAGCACGAGCGCGAGATCGTTGGCCTGCTGGTTGGTGAAGCTGCCTTCGATCGTGCCCTCACCCGTGATCTCGCTCTTGATGACCGGGTAGGAGACGACTTTGTTGTCGAGGACGATGGCCATGTTGCGGCCGATGTTGGCCTTGGTGAGCGCGGCGAACTTCGGCGTGCCCTCGGGCGTGAGCGAGAAGCCGATGACCGGCTCGCCGACGCGGCCCTTCACGACGCGCGCGTTCTTGAGATCGCGTCCGCTGACCGGCACGTTCTTCTGCACGGCCACGTACTCGACTCCGGTGACGCGTCCCATCTCGTCTTCGCGATTCGCCGGGAGGATGTCCGTCCCCGCGCGCTGCTGCGGCGTCAGCGAGTCGAAGACGCCTTGCGCACTGGCGTTCGCATTGCCTTCGACCATGCGGAACTGCAGCTGCGCGGTGGTCTTGATGATGTCCTTCACGCGCGCCGGATCGTCGACGCCGGGGAGCTGGATGACGATGCGATCGTTGCCTTCCGGCACGATGATCGGCTCCGTCACGCCGAGGGCGTTGACGCGGCGGTCGATGGCCTCGACGGCCTGCGAGATCGTGTCGCGCTGCAGCGTCGAAGCCGCCTGCGACTTCATGATGAAGCGCAGTCCGTCCGCCAGGCGCGAGACTTCGTAGGACGGAAGATAGTCCTTCGCGATGCGCTCGTAGGCGTCGGTCGGCACGCCCTGCGGCATCGTGGCCACGAAGGTCGTGTCATTGACGCGCCGGGTGGCGGGCTGCGGCAGGTTCTGCGTCTGCGCCTGCGCGCGCAGCGAGTTCATGGCCTGGTCCGTCTCGAGGCGGACGGCCTCGTTGACGTTCACCCGCATGACCAGGTGAATGCCGCCCTTGAGGTCGAGTCCGCGGCGGATCGGCTCAGGGTTGCTCGACGTCGGGATGATGGCGATGGTGAATACCGCCAGCACGCCGAGGATCAACAGGATTTTCCAAATGACGTTGCGATTCAAAGGTTTCCTCCGGAACGAAAAACGAGCCGCACTACGCCTCCGATTCGCCAGCAACCACGCTGGTGACGGCGGAGCGTGCGACCTTGACTTTCACGTTTTCGGCGATCTTCAGGTAAACGACTTCGGCCTCAACACCCTGAATCGTCCCGTAAATCCCACCGGAGGTGAGAACTCGGTCTCCTTTTTTCAGCGCACTGAGCATTTCCTGCGTTTTCTTGCGCTGTTTGTTGGCCGGCGCGATGACCAGGAAATAGAAGACGGCGCCGATCGCGAGGATCGGCAGAAACTGGAACAGAGCGGCAGCGGCGCCGCCGCCTGCTTGGAGCAAAGCTATCGCATTCATGATTTTTCTTCTTGTGATTGCCGCGACAGGAACCCTTCGCGGTACGCGGCAAACGAGTCGAGCGCAATAGCCTGCCGGATCGCCCGCATCAAGTCAAGGTAGAA